>JARLHP010000014.1 GCA_031292195.1 Syntrophobacteraceae bacterium
CCGAAGGGATCAAAGCCATTAGCCGGGGGTTGAGGCCGTGAGGCCGATACCCCCGGAAAGGAACGAAAAAGAAGGAGACGACCCCGTGAGGGGTCGCAGATCAGAACCATCAATCAAGATATCTCTGATCATAGTGAATCCTCGGGTGGCACGGGCGCAAGCATTGCCCGTGCCGAAGGCAAGAGGGTTTCCATCCCACTGTTGGAATCGCCCCCCTCTTGTTGCTTTGGACCCCGGCATGAAAAGATTTGCCCGGCCCACCCCCGGTTTCCATTTCCCTTGGGGTATGCCTTGCTTTGAGCCGATGCTTACGACACAGTCTCGTAGCGCCGCCCGACAAAAACTTTTCAGAGGCGGAGAAACAGAGGTAAATTCCTCTTTCGACCGGCCGGGAGACGGCGGCCGGTCAGAAGGGCTGTGCCTTGACTCCCAGTCATAAAACCTGACCTTTCCATATCTTACGCCAGTGGCACAGATATTGATACACCTTCCCTCGGTCGGTGAGTGCGTTTACAACCACAGTCCATCTTTTTGAAATCCCCGGATAAAAACTTTTTGCTAAGAAACTGACAAACCGTGAGTATTCCTTTGGAAAACAGGATGAGTCCAAAACTTTTGGAGTATTACCTCCATACCCTCGCCCACCTTCGCCCCGGGCAAATAGCGGCTCGCGCGGTGCGCGAGGCCCGGCGGCGACTGGGGGTGCCCTCGGTCTGGTTGCCGCCGGAAATTGGTACCAATCCTCCTCCCTGCGCCCCGCTGAAAGTAAGGGTGGACTTTCCCGCCTGTCACCAGTTCGATGCCCGGGATATAGAGAAATACCGCTTCACCTTTCTAAACGAATCCCTTGAGCCCGGTAGCCCGCTTGATTGGCGCTGCCGGGCGAACAGCCGGCTTTTTCGATACCACCTGCACTGCTTCAAGTATCTGCAGGCCGCCGCCGCGATAAGTCCGGCTCGGGCTTTGGCCCTCATAAACGACTGGATAGCCCAAAACCCCGAGGGCGCCCCCGACTCCTGGGACCCCTTTCCGATCTCTTGCCGCCTGGTGAACTGGATCAAATGCTTGAGCCGCCCCGAGTTGTCCCGATACGACCTCGGGGCGCCGCTGCGCTCGGCTCACCGGCAGGCGCTGTGGCTGGAACGCTCTTTGGAGTTCGATCTTCTGGGCAACCATCTTTTGAAAAACGCCAAGGCGCTCCTGTTTTGCGGCCTCTTTTTTAAAGACCGCCATGCCCGAAGGTGGCTTTCGGCAGGAGTACAATTGCTCACTCGGGAACTGGGGGAGCAGGTCCTGGCCGATGGCGGACATTTCGAGCGCAGCCCCCTCTACCACGCCATGATCGTGGAGGATTGTCTGGATCTTCTAAACGTATGCTCGGAGCTTAATGACCGGCTTGCAGCCGCCCTTTGCCGGCTGCTGCTGCCGCTTTTGCCCGCCATGTTGCGGTTTTTGGCCGCGGTGACCCACCCCGATGGCCAGATTTGCCTTTTTAACGATTCGGCCCTGGGCGTTGAAGCTTCTGCCGGCGAACTTGGTCAATACTATGAAAATCTTACCGGTCGCTCATCCCCCCGCCCCCTCGGGCCGGCGTGGTCTTTCCCGGCTACGGGCTACTTCGTCATGGCCCCCCGCCAAGGCGAACGGCTCTTTATCGACTGCGGGCCGGTAGGCCCCGACCATCAGCCCGGCCATTCTCACTGCGATACGCTGAGTATCGAACTCTCCCTCGGGGGAACCCGGGTGATCGTGGACTCGGGTTGCTTCCAGTACGAGGAGGGCGAGATGCGCCGCTATAACCGGGGCAACCGCGGCCACAATGCGGTTACGATCGACGGCCGCAACCAGTCGCAGGTCTGGGGCGCCCACAGGTGTGCGAAAAGGGCCCGCCCGGTTTACGGACGGCTCGACGCGCACCCGGACGGGACACTGGTGTTTGCGGGGGCCCACGACGGTTACCGGCGCCTTTCCGGAAGGCCCGTTCATCACCGGCGCATTGTCCGGGCGGCCTCCGGTTACCTGATCGAAGACCGGGTGGAGGGCGGTGGGAGGCATGAAATTGTGTCCCGTCTTCATATCAATCCCGAGCTGAGGGTGGTTTTAGAAGGAACCTCAGCCCGGATATCAAACCGGGAAAAACTGGTGGCAACGGTCCATCGGCTCGGTCCGGGAACATTTCGAAAAGGGTGCGGGTGGTATGCACCCCGGTTTGGACTAAAAAAGGAGTGTGTTGTTCTGGAGTCAAGTCTTACGGCGCATCTACCCTGTAGAGGCGGGTGGCTGATCGAAGTCGGAAATGGGGTAGCCGGGGTGAGGGAGCGGGATTGAACCCCCTGTTGCTTCGCTCCCCCGCTCCTTACTCCCCGCTGGGAGGTTTAGAGCATGCACATACTTTTTTTAACGCATTATTTTCCGCCCGAATCCAATGCCCCGGCGGTCCGTACGTTTGAAAACGTCAAAAGATGGGTCAAGTGGGGGCACAGGGTAACGGTCGTTACCTGCGTCCCCAACCATCCGGACGGCGTGGTCTACCCGGGCTACAGCAACCGGTTGAGCCAATGGGACCGCAGCGGCGATATCCGGGTGCTGCGGGTGGCGACGGTGCTTAGCGCCAATGCCGGCCTTTTCAGGCGCACGGCCAGCCATGTCTCGTTTTTCCTCTCCGCCATTCTTTTGTGCGGTCGCGTAAAGGATGTGGATGTGGTCATCTCGACCTCTCCGCAATTTTTCTGCGGCATGTCAGGATATTTTGTGTCGCGCCTCAAAGGCTGTGCGTGGGTGCTCGAAATCAGGGACTTATGGCCCGCGGCCATCAAAGCCCTGGGGGCGGTGAAGCGCCCGGCCCTCATCGCTTTTTTGGAAAAGCTGGAAGGTTTCCTGTACCGCAGGGCCGACCATACCATTGCGCTCACCCGATCGTTCAAGCGCCATATAGTGGAGCGGGGGGCCGGGGAGGCAAGTGTCTCCGTGGTCACCAACGGAGCGGACCTGGAACGCTTCCAGGTGATGGCCCGGGAGGACTCCGCCCGCGATGGACTAAAGCTCGATGCAAAATTTGTCATTTCCTACATAGGCACCCTTGGCATGGCCCATGGTCTCGAGACGGTTTTGAGCGCCGCCGAACTTTTACAATCCGAAAAGGATATAGCCTTCCTCCTCATGGGAAACGGGGCCGAGCGGGGGAGGCTCCTGGAGAAAAAAAAGGCCCGGTCGCTCCAAAACGTTCTCATCCTTCCTCCTCGGCCCATGCGGGAAGTGCCCGGCTTTATCGCCGCCTCCGATGCATGCATGGTGCTTTTGAAAAAACACGAGATCTTCCGGACTGTGATTCCCTCCAAGATATTCGAGGCGATGGCCATGGCCCGCCCCATAGTCCTGGGAGTGGGCGGCGAAGCGGGGGAGATAGTGCACAGGGCGCGCTGCGGCATACTCATCGACCCGGAAGACCACCGCCGGCTGGCCGAAGCCGTACTGCGGCTCTCCCGGGATCCTGGTCTTTGCGCTCGGTTGGGAAAAAACGGCCGGGACTATGTGGTGGAGCATTTTGACCGAGAGAAGCTGGCCGGGGGGTACCTGAGCGTTATTGAAAAGGTGTGGAAAAACAAAAGCGTCCCGGCCGGGCCCGGATCGAATTGTCACGTGGTGGAAAAGGGCGCCCTGTGATGGATAAATCGGCCGCAATTTACAGGGAACCGTTCGCTCCATCTTTTTCCACGACCGACGCCATAGTCGTTGCCGTCTACGCAGTAATGTTTTTCGCGCTCTTTCACGACTCATACACCCTTATGCTTTCGTGGTGGATGGGCGGCGACTACTCCTACTGCGCCGTCATTCCCTTGGTGGCGGCCTCTGCGGCATGGGCCGGAAGGCGGGAGCTTCGGGCGGCCGCATCCAACCCTTCGTGGTGGGGACTTGGCCCTGTCTGCGCGTCTGTCCTGCTTTACTTTGCCGGAGAACTTGGCGGGGAATACTACACGCTTTATATCTCTTCGTGGCTGCTGCTCCTTGGGCTGTTGTGGCTCCACCTCGGCCGGGAAAAGATACGGACGCTTCTGTTTTCCCTCCTGCTGCTTCCGGCCATGTTCCCCTTTCCGACGTTTCTGTACAGAAACCTATCCCTGGAGCTGCAATTGCTCTCCTCGCGGCTGGGCGTCGCCCTGATCGGGCTGGCCGGTATTCCCGTTTTTCGGGAAGGCAACGTAATCGACCTGGGGGATAGAAAACTCGAGATCGTACAGGCCTGCAACGGGCTTCGCTACCTGCTGCCCCTGATGGTCCTGGGGATCATCCTGGCGCACTTCCTGCGGGGCTCCCTGGTGAGGAAGGCCTGTCTCTTTTTTACCACCATCCCTCTGGCCATCGCAATGAATGCGCTGAGGATCGCCCTCATGGGAATCGCCGGGCAACAATGGAGCGAAGGGATCGCTCACGATTTCTCGGGCTGGTTGGTCTTTATGGCTTCCCTCAGCCTGATAGTGGGGGAGATGAAACTGCTGGAGAAAATGGGCGTCCCGGTTGCCGGGGGTAAGGACCCCGACGCCGGAGGTTTTGAGGCCCCCAAAGTACCGGAACCATCCCGCTACGCCACTTTCGTCTTCAGGCGCAAAGCTCGGGGCCGCTCATGTACTACACTCCTCAGGTTCTTTGCCGCGGCCTTGCTGCTTGGCGCCACGCTTACCGTTTCCATGGGCTTGGACACAAGAGCGCACATCCCCCTGAGCCGGCCCCTCGGGATGTTTCCATGGACCATCGGGCAGTGGCGGGGCACCCCTGTGGCAATGGAGCCCGCACTGATCGACCAGTTGCACCCCAGTGACTTCACCAGGCGCTGTTACACCAGCCCCGGCAAGCAGCCGGTCGAACTCTTCGTTGCCTACTACGCCAGTCAGAGCAAGGGAAAGTCGTGCCACAGCCCCGCCTCCTGCATTCCGGGAAACGGCTGGGTCTTCGAGGAGTCCGGCACGCCGACCCTGCAAACTCCCGGCTACGGCAAGGGCGCCACGCGACTAAGCCGCGCTTTCATCGAGAAGATGGGTGACAAACGGCTGGTTTACTATTGGTTTCCGCAACGCGGCCGAATCTTGACCAGCCTGCTTCAACTCAAACTCTACGCCTTCTGGGACACCATCTTGGAGAAAAGAAGCGACGGCGCCATGGTCCGGCTGATCACGCCTGTCAGCGCTTCGGAAAGAGTCGAACATGCGGACAAACGGCTGGAAGAATTCACTCGATTGATTCTTCCGATTCTCGACCGATTTGTGCCGGGAAGGAAGATGAAAAGTTGGAAGCCGGCAGCCCAAAGCGAGCAGCGGCGATGAAACCGCCTGCCGGCAGCCTGCTTTTTCGTCCCTGTTTCCCGGTAATTGAACGGTGATCGGCAATGATATTCATCCTGATCCTCAGCTTTTCAGCGCTTCTAACGACGGTCATGGTCCCCGCGGCCATGAAGGCCGGCCACCTGCTCGGAGCCGTCGACGTTGCGGGTTCACGCAGAGTGCACTCGGGGGCCATCCCCAGGACGGGCGGATTGGCCATCGCCGTGGGCGCCATGGTCCCCCTGGTCCTGATCGCCAAAATGGAGCCCCATATTCCGGGCATTTGTCTTGGAGCGGCTTGCATCCTGGCGGTCGGCCTGCTCGACGATTTGTTCGATTTGGACTTCCGCTTGAAGTTTTTGGGGCAAATAGGGGCGGCCGTGGTGTTTCTGGGCGTGAGCGGGCTGAGGCTGGCAATACCGGGGGAGTTGTGGTCCGGGGCCTGGCTTCACCACGCTTTGGCCTCATTTTTTCTCAGCCTCTTCTTCATGGTGGCCACCATTAACGCCGTGAATCTGGCAGACGGCCTCGACGGGCTGGCAGCCGGAATCTGCCTGCTCATATTCACCAGCGTAAGCTTTCCGGCATACACTCAAAACAACTCGGGGGCGCTGACAGTCTCGGTATGCATGATCGGGGCCAGTATCGGGTTTTTGCGCTTCAACACCTATCCGGCGGTTGTATTCATGGGAGACACCGGAAGTCAACTGCTGGGCTACATGGTCGGGGCGGCCATGATGCTTTTCACCCGACCCCCCATTGGCAACAGTTCCGTGCTGGTCCTCTATTTCATCGGCATTCCGGTGCTGGACACCGCCATGGTCATCTTGCACAGGCTGATCGAGCATCAGCCGCTTTTCAAACCCGACATGAATCACATTCACCACAAGCTGCTCAAACTCGGTTTCCGACACAGCCATGCCGTGGTGGTCATCTATGCCACGCAACTGGGCATGATCCTTCTTGGCTGGACCATGCGCCGTTCTTCAGCCCTCCATCTTCTGGCCGCATATGTGGTCATCATATCGGTTTTCCTGGCGCTGCTGTTGTTTTGTCCCTTCGGGCGCATCACGGGAAAAGACGACCTCACAACCGCGCCGGCAGGCGAGCCGTACGCTCAGTCAACTCGCCGGCAGCTAAGGCTGCTCATCTCCAGAGCAGCCTGGGTGGGGATGACGACCGCGCTTCTGGTTTTCTATTTCTACTCGCCATTATTGGGAAGACCTATTGATAAGAATATGGGGGTTTATTCTTTGGGATTGGCGGGAATCATTTTCTTAATAAAGATTATAAATAAGAATGTACCTGGTGGTGTTATGAGAATTGCAGCGTACTTTCTGGCCGTATACTACATTGTCTTGTTCGATGTGGCAAACAAATCCATAATATTATGGTATTATTGCCATAGATATTCGCTAATTGTATATATACTGCTTGGATTATCCTATATAGCGTACCTTGTAACTACTTATGATGATGTACCGATTGTGGCGATGGACTACTTGCTCCTGGCTGTTGTGGTAATGACATTCTTTCTTCCGGTGTCATTGCTGACTATATATCACGTCAATACAATAACAATAAAAATACTAATCACTTTTCTCGGTTTTGAATTGCTTCGGTTTAAGCTGGGAGATAGAAGCAATTATTTGGCGGTTGGCTTGATATCTGCGCTTTGTCTTAATTTTGTAATGGCATTCTGGCCCTGGATAATATAGCCCCGTATCTGCAAACAAGGAGGACGGAATGAAACAAATATCTATTGTCATCATGATGTTGCCCCTCGTTTTTTCTCTTGTGGTCACGGGATTGCGGGAAAATGCTTTTGGCGAAGACTACAGAATCGCTCCTGCCGATATTCTCCAGATATCCATCTATGGGGAAGATGCGCTGGCAAGAGACGGACTGGTGGTGCGACCCGACGGCAAAATCTCTTTTCCCCTGATAGGCGACCTGGAAGTGGCCGGACTGACCACCTCCGAGGTGAAAAAGATCGTGGAGCAGAAGATGAGGCGGTTGGTCCCCCAGGCCAACGCCGCCGTGATAGTGAGCAAACTGGGCAGCCTGCAATATTATATCGTGGGCAAAGTCGAAAAACCCGGAATGTACGACGTCTCAAAATCCCTTACCGTTTTGCAGCTCATGGCCCTTGCCGGGGGGCCGACCATTTTCGCCCGGGAAAAGAATATCTACATCCTGCGAAATCACGGCGGCTCGTCTGAAAAGCTGCCTTTCAATTACCATGAGGTCAAGTACGGCAAACATCTGGAAGAAAATATCGTTTTACAAAGAGGCGATGTGGTCCTGGTTCCTTAAAGGGCGGATACCCAAAAAGCTATCGAACCCGGGAGTTCCTGGAATGAGAGATAAACTGGACGCGGCAAAAATACTGGAGATTGTCAGAAGACGCAGGGTCATGCTCATTGCGCCTTTGGCCGTGACGCTGCTGGTGTCGGTATTCGCGGCTTGCCTTCTGCCCGGCATCTACCGGTCGACCGGCATCATCATGATCAAGTATCCGCAGATTCCGGCCAACCTGGTGCCCTCCACCGTGACAAGTTATGCCGACCAGCGTCTTCAGGCAATCACCGAGGAGGTTTTGGCCCGGTCGAAAATCCTCGATCTGGTTCGAAAATTCGACCTGCTGACGGAAAGAAAAGACAGGATTTCCACCGAAGAACTCGTCGAGCAGGTTCGCGACCGGATCATCCTGGCGCCGATCGACGCCCGGATCCAGGAAAGGGATGAAGCCAACCCTTTTCGGATGACTATCGCCTTCAAGGTCTCCTACGAGGATGAGAACCCTAAAAAAGCGCAACTGGTGACCAACGAGTTAGCTTCCTACTTTGTGCAAAAGAGCCTGGAGACCAGGGAGAAACATGCCCGAAACACCACCCGGTTTCTTGAAAATCAGATGGAGGGGGCGCGAAAGAGGCTCGACGGGCTCGAGACAAAACTTGCGGCCTACCGCCAGGCACACCTGGAGGAACTGCCCGATTTTAACGCGCTCGACCTGCAAAAGATCGAAAGGATCACTGTGGCCATAAGCGATCTGGACATGCAGAGCCGAACGCTTGTCGAGCAGCAGGCCACCATCAAGGACCAGCTGGCGGGCATCAATCCTTACAGCTTCGCAGACGATAAGGTGATGAGCCCCCGGCAGCGACTGGAGCAGGCCAAGTTGCAGTTGACCGAACTGCTGTCGAAGTATTCGGCCCACCACCCGATGGTTGAGGCCAAGAAGAAGGAAATCACCCTGTTGGAAAGCTCAACCGGCGGCGGCGACCGGTTGACCCGGGCCAGGGGGCGCTTGCAGGGCCTGGAGAACAATCTTGCCGCACTGAGGGCTCGCTATACGGACCAATATCCTCTGGTGCGAAAGACCAGGAAGGAGATCGACGGCGTAAAAAAGGAGATAGCCACCTTCCCGACGGGCGGGGCGGGGCGGACTTCCACACGCATCAGCGAAGCCACCAATCCCAATTACGTGACTTTAAAAACCCGCCTTGACGGCATCGAGGCTTCTCTGGAAGCGATCCGGACGCAAAAACAGCTCCTCGAAAAAAAGATCGACGCGGTTTATGTCAAGCTGCATAAGATGCCCCAGGTCTCCAAGGAATACAATGAAATCGAAACCGACTATCACGACGCCAAACTTCACTACACCCAGTTGCAGCAGAAATCGCTGGCGGCCAAAGTGGGCCAGGGCATGGAGGAAGAACAGCTGGGGGAGACCTTCGAACTCATGGACCCTCCTTTTTTGCCCGAAAAGCCCGTGAGGCCCAACAGGCTGGCCATCATAGTCATTGGTGCCATTCTGGGCCTGGGGTTGTCGGTTGGAGGGACCTGCCTGCGCGAATATACCGACGACGGCCTGCGCGATGTCAAAACCCTGGTGGAGCTTACCGGGATTTCGGCCTTTTCGGTAATCCCCCGAATCGTTACCGATGCTGAGAGGTCCCGTGTAAAGAAAAGGCGGATGCTCATCGGTTCGGGGAGCGCGTGCGGCTTTTTGCTGGCCCTGCTCTTCGTTAACTTCTTCGTGATGGATCTCTACGTGATGTATGCCAGAGTCCTTCGTCTATTGGCCAGATACATACCGATATAGGAGCAGGGCGCCGGGAGCCGTAAGAACCGCGTCCCGAGCCTTTTTATCGATCTTTGGGATACGAGAGTGTGCGGGAAAGATTTTTTGTCCCGGGTGGAGAGATAGATGAGTCAAATCAGGAAAGCCCTCGAGAAGGCAAAAGTACTGAGACTGGACCATGAAACCAGGGAGCCGCGGGAACGGCGGGAAGGCGGTCTGTCCCGGGGCGCGGTGGTCGGCTATACGGGGACCCGGATTATCGAGGTCAGCCAAAAGGAGTTGCTCGGAAACAAAATTGTGGCGCTTCATGACAAAAATCCCGCTGCCGATCAATTCAAGTTTCTGCGCACCCGGGTCTTCAAGCACACCCGGCACAGGGGCTGGAATGTCATCCAGGTGACCGGATTTGGCCCGGGAGAAGGCAAAAGCTTGGTGGCCGCCAACCTGGCGGTAAGTATCGCCCAGGACCCCCGTCAGACGGCCCTGCTGGCAGACCTCGATTTCCGGCGCCCCTCGGTGGCCCGGTTGTTCGGCTTGGGTGCGAAAACCGCGGGTCTCAAGTCCTATATCGAAAATGAGAGGGAACTCGAAGAGATTTTCGTCAACCCCTCCATCCCGAAGCTCACGATTCTACCGGCCGGCGGCGGTCTGCAAAGGGCGGCCGAAGCTCTGGGCTCTGCCAGAATGGAGGCTTTGCTGCGGGAATTGAAGCACCGCTACCAAGACCGCTACGTCATCCTGGATACGCCCGGCATCAATGTATGCCCGGACCCCGTGATCATCTCAGAATATGCTGATGCGATCATCCTGGTGGCCAGGGCGGGGGTCACGTCCAAGGCCAACGTGACGGCCGCGATGGAGCGCATTCCGAAGGAGAAGATCCTGTGTGCGGTCCTTGGCGATGTTCGCCGCGGCCAGCTCGCCTCTTACGGCTACTATGCGGGGGAGCGCTATTCCGAGGACTCCAACCGATAACCGGGACATCCTGAGGGACATTATGTACACCAAATTCTTCGGCCTGCGAAAAAGGCCCTTTGTTCTTTCCCCCGACCCGGATTTTCTCTTTTTGAGCCGCGGGCACGATCTGGCCCTCACGCACCTGGAGTACGGCCTGACGCACAACGTCGGTTTCATCGCCCTGACAGGAGAAGTCGGGGCGGGGAAGACCACCCTGCTCAAGTTTTTGCTCAACAAGGTCCCCAACTCGCTCGATACGGCCCTGATACTCAATACTCATCTGGACCCCGCGGCCTTGCTGGAAACTCTGGTCAAAGAATTTGACGTGCGGGTGGCCTCCAAGCACAAAAGCGACCTGGTCGACGCCCTTTTCCTGCACTTCCTGGACTCCTACTCGAAGGGGGGCAGGTGCGTGATTGTGGTAGACGAGGCGCAAAACCTTCCTCTGGCTTCCTTCGAAGAACTGCGCATGCTGTCGAACCTGGAGGCCGGCAGCGAGTTTCTGGCGCAAATCGTCCTGGTGGGACAGCCCCAGCTCAAGACCCGCCTGATGAATCCGGCCCTGTCGCAGCTCACCCAGCGCATTTCGGTTCACTACCATCTGAGCCCCCTATCCAGGGATGAGGTGGGAACCTACGTCGAGCACCGGCTTCGGATAGGCGGCTACGAGGGGCCCCAACCCATCTTTACCCCGGAGGCAATAGCCTCCGTGACCTCCTTTTCCAGGGGGATACCCCGGGTGATAAGCTCCATTTGCGACGCGGCCCTGACTTACGCCTTCGCCGACGACGTGCGCCTGGTTACCGAGGTCATGGTGGAAAGAGTCGTTGCGGATAATGAACTGTTGTTTTTGTACTCCACACAGGAACAACCGGCTTTTCACCGCGGAGCTTCCGAGGACCCGCCGGATGTGTCGGGGCGGTGCGATGTGGGGCAGCTCGATTTGAGTGCTCGCCTCAATGCCCTGGAAAGTCGCATAAAGGCCCTGGAATCGTCCGGGCAGGACGAAGCCATGACAGTTTTGCGCCAACTGCTGGCGGAAGAAAAGGAGCGAAGCAATCAAAACGGAGTCAAAGCGGCCTTGCTCGAAATGAAGTGCAAACATCTGGCGTCGCAGATCGCGGAATCGAAGAAAGCCGGGGGAGAGGCAGCTTCCCTCCCATCTCAGGGACCTCGCAAACTTTGGAGACTGATCCGTGGCCAAAAAATGTAGACATCTGGTATGGACCGCGTTGCTTATTTCCAGCGCGCTTGTCCTGATTGTCGGTTGCAGCAGCAGAGAGGAAAAAGTTGTTTCTTTCGTTACCCGCGGCGACCGGCTGATGCAAAAAGGAGACCCCACGCGCGCGTCGCTGGAATACAAAAACGCGCTGCAAATCGACCCGCGAAGCAAAGATGCCATTCTCGGTTTGGGGAAGGCAATGCTGGCGCTAAAAGAGTACCGGCAAGCCTACTCGCTCTATGTGGTAACGCTTGCGGCCAATCCCGACATGGACGAAGTCAGATTGCAGCTTGCCTGGCTTTTTACATTGGCAAGGCAGGGTAAGAGGGCGATCGAACAACTGGCGCTCCTGAAACACCCGGATAAATCCGGGCGGGAAGCAAGCCTCATCAAGGCCGTGGCGCTTTTATCACTCGAGCGCTACCGGGAGGTCCTCGTCACCCTGGCCCATATCGAAGGGGGGGAAAGTGATAAAAATGTGCAAATGGTGCTCGCGCAGGCGTGTGGAAAGCTAAAAGACTGGCAGGGGGCGGAAAAGGCGGCACGGACGTGGCGCGCTTTGGCGCCCGGGGAGATCGGCCCCTATCTGTTTATGGCCCGAGTGGAGGTGGAGAGGAAAAACGATGCCCGGGCCGAAGCCGAATTGCGGCAAATGGTCGAGGCGAACCCCAAAGACTTGCAGCGCCCGATTCTCCAGGCGCAGACGCTGGAAGCCCTGGGGTTGTCAAAACAGGCGGAAGCCGCTTTCGAGAGGCTGCCCGAACGGAGGGTAACCCTCCAGGCCAAGGCCGATTTTTGGGGGCGTCGCCAGAACCCGGCCAAAGAGCGGGTAGCCCTTGAAAAGCTGGCGGCGCTTAGCCCCGTGGACGTTGATGCGGTCATCAGACTGGCCCAGCTCGATGAAGAGCAAAACGACCAGGCATCGGCGATGGCTGTTGTGGACAGGGCCCTGCAAACCGGTTTGAAAAAAGCGGACGGGCAAAAGATGATCCTGGCCAAAGCCACCCTGATGGCCATGCAGGCTAAATTGGCCGATGCGATGACGCAGTGCCGGACCTTGCTCTCCGAGGACCAGTCCAATATGGACGCACAGCTCCTGCTAGGGAAAGTCCTGCTTTCCCTCGACCGGCCGGCGGATGCCGAGATTCACCTGAGCCAGGCCGCGGCATCCCGCCCCGAGAACGTGGAAGCTCAGATATTGCTGGCCCGCAGCCAGTTTATGAGCAAGAAAGCAGCGTTGGCCGTACTCACCTTGAACCGGGGATTGGAAAGAGTTCCCGGCAGCGTCCCGTTGCGGTTGGAACTGATCCGATATTACATTGGAAAAAATCAGGTCGACCTGGCTTCCAACCTTATCGATACCGGTCTAAAGATCCACCCCGACGATATTTCCCTGCTTAAAACCAGGGGGGCTTTCCAGGCTTCCAGGAAAGACTATTCCGGGGCCGAAACGAGTCTGCACCGCATTGTCAGCCTGCAGCCCAATTCGCCGGCAGGCTACCTGACGCTCGGGCGGCTGATGATCGTGGAGTCCAAATACCGGGAAGCTGTCCAATGGTTCCGGCAGGCGCTCGAAAAGACTGGGGGGCGTCAGGCTGCTTTGGCCTCGCTCGTTGAGGCATATATCCTTCAAAAGGACACTCCATCCGCCCTGGCCCTGTTAAAGGATGAAAGCAGGTCAGACCCCGAATCCGCCACGATTCACTATTATATCGGGTTGACCCTGGCGGCGGCGCACGATTCTAAAGGGGCCGAGGCGGCTTTTTTGCGGGCTTCCGAGTTGGCCCCCCGGTGGCTCCCGCCTTATAAGGAGCTGGCAGGTCTCAAGCTGCGCGAGGGCAATGTCGATGGGGCCATCTCGAAGTTCGAGCAGGCTTACCAGCAAAAGCCTGCCGATCCGGTGCTCTTTCAGCTCGCCATGCTCTACGAGCTTGCAGGCCGCTACCGGGATGCCATCAGGGCCTGCGGCCAACTGGTGGACAAATCGGCTGGGGGACCGGAACTGATGAACGATCTTGCCTATCTCTACATTGAGCACGGCACGGACGATAAATCGCGAGAAAAAGCCCAAGGCCTTATCTCCAGGGCGCTGGCCAAAGAACCGGACAATCCTTTCTTTCTGGATACCGCGGCATGGGCGGACTACCGGAAAGGGGACCTCAACGGCGCCTGGTACAACATCCAGAGGGCCTTGGCGGACAACCCCGCCGTAGGTCTTCACTGCATGCACGCCGCCATCATCCTGCATGCGCAGGGGAAAGAAAAGGAGGCCCTGACCTACCTGGAAAAAGCGCTGCGGCCCGGGGGCGACCCGAAGCTTCACACGGAGGCTCTGGAGTTGAAAAAAGAGTGGGCTTCGCCACGCCGGGGGAGTTCATGAGAAAATGTAGGGGGAGCCGAGCCATAAGCCCGGGCCCCCCCTGGGGGTTTGGAAAGAGATTCTTTCCAGCTCAATTATCCTTGAATTATTGGGATATCTCAACCGAAAAATGGAGGTGCGGGAAGTGAGGCGTCACCGTGCTTTTGACTCCAGGCTGTGTCATTGAAAAAGCGAAGGGCAAAAGGGCGGGGAACCGATGTCCCCGCCCCAACTCCTAACCCCCAACCCGCGCATCCCCGCGGGAGCCTGCACCCGACGCGGCCCGCGGCCGGGAGCCCGGCGCCTTTTTTTTGCTCCTCGCTCCCTCTCTACGGCACGACCACCGTATCGCCTCTTTGCAGCAGGATGTTTTGCGCCAGATCCTTCCCATTTTTCACCTGGTTATAATTGAACTCCATTTTCGTGATTCGGCCGCCATCGCTGCGGACGATTTCTATGTGCTTTTCATCGGCGAAAGTGGTGTTTCCCCCTGCCAGGGCCAGGGCCTGGAGGACCGTTATAGGCCTCGATACATTGAACATGCCGGGCTTGGCCACTTTGCCCAGCACGTAGTATTGCATGCTGTCGAGTTGCCTCACACTTACGGTCGCCACGGCCTCCGGGATGAACTTCCTGGCCTTGCCCTCTACCTCGGCCTTTACCTGCTCGGTGGTAAGCCCGCCCGCCCGGACGTCACCGACCAGCGGAAAGGAGACTTTGCCGTCAGGGCGAACCACCAATTTGCGTTTGTCCAAACCATCTTCACCGTAGATGGCGATCTCCAGAACATCGCCCGGGGCTATCAGGTAATCGGCGCTGTTGGAGGGGACCGCGGCAAGATGAGCATCTTCGCCGCCCGGCCCGACGGAGGCGCACCCATATAAAAACAGGCAACTGGTCAAAATGAGGGGGATCAACCCTGTGGAGAAATACCCTGCTCGCGTCATGGCAAATATCCTTTCATGATTTTTGGGGATTTGTTTTTGTGTGGTTCTGAAGTCTGTATGCCCATTGGTGCATGTATGCATGAAAATATAGACGGAAAGAAGGTACGCAAGCGCCATGCCATGCCTTTGCGGGCAAGGCCTGAGCGACGATCGTGATCCCGAAGGGATCAAAGCCATTAGCCGGGGGTTGAGGCCGTGAGGCCGACACCCCCGGTTAATCCATCGTTTGTCGGAAGATCGCATGGTTTCCGCTCCCCAATTTACCCAAACAGCCCCAACATTCATTATTTCTTTGAATTCCCTATAGATATCCGCATCGGAGGCGGCCTGCGCCGGGGTCATGTTTCTCAACGCACACGCGATTAAAGCCGGAAAGTCTTCACGGCCGGATAGCCAAAACACGCCGCCATGCAGGTTTTAGCAGCTTTCGGGGACATTGCGGCATGTCTGGTATGCGCCTTGCTCTGTAGCCGTTTGTCGCCAAACTTTGCACGGGGGTGAGGCTTAAAGGGGGACGGCCTTTGGCCCTGAGAAAAAAGAAAGCATCAATGCCAAATCATATTTTTTCACCGCTGCAATTGGGCAAGGTAAGCATACCCAACCGCATCTGTTTTCTTGCCCACCGCACTAATTTCCCCAACCAGGGCGTTCTAACGGACCAGCACGTGGCCTACTACCGCCGAAGGGCCGAGGGGGGGTGCGGGCTGATCATCGTGGGCGAACTGAGCGTTCATCCGCAGGACCGCCCCTGGGAATTCATGATCGAGGCCTTCGACCAAAAGG
>JARLHP010000131.1 GCA_031292195.1 Syntrophobacteraceae bacterium
ATTTGCATTGCCTGCCACCGTAATTGTACCAGGTTTTGAAACGTGCCGAAATTGCCGATGGCTGCCACGCATGCGCACCTGCCGCCACCCGTCGGCTTCGAGCATTTTGATAAGGTCGGATTTCATCCCATCGCGCGGCAGAATGCAACCTGCTTTAGGCGCAACATAAAACTGATGCCGTAAAGAATCAAGCGATTTCATACCGTTAGCGCATTACGGTGAACATTCAATACCGTCGCCCTGAATCCCTAAATGCAACAATCCGCTCAGACCACTATGCCCGGATACACTTTTCCGGCCACGATCACCAGCAGTGCAAGAGTGAGACCCAGAACCCCCATGTCCACGCCTATGCCGAAAAGGCTCGTCCCGCTGGCGAGCATCATGGCCCGGAGGGCGTCCACCTCGTAGGTGAGCGGGTTGATCCTGGAGATCACCTGGAGCCAGCCGGGCATGATGGAGATGGGGTAAATGGCGTTGCTGGCGAAAAAAAGCGGCATTGTCAGCACCTGGCCGATGCCCATGATAGGGGACGCCCATGAAATTATGCGTTTCCCCCCTCTCCATTTGAGAAGTGAGAGGGGTCAGGCCTTGAAAAAGGAATTTGCAGTTTTTAAAGGCTGCTTGACCAGCCACTCAAGATGGCAAAGGGTTCTCTCTTGACTGCTGCTAGGCGAGACTCTCACCATCAGTTCGCTGAGGAGCTTTACGATGTTCCATCTCCCAAATTATTCCTTTTTCAAGGCCTGACCCCGTTCTTCTGGACGCCGTTCTTTCTGCGTTCTTTCCCTTGGGGCCAAGCAAACCGAAACTTTCCCCGGCATCGAGTGGAAGGCTCACCCCGTCCACGGCGGTATGCTCGCCGAAAAGGCGGGTAAGAGCATCAGTTTCCAGGATTGGCATGCTGCTCTTTCTCCCTGGTTGCGATTTGAGGATCGGATGAGAAAATAGAACCCAGCGCGCCAAGGGCCGAGAGGACGGTCGAGAGCTCCGAAGGCGCAAGCAGGGCGAGCCGTTCGGCCAGTCGGGACTGCGTGGCCTCGCGGGCCGTGCGGGTCGAAGACCGGCCAAGCTCCGTGGGCGCCAGCGCCACGCGGCGCCGGTCCCCGGGGGCCCTGCCTCGGCTCACCAGATTCCGGGCGACCAGGACGTCTATCATCTTGGAGGTGGCCGGAAGAGTCAGGCCGAGATGCCCGGCGACCTCCGACAGGGAGGCGCCCTCATTTCGGGCCAGGTAGATCAGGACCCTGAACTGTGGAACCGAAAGCCCGGATTCCCGGTGGCTGCGCATCTCCTGGCGAATGGCGCGCATGACCATCGGAACGGTTTCCAGCACGGACCGGGCGCATTCATCCGGTGAGGGGGCCATAGTTATCCTTTCTAATAGTTAGCTTAGTTAAGTATATAACCGACTTCGGCCCCGTTTTCAAGGCGGGCCGTTTCCTCGAAGATGCAAACGGAAAGCCTATTTTCCTCTGCGTATTCGTGTCTTGCCATGGTAAAATTGTTAAAAGAAAGTTATGAATAGAGAAAGTGAAAAGTATTAAAAAGCTGTGATAATCCGGTCGGTTGGCCGAAAGCGCCTCCTTTTCGGTCCCGAGGAGAACTGCATGGAATTGGCGATTGAAAAAATTTTAGAAAACCTGAGCACCATTCCCGGCCAGGGCGGTCTGCTCGAGCAGTTCGAAAAGCGGTTGCGTAAAATGCAAAGGCGGGTGCTTTTCGGCATGGTCGAAAAAATCGGTGAAGAGCAGGTAAAACGGCTGCCGGTCGTTCTCTACAAGACCATTCTGATAGACGGCAACAAGAGCCCCGCATTGCTGCGCTTCTACCTGCCGACATGGCGGGGCTATGACGAGGTATTCTGGCAGGCGCTGGGCGATTACGCCATCCTGACGCTCCATCGTGTAAAGGACCTGGAATATAACGCCGAGAGCGGCAAGATGAAGATAGAATATTTCGTCAGAACGTCCGCGGAAGGCGGAAGGGTAAGAAGTCCGGAACAGATCCGGGAAATAATCCAGAAGATCGCTTTCCTGGTGGAAAACGAAACGCTCCCCACCGATTTTACGCACTTCCGCAGAATGGCGGAAAGAAGGGGGCAAATAGGTGAATTGAGCCAGGAAAAAGCTGTGGCGCTGGGCGCTCTGTTTAAACTCCTGCCTCTTTAGGAGTGATGGCGCCAAACCGAAAGCGGCGGGCAAACGAGGTCATTTTGTGTTTATCCGCATCTATTTACGTTCATCCGCGGTGCGCGCACGCGATTGTCCCCCCGCGTGGATGGGGCCCAGGGGGACAATGGGGCGTCATACCTTTATAAGTTCGTAGTCGATGCTTCCCAGCCCGATATCCCGGGCGTATTCGAGTTGCAGGTGAGGGTGTTGATCGGGGTGAAACTCCTTGAAAACATCCTTGCCGCAGGCGGCGTTGACCAGGTCCTGGCTGGCCTTGTCGATGGCCACCGGGTCGGTGGATGCGAAAATCCCCACGTCGGGAGCGATCCGCTGGTTCCCGTAACGCCAGCAATCGCATTCCTTGTTTATCCTCAGTGCAAAATTCAAAAAAGCGGCCTTGCCTTTTTTATTCTTCAAGATAGCGTATGCAAACTCGACCATCTTCTTCTGGACATCATCGCCCGCCTTGAAATCGACGAAAAGGGCCGCGTTGGGGCAGGCGGCGACGCAGTTGGCGCAGCCGATGCATTTATCCCTGCTCAGCACCGATTTATCGTTTTCGATTTGGATGGCGCCAACGGGGCAAACCTTCTCGCACTCGCCGCAACCGATGCATTTGTCTTCGTAGAAGGTGGGGGCGGCGTCGCAGTGCTGGGCCAGTTTGCCCCGCCGGGTGGCGCAGCCCATGCCCACATTTTTGAGCGACCCGCCAAAACCCGTCAGGCCGTGCCCCTTGAAATGGGTCACCGCGACGAAGGCGTCGGCATCCACATAACAGCGGCCGACGCTGGCGGTCTTGATCAATTTTTGATCGATGACCAGCTCCACCACATCCTGTTCTTTTGTATCATCGGGGATGAAGATGTCCACGCCCACGGCGTCCCTGGTAAATCCATGCTCCAGGGCGATCCCCATGTGATCCGTGCTGTTCAGCCGCATGCCCCGATAGAGCGTGTTGGCGTCCGACAAATAGGGAAGGGCGCCTCTTCCGGTTAATTCATCGCAGATGATCCGCAAATGGTCGGGCCTGACGAAAGCATCCGTGCCCTCTTCTCCGAAATGGAGCTTCACCGCGACCTTGTTGCCTGCTTCGGCCACGGCCGGCATGGCGCTTTTGGCCAGCAGCACCTTGAGAGCACGATTGACGGCGTCGATATCATCCGCATCCTTGACCGGCGTGAAAAATACCTGGCTTTTCATCTGTTTTCCCTCCCGGAGTAAAGGCCGTCGTTCAATTGGGACGTCAGCGCAACTCCTCTATGATCTTCTTGATGATCGCCGTGAGCGGGCCGACTTCATGAGTGCCTCGTCGATCTGTGTGAGTATAGCCACAACGAGGTCCTTGTCATACATACCGGCCTTCTCTTTCGATGCACTTACGAAGAAACGGGTTCATCTTCTCGCGCACTCGAATGATCTCCACACGCCTCTTCACCAGCTTCTCGATTTCCTCCTTGATGTGGACCAGTATGAAGGGATTGGGGGGCCTGGTTTTTATACAGATGTCGACGTCGCTGTTTTCGCCGGCTTCATCCCGCGCAACCGAACCAAAAACCCCTATTTCCAGAATGCCATATTCTTCTGCTCTGTCTCGTTTGAATTCGCGCAAAATTGCCAGGACGTCGTCTCGCTTCATGGTTTTCGCCCTCTATTAGCCGGGGCAGTTGGAGCTGTCTTTCGAGCCCGCCCTATGCCACGACCGAATAGCACCGGTCGCAGATCTTGGGCTGGTCCGGAAACTGCCCGACCTTATCGGATTTTACCCAGCAACGTTCGCATTTTTCCCCTGAAGCGGTTTCGACCTGGACCTTCAAGCCGGCCAGATCGACTTCCGCGACCGGAGCGTTCAGGGCCGATTCCGGTTCGATGGAGACCCGGGAGACGATGAAAACCGATCTCAAAAGCTCTTCGCAGCCCGCGAACTCGCTTTGGAATTCGGGCGGGAGGGCAAGGCGCACCCAGGCGTCGAGGGGGTGGCCGATGGTCTTGTCCTTCCTGGCTGATTCCAGGGTTCGAAGCACGTCATTTCTCACCGCCAGGATCTTTTCCCAGCGCGCGGCAAGTTGATCGTCCCTGAGGCCGGGATCGGCTACGGGAAGGGTCTGCAGATGGACGGAGGGCTCCTCGCCCTGCGCCATCCGAAGCCAGATCTCTTCCGCGGTAAACGACAGCACGGGGGCCATCAGTCGCACGAGGGTGCTCAGGATGGTGTGGAGCACAGTCTGTGCCGAGCGCCGGGCGGTGCTCCCGGCCGCGGACGTGTACAACCGGTCCTTCAGGATGTCGAGGTAAAAGGAGCTCAAGTCCACGACACAGTAGTTGTGAAGGGCGTGATAGACCCGGTGGAATTCGAAGCGCTCGTATCCCTGGCTGATTTTTTCGATCAGATCCTGGAGCTGGTGAAGGGCGAAGCGGTCCAGCTCATCCATCTGCTCGCGGGGAACCGAATGAGTGGCCGGGTCGAAGTCGTAGAGATTTCCGAGCAGAAACCGGCAGGTGTTGCGGATCCTTCGGTAGGCTTCGCTAAGCCTTTTCAGGATGTCCTGCGAGATGCGCACGTCGTCCCTGTAGTCTTCGGCCGATACCCACAGGCGAAGTATCTCCGCACCGTACTGGCGGATGATTTCCTCGGGCGCGATAACGTTGCCGACGGACTTGGACATTTTGCGTCCCTGGCCGTCAACGACGAAGCCGTGGGTAAGGACCATTTTATAAGGGGCGGTGTCCCTGGTCCCGACGGCGGCCAGAAGAGAAGAATGAAACCAGCCCCGGTGCTGATCGCTTCCCTCCAGATACAGATCGGCGGGGACCTCGAGTTCGGGCCTTTTTTCCAAAACAGCGGCAAAGGAGGTCCCGGAATCGAACCAGACGTCCAGGATATCGGTCTCCTTTTCCACCTTTCTGCCGCCGCAACCGGGGCAGGCAACTCCTTCGGGCAGGAGGTCTTCGACCGGGTGTGTAAACCAGGCGTCCGCGCCCTCTTTTTCAAACATCGAAACGATGTGATCGAAAAGTTCCCTGGAGGTTATGTATTCGCCGCATTCAGAGCAGCGGAACACGGAGATGGGAACTCCCCAGGAACGCTGCCGGGATATGCACCAGTCGGGCCTGTTGGCGATCATGCCGTAAATGCGCTCCCGGCCCCATCCGGGGAGCCACTGCACACGGTCTATCCATTCGAGCGCCCTGGCGCGAAGGCCGGTTTTTTCCATGGAGATGAACCACTGGGGGGTGGCGCGGAAAATGACCGGGTTTTTGCAACGCCAGCAGTGAGGGTAGCTGTGGGTGATATCACCCTTTTTGAGCATCCGGCCGTTTTCTTCGAGTTTGGCGATCACGGCCTTGTTGGCGTCGAAGACGAACTGTCCGGCGAAAAACTCCACCTCTTCTGTAAAGCGCCCGTGGTCGTCTACGGGAGAATAGATGTCCAGGCCGTATTCGAGACCCGCTTCGTAGTCTTCGCGTCCGTGGCCCGGAGCGGTGTGGACCGCTCCCGTTCCGGCTTCCAGGGTCACATGGCGCCCCAGGATGATGAGCGAATCGCGATCCACGAACGGATGGCGGGCCTTGAGGCCTTTCAATTCCCCGGCTTTGAAAGTGCGGATCGTTTTGTAGTTTTGAACGCCGGCAGCGGTCATTACATTTTCCAGAAGGCCTTCGGCCAGAATCCAGACTTCGCCGTCAACCTCGGCGGCGACGTAGGGGAAGTCGGGATGGAGTGCAATGGCCAGGTTCGCCGGAAGGGTCCATGGAGTGGTCGTCCAGATCAGCACATAAGCGTTCTTGCCGGCCAGTTCGGCGAAGCCGGCCGCTGCTTCGGCCGTGAGGGCAAACTTTACGTAGACCGAAGGCGACTTGTGGTCTGCGTATTCAACCTCGGCTTCCGCCAGGGCCGTGCGGCAGCTGGTGCACCAGTAGATGGGTTTTTTGCTGCGAATCACGCTGCCGTTTTCGAAAAAGCGGCCCAGTTCACGCGCGATGGTGGCCTCATAATGATAGGCCATGGTGAGATAGGGGTTGTCCCATTCCCCGAGCACCCCGAGTCTTTTGAACTCGTTTCGCTGGATGTCGACGAACTTCTCGGCGTAGCGGCGGCAGAGCGTGCGCCTCTCCGATTGAGACATCGTCTCTTTCTTCTTGCCCAGCTCCTTGTCCACCTGGTGCTCGATCGGAAGGCCGTGACAGTCCCAGCCCGGAACGTATGCGGCGCCCATTCCGCTCATCTGGTGCGATTTTATGATCATGTCCTTCAGGATCTTATTGAGGGCGTGGCCAAGATGGATGTGGCCGTTGGCATAAGGCGGACCGTCGTGGAGAATGTAGCGCGGGCGGTCTTTGGCTTTTTCGCGCAACAGCTGGTAGAGACCAATTTCATCCCATCTTTTCAGCAGTTCGGGTTCGCGAACCGCCAGGTTTGCCTTCATGGGAAAATCGGTTTGGGGGAGATTCAGCGTATCTTTATAATCCATCGAGGTCTCCGGCGTCCTTTTCCTGAGGAATTCAAAGGGTGATCGATGTTCGACCATTATTGAGCTAAAACTATTTATATAACACTTAACCGGTCAAACGGGAAGGTGGATGTGGGAGGCCCAGGGGCATTCTGTTCCAACGGAAATTTATTGAAAGTGCGCCAGGTTAAGACTCATTCCGGTCCGATGGCCCCTGCCGCCTATCCGCCGAAGGTCTGCCCTTTTGACCGGCAGTCGTCTCCCGGCCGGTCAAAAAAGAAAGCACTCTCTGTGTCTCTGTAGTGGATTTTCCTGTTTTTTTGTATGAAACACCTGGGCCTATGGAAGGACAAAGTTCACCCTTCGGATTCCGACGATTTTTGTCGGTAATCATCCTTGATTCGCACTGGGAAATGTTCAATAGGTGGGTTCCCCCTTTCCTTTTAGTTTGAAAAAC
>JARLHP010000132.1 GCA_031292195.1 Syntrophobacteraceae bacterium
CGTTGCGATAGACTTCGTGCAACTTGGTCAGAAGATTCGGATCCGCGTTGGAGCCCCCGGTGATTACCACACGAACCATTTGCACGGGAACGGAAGACATTTCCTCCTTCATTAACAGGAGAGTGTGCATGGTGGGGACACCAATAATTAAGGTGGGGGGATGCGCTTGGAACATCTCGATCATTTGGTCCGCTTTGAACATGGGAACCAGCTCAATGACTCCTTTGCCCAAAAGCATAGTCAAAATGCAGCAGGTGATTCCCCCCACATGATTCAATGGCATGGCCATTTGAAGCACATCATCTTCATCGACCTGAAGATGCTCGGCTTCGGTCCGAGCAGCGGCAAGCATGGATTCGTTGGTGAGCATTGCTCCTTTCGGTTTGCCCGTAGTCCCCGAAGTGTATATGATCATGACAGGGTCGGTAGGCTGAACCGCACCTTTCGCCCCGTTAAGGGCTGGAAGATCGACCTCCGTCCGCATAAGCCCCTCAAAAGCGTGGCTTCCCTGGAATCCACCGCCTCCGATGAAGATGAACTGAGTAACGGTCGGGATACTATTCCGAAACTCGCCGAAAAAACGGACGTAGTCCATCTGATCTCCCAACCTTGCAACGGTGACCACCCCCCGAGTCTCGGACTGGTTCAGAATGAATTGCAGCTCGCTTTCGCGATAGCGCACGCTCAGCCCAACGACGATCACACCAATCTTTGCGGCGGCAAAGTAGGTATAGAGCCACTCGGGTTGGTTGAGACCTATGATCCCGAGGCGATTGCCTTTCTTGAAGCCGAGTTCCAGCAACCCCGCCGCGACTCGGTCCGAGATCTCATCCATCTGCATGTAGCTAATGTCTCGTCCCTCATAAATATATCCCGCACGATCCTTCATGCGTTCCGCGGCCTCGTTGAGAGCCTCCCCAACGAGCATCGTACCAGCGGATAATGTCATGCCGATCTCCTTGTCACCGTCTAGAGGGTTTGGAACGAAGGCGGTTTGATTCCCCCGGGTCAATCGACGCACACAATGCAATCAGCCCAGTATCCTAAAGTGCCTGATGTCTTGAATATTCCCTTGCATTTCTTCCTTGCCCTTGAAAACGGCCGCAACCTTCATGCCCACAGCTATCTTTTCAACGTTTGTCTCGTCGATGACGTGGTTAAAGATATTGTCCGAACCCTCTATCTTGATGCACCCATACGTATACGGAATGGGGCGTTGCTCTCCGGTGGCCGGATCCGGAAACGGATAGTTGACCACGGAGAAGGCCATAATACTCCCCAGGTTCGGCAAGATTATCAGTTCATCGAGTTCTTTAAAACAGGGGGCGCACAATCTCCTGGGAGGCACATACACTTTCCCGCATTGAGGGCAGCGGATGCCTGTGAATCGCTGACTCTCTCTTATTTCATGGAAAAACAAACTGCCGTATTTTCCTATCGACCATTCGTAGGGCATGGGAGTGCTAAAGGTTAATGTCAGTAACTCCCCGTAATCCCTTTCAGTTGCCATTGTGGTATCTCCTCTTTCCATTCATGGACGGGCTTTGCCCAAGATCAAAACATCAGACCAAAAACACCCACCGAAGCCTGTGGCCAAAGCGACTTCCACGTCGGGGACTTGTCTTTGACCGGCCTTTCCCATCACCTGCATAGCAGCCTCCGCCACCCGAAGGAGAGCGGTAGCTCCGATGCAGTTGGTGCTGATGACGCCGCCCGAGGGATTTACAGGTATTTTGCCACCCATGTCGGTATGGCCGTCCCGAATGAAACCGGGCCCCTCACCCGGGCCACAGAATCCCAAATCCTCGATCCACTTTAGTCCGGCATAAGAATACGGAAGGTACAATTCGGCCACATCGATTTCATCCGCCGGCTCCCTGATCCCGGCTCGCTGATATGCTTCTTTCGAGGCTCTCTGCAGGGATAAGAGACCGGCGTTGTAGTCCACATCCCCAAACCAGCTGTAGGTGTGGCGAGCGGCGCAGGCCCTGATCCAAGCCGGCTTGGGAGCAATTTTTTGAGCCACGCCGTCCGCTGCGAACACGACCGCGGCGGCCCCGTCCGTCCTGGGACACACATCAAGCAATTTGATGGGGTAGGCCAGCATCGGTGATGCCATCACGTCCTCGATGGTTATAGGTTTTCTCAAGTGGGCATGGGGGTTGCTGAGCGCATTGGTGCGATCTCGCACTGCCACTCTGGCCGCATCCTCTTGTGTTGCTCCATACTGTTTCATGTATGCGCTGGCTTCAGTGGCCAGACTGGGTATGGCGCCGGAATAGAAGGCGCGATCCCAGACTGGATCGCTGCAGGTAATAATGGCAGCCGTAGTGTCGCTCTCGGAGTTCTTTTCCCAGCCAATGGCCAGGACTTTGTCGAAAAAGCCGGAGGCTACGTGGTAATATGCGGCAATGGCTACCGATGCGCCCGTGGTGCCCCCGGTGGTCACCTTCATGATCGGCTTCATGACGGCGCCCGAACCCTCCACACTCCAGGTGTCCACATAGTTGATGGACTCGAAATGATCCATGTTGCCGATAATGATGGCATCAATATCGTGAATTGACAATTGGCAGTCGTCCAGAGCCCTCTTTACGGCTTCATAAATCATCTCTCGACCGTTCACGTCCGGTCTGTGGCTCCTGTGATCGGTCTGTCCGGTACCAACGATCGCAACCCTTCGCGCCATGTCTTTTTCCCCTTATTTCTCGGTGCCTAGAATCCATACGCAGTGGCTCTGACCACAAGGTCCATTGATGCCGTGGGCTAACCCGGTTTTGGCCCCCTCAACCTGACGATTTTCAGCCTCACCTCTTAGCTGGAGCACCGCCTCAATAATCCTCGCCAGTCCTGCAACCAGTAAAGCATGGGACGAGAGTACTCCCCCGGAGGGATTGACCGGTAATGCTCCCGACATGGTGGTGATGCCGTCATCAAGCAGCTTCGGTCCATCACCGGGATTACATAATCCCAGACCCTCCAGCCATAATGGCTCCATATAGCTGAATGCATCGTAGAGCTCCACCACGTCCAGAGACTTCAGGGGATCGGCAATCCCTGCCATGGCGTAGGCCCTCTTGGCGGCGTCTCGAAGGGATTTCGGATTGGTCAAATCTCTGTCCCCCAGGAAGTATTCCTCGGCACAATGTGCAATGCCCTTGATCCACACAGGCTTTGTCTTCGCTTTGCGCGCATGAGCTTCATTCGCGATAATGATGGCTGCCGCTCCGTCGCTCACTGGACTGCAGTCTAAGAGCTTGATGGGATCAGCCATCTTTTGGGACGCCATCACGTCCTCAATGGTCAACTCCATGGGCAAGTGAGCGTATGGGTTGTTCTTGGCGTTGGCGTGATTTTTCACAGAGACCCGGGCGAAGGATTCTTCCCGAACTCCATAACGGTCCATATAGGCGTTAGCCTGTAGTGCCGATGCCGAGATGGCTTCCAGACCCAGGAGACGCTGAAAAATAGGATCGAACATGCCGTTGGTGATGTGTTTGACATCCCCTTCACTGCCTTTGGAATGGGCTACCACCAAGGTCGTATTGAACCCGCCAAGCACTCGCATGGCGCCGTAAAAGGCCCCGAACGTACCGTCCCCCTCCACGGTCGAGATGTTCTTGTCGCCGGCGCCGGCAGCCTCACCCACCGCCATGGACGAGATGGTTCTACCGTCCAGAAAGTCATTCGAGACGGTGATGACATTGTCAATGTCTTCCAAGGTGAGGCCGGAATCCTCCAGAACGCCCTTCGTCATCTCGAAAACGAGGTCGTAGTAAGTCTTGTCCTTCTTTCTTCGCTCATACTTTGTTTGCGCAACACCAACAATGGCAATGTTGTCCATGTCTTTCTCCACGGTGGCTCAGATGATCTGGAAAGAATCGATGTCAAGGATGTGTCCAGTACGCTCACTCCGCTCCTTGAATAGCGCCCTGACGCGAACTCCGTTTTTCAGTTTGTCCAAGTCGGCCTTGATGATGTGAGCCAGGCTCACATCCGCGCCATCGAGATGAATCAGGGCATAGGCAAAAGGAGTATCCACAGGCTGAAGCGGGTACTTGAATCGAACTACAGTGTAAGCAGACACGACGCCCTCGTTGCTCACTTCCACGAATTGATCGATGTCTTCGAAACAACTGCCGCAATTGCCGCGCGGCGGGACATAGACGGTGTTACAGCGATTGCATCGATTTCCAATTATCTTTGCCTCGTCCCTCAAAGCGATCAGAAACCGGCTGCCCACTCTGCCTACCCACCAGGTGTAGGGTACCGCGATCTGGCCTTGCAAGGTCAGCGACTCAACTTGATTCAGATTCACAGTCATGCTCCGTTCTCCTACATTGGTCAAATCTCCAACAGAATGGCTTCTCCCTGAGAGAGACCTCCGCATATGGCGGCCACACCCGAACCGCCGCCCCGCCGCATCAGTTCGTACATGAGTGTCATTGTGATGCGAGCGCCACTGGCGCCAACCGGGTGCCCGATAGCGATGGCGCCCCCGTTTACGTTCGTCTTCTCCTGTAGACGCCGGTACCTTTCCCGCTCATTTCCGGCCAGCATCTTCAAAGACACCAGGGGCACCGCCGCAAAGGCCTCATTGATTTCGATGAGATCCATCGCATCAATGCCTTTACCCAGGGTGGTCAACAGTTTCTCAATGGCCAGCGCAGGGACGCAGGCCATGTATTTCGGAGTCCCCGCGGCGCATTCACAAGCTTTAATGGTAGACAGAGCCTTGAGCCCAAGGCTTTCGGCCTTGCCGCGCTTCATGATCACCATGGCCGAGGCCCCGGAGTTCAAGCCGGGAGCGTTGCCGGGCGTAACCGTGGGACTGCCGTACACCGTTTTCAACGCGGCCATCTTTTCGGGAGTAACGTTTGGCCGAGGCGACTCATCTCTATCCATAACAATGGGATCGCCCTTTTTCTGGGCAATGGCCACGGGCATAATCTCTTCACCAACGCGCAACTTCCCGGCCTCGTATGCGCCAAGCCACCTCACGTGGCTGCCGATAGCCCACTCGTCCTGCATCTGCCGAGAAATCCCGTACTCAACGGCGACCTCTCCGGCATCTCTGGCTACTGGCGCAAAGCCCTTGCGTCCGTAGCCGAGCTCAAACAAAACATCTTCCAGCTCGATCGGCCCCAAACGGTTGCCCCATCTAGTCTTTGCCGCGCTGGCGATGAAAGGAACGTTGCCCATGTTTTCAGCACCGGAGGCAATCACCACGTCCGCATCTCCGGCCTTTATTGCTCGATACCCGAGGCGGAGTGCGGTCATGGAGGAACAGCAGGCTCGATCGATGGTCAAAGATATTGTGTCCTCCGGAAAACCTGCCAGCAGTGTAATTTGCCTGGCGGGGACATTGGTGTAGATTGCGTACTCGGCCGGGATACAGGTCCCGTAGTAGACCTCGTCCACCTCCCCGGGATCCAGGCCGATGCGACGGATGACCTCTTTTAGAACCATCACGCCGAGTTCTATACTGTCGGTACCCCGCAAGGCGCCGTCAAACTTGCCAAACGGGGTCCTTACCGCACTGACTATCACTACGTCGTTTTCGTTCATCACCACTAACCTCGCGTAATACTTACCACAATTGATTTATTTGGCCATCGCCAATCGTTCCCTTAATATCCGTTTCTGCACTTTCCCCGTTGGAGTAAATGGAAGGGAATCTATAAACCTTGCCTTTTTGGGAATCTTGTAACGTGCAATCTTTGCCTGGCAGTACTCCAGGACCCCTTTTTCGTCCAAGCTGCTGCCGGCCTGTGCGACAATGTAAGCTATGGGAGTTTCCCCCCATTTGGGGTCTGGTTCACCGATTACAGCCACTTGGACGACTCCGGGAATTCCGGCGATAATTTTCTCGATTTCAGCTGGATAAATGTTTTCTCCGCCCGAGATGATCATGTCCTTTAAGCGATCTACGATGTAGACGAATCCCTCTTCGTCCACAGTCGCAACGTCCCCTGTGTGCAGCCAGCCGCCTCGCAATGTGTGGGCACTTTCTTCCGGCTGATTCCAGTACTCTCGCATCACGTTTTTGCCTTGGAGGATCAATTCGCCGGGCGTACCAGGGGGTACGTCCTGGTCGTCCAGATCGACAACCCGGACTTCCGTAAATAGAAAAGGCTTGCCGGCCGATCCGACCTTCCGGGCCACATCGCCGCCCATAAGCTGACATCCGGGACCGCAGGCTTCCGTTAGTCCATACAGCTGCTCAACCCGCAAACCCAGAGCGGCGCACGACTCCAGGAGCGAAATGGGCACAGGCGCACCCGCCACCGAAGTCCAACGGAAAGATGACAAATCATAGGTGTCCTTCTCCGGAACTTGAAGCATCAGGGTCAGCATGGTTGGAACCAGCAGCGAATTGGTGATCCGCTCGGACTCGATGATCTTCCAATACAACGACGGGTCGAAGGCTTTAACGGTTACGGTCGCGGTTCCGCAATACACGGACATGACGGCGGGCATGAGTCCACCGACATGGAAGAGAGGCAAGGCCACAAAGAACCGGTCGCCCTGGCGCATTTCCCAGGTGGCCGCCATGCTAAGCGCCGCCCACAGAACCGAGTTGTGAGTCTGGACCGCGCCTTTGGGTAGACCGGTGGTCCCCGAAGTGTACATAATGAAGAGAGGGTCATCTTCGAAACCTGCGCATTCAGGCTCCGCGTTGATAACCTTGCCTTTCAATTCTTCAAAATTCTGGGCAAATTCGTCTCTTTCCCGCCCATCGCCAACATGAATCCATTTGGTGACAGCCGTGGCCTTTCCCCCCCGTGCCTGGATTTCAGCCATTACCTTCCGGAAGTCGTTTCCGTACACAAGAGTCCGGGCGCCGGAGTCCCGGATGATATACGTAAGTTCATCGGGCGCCAGCCGCGTGTTGAGCAGGACGCACACGGCGCCGATTTTTGCGATGGCAAAAAAGAATTCCATGAACTCGACGCCGTTCATCAGCAGAAGACCAACTCTATCCCCTTTCTCGATTCCGATGCGCAGCAGGGCATTCGCGGTCCGGTTCGTGTTTTCGTTGAACCGGGAATACGTGAGTCTCTTGTTCTGGTGAACGTCAACAAAGGCCTCCTTGTCCGGGTGCAGGAAAGCACGCTTTGCCAAAAGATGTCCGACATTGTTCCTCATTTTTGCCGCCCCCCCCTCTTATTCCTTTAGTAGGATCGACCCCGCATGGTCCTCCTGGCTCTGTACACCATCGTCCCTTCTGTATCAGACAGAGGGAGACTCACCGGGCTGACCATTCTTCATAATGTTGGCTAAAAAAAAGCATATTCAGCATTACGTGTCAATCTTATTTTTGAAAATAATTTTGCGCCGGCGCTCCCGGCTCTCCCTTCCCGATCCATTAATATCTTGTTTTTACTATAATATCTCCATAATGTGCGGTGGCGAGAAAAGCTAATGCGAAGTAATTTTCTTCTTGACATACCCAACAATAGCCCATTATCCTTCTGAATATAATTCGGTATCAAATAATATGCGAATACTCATAAGGAGGCGCACTCATCGGCGATCTTGCAGAATGCGCCTTCCAGCAAAAAGGAGATTGCTCCTCGCAATTTTTATCAGGATCAAAGGAGAGGTTACTCATGGAAATTCAAAAACTGACCGTGCTCGGCGCCGGAACAATGGGGCATGGTATTGCTCAAGCAGCCGCCTTTTCCGGTTTTAGCGTCACGTTGTATGACATTGACCAGCAAATGCTCGACCGGGCGATCTCGGTAGTCAAAGCCAACATCGATACGCATTTCGTGGCCAAAGGGAAAATGTCCCGCGAAGAGGCGGATGCCGTGATGGCACGCATACGCACCGGGACCGACCTCCCCGAGGCTGCCGCGCAGGCCGATTTTGTCATTGAGGCGGTTCCCGAGAAAATGGAGTTGAAAAAGAGTCTCTTCATTCAACTGGACCACATTTGTCCCCCCCACACCATCTTGGCCACCAATACTTCGGTGATGTCTGTCACGGCGATCAGCGGTGCAACCAGGCGTCAGGAAAAATGTATTGGAACTCATTTCTTCAATCCCGCTGCTGTCATGAAGCTGGTTGAGGTAGTTACCCCGCTTGGCGTGGCGGAAGAAACCGTTGAGACCACACTAACGCTCTGCAGAAAAATGGGGAAAACCCCCCTCAAGGTCAAGGATGTCCCGGGCTTTATCGTGAACCGTTTGCTGATGGGATTCTACATGGAGGCGGCTCAGATGGTCCTGGAGGGAACGGCGACGGCTGAGGAAATCGACACGGCCATGAGGCTGGGCGCCGGCCATCCCATGGGGCCATGCGAATTGGCCGACTTCGGCGGATTTGACGTCATCCAGATGGCCAGTGACGAGGTCTTCGCTTATACCCATAGTGAGCGAGATCGCCTCAATATCTTGTATCGGAAGATGATAGAAGCCGGACGCCTGGGCAAAAAGAACGGCAAGGGGTTCTACGACTACCTGAGGGATAGCGTCAAGAAGCCCTACAAGTTGTTTTCGTGAGGAAGACTCAATGAAAGAGACCTACCAAGATATCAAGCTGACTAAGGATGGGATGATCGCCACCATCACCATTGATCGTCCCCATGTGCTGAATGCCATTAGCTTCCATACCATGCTGGAAATTGACGAGGCTTTGGACGCCATCGAGTCCGAAGAGTCCGTTCGGGTCGTCGTGCTCACTGGAGCCGGGACAAAGGCCTTCGTGTCCGGGGGGGACATCTCCGTCATGGGGAAAAGTCTTCAATACGTTCAAACCCTTACAGAAGTGCCAAAGGGTCAGGACGTCGGCACCCGGATCGAAAACTTTCCGAAGCCTGTCATCGCCAGAATCAACGGGTACGCTCTCGGTGGCGGGACCGAACTGGCGCTCTGTTGCGACATTCGAATCGCCGTTGACAGTGCGAAAATGGGGATGCCGGAGGTCAAACTGGGAATTATTCCCGGTTACGGCGGAACTCAACGTCTTCCACGGCTAATCGGCGTGGGCCGGGCCAAGGAACTCATTTTGACCGGCGACCATATCCCGGCTCAACGAGCCCTCGAGTATGGACTGGTGAATCGGGTGGTTCCGGTGGCGGAGCTCGATCAAACCGTTGCCGAGATGGCGCGGAAAATGGCCTCTTGCGGCCCGGTGTCTCTTCACATGGCTAAGACCGCAATCAACAATGGCTTACAAGCGGATTTGAGAACGGCTCTAGAGCTGGAAGCTCGCTGCTATTCGCTCTGTTTTGCAACGGAAGACCGAGTTGAGGGTATGAATGCCTTTCTGGAAAAAAGGAAGCCCAACTTTCACGGCCGCTAAGAACCGATACCTAAACTGCGAGCACAACACGCTCCGCCGTTCCGTGGAGGCCCCCCCCCTGCTCCGTTACGCTCCACAGGGGGTTCCTCCACCGCACGGGGGAATTTATCCACAACACCGCCCCGCCGCCTATCGCGGTTCGATACACTACTTCGGGCGGCTTTTGTCCCGGGGACTGGTGCGGCCCCTTGTCATTATAGAAGGCGAAGTAGTCTGTCAGGGGGCCTAATTCCGGGCAACCTCTTGATCTCCGCTGTGTACGCTTTACATTACCCCGATCCGGTGAAACTCGGGCACAAACTTCTCAAACCCTGGATACCCCCTGAGATGACTGTCTGGCTGATTACCATAATCCTGCTGGTGACCATCTATCTGCTCACCAGCGAGAAATACCCGATAGATCTCACAGCTATCGGTCTCCTATCCGTCCTCATGATAACGGGGATACTCACACCTTCCGAAGCCCTGGCGGGGTTTGCAAACCCCGCGGTCATAACGATAGTGGCTCTGCTGGTGCTCAGCAGCGGCCTTATTGGCGCCGGTGCGTTAAGTTTTCTTACCGAAAAGATCGCCCCTTACTTAGAAGGCGAAGAAAAACGCGTCCTGCTGGTATCGACCATAGGGGTGGCGATTCCTTCCGCGTTTATCGGACATACCGCCATCGTGGTGCTCTTCGCGCCCATCCTTATGAGCATTTGCTGCGAGTATGGAATGAGCCCGTCGAAGTTTCTCATTCCGGTTTCCTATGCATCGATCGCGGGCGGGACGATAACCCTGATCGGGACGGCCACCCACCTTTTGATAAGCGGCTTGGCAGCCTCCTACGGATACGGTCCCCTGGGGATGTTCGAGTTCGCTCCGGTTGGAATCCCTATAATGGTCGTAACGGTGCTGTTCCTCTATTTTACCTCGTCCGGCAGTATGCCCTCTCACAAGGCGCCGGTCTGCGAACTCAGGGGAGCAAAGGCGCCGCAGTTTCTTTCCGAGTTTTCGGTTCCCGCTGGAAGCAAGCTCGTCGCAAAGACCGTCACAGACGCGGAGCGCTACCTGGAATCGGTTGAAATATTAGAAATCGTGCGAAAAGGCATCATCTTAAGTCCTCAAGACGAAGAGCTGCGAATCTCGGAAAGAGACGTGTTGCTCATCAAAGGGAGCGCTGCGGCTATCTTGGGTTTGCTGGACAGAAATCTGCTCGCGTTGCCCCACGAGATGGAGGGGATAAAGTTTCCGGCAAAAAGCGGCGAATACGTTATTCTTGAAATGATCATAACCCCGCAGTCGCAGCTGTTGGGTGAAAGCCCCCTGCGCGGTTGGCTCCAAAGTGAGCAAGGCATCCGGTTAATCGCGGTCAAAAGGCGAGGAATGCACTACTCGGAACAGAAGTTGAGCCGGGTCCGACTGAGCATAGGAGATGTGCTCCTGGTTGCCTGTGTGACTGAAAATCTCGATGAGATCAGGAGCAAACCCGATTTCATCGTTATCGAAGACATCCATCACCACGTGGCGGGCAAAACCAAGGCGCCGCTTGCCCTGATGATTTTTGCGGCATCGATCGCCGCGGCGGCCGCAAGAATTGCCGACATTTCCATCTGCGCCTTCACCGGGGCCTTCCTGATGGTGGCGACCGGATGCATCACGCTCAGGACCGCTTACAGGTCAATAAGCGTGAAGGTATTGATCATGATCATAGGGATGATGGCCCTTGGAACCGCACTGCAAAAGACCGGGGCCGCAATGGTCTACACGGACCTTTTCCTCGCTCCCCTGAAAGGCTTTTCCCCAAAAGTCATCCTCTCCGCCTTCATACTGCTCACCTGCATACTGACCGAACTGATGAGCCATATAACCACCTCGGTCCTGCTCATGCCGGTTGCCGTCTCGATGGCTGTTTCACTTGGCGTAAACCCCAAGGCCTTTATTTTCGGGGTGTGCTTCGGCGCAAGTTGCGGATTTGCAAGTCCGATCAGCTACCACACGCATCTGCTGGTCTTCGGCCCAGGGGGCTACAGATTTAAGGATTTTCTCAAGCTGGGGATTCCACTGGATATCCTGATCTGGGCTTTGAGTTCTCTGCTGATACCCCTGGTTTGGCCGCTGTAACACAGGCCCGGGCGAGAACTGCTTCCCAAGAGGGCATTCACTTCTTAGAGTCTTATCTAAAGCGAGCACAAAAGGAGTGGAGGAAGATTATGGCGGACATGCACCAATTTATTCTGAACTACGTTCTAACCTGGCCTGTGGCAATACAGCTAACCATCGGTGGGCTGGCCTTCTTACTGGCCCATAAAGCTGCCGGAGTAATCTGCTTGTCGTTTGAACGTAATATGGCCCTGGCCGGTTTGAGTGAGAAATCCCCCGATTTCCGCAAAGCCGAGACTTTCTTCAAGATCGTACGCCCACTGCTGACTGTCTTACTCTTGGGGACCGCGTTCAGTCTCGCGCGGTATTTTCATTGGAACTCCGAAGTTTTCAAACTCATCTTAATCGTCGCGGTCGGCATGTTTCTCATACGATTCCTGGCAGGCCCGATGACCAACCGATACTGGGCCGGAATCCTTACCGCCATGATTTGGATATGGGTATTACTGCGTATCTTCCATTTCGACAAAATCTGGATCAATTTTTTTAACGGCCTCAATTTGTCAATTGGCAAAGTGAATATTTCGATGCTTACCATCGGCCGGGCCGCTTTCTTCACTCTTTTTCTCTACTGGCTTTCAAAGAACTTTCTGATCATTTTCCGTATATGGCTGCAGACAAGGTCAAACCTTCCTCCAGCAACTCAGACCTTGCTTCATAAGCTTTGTGCAATTCTTCTATTCTCCGCGTCTTTAATTTTCATCCTGCATTACATGGGAATAGATCTGACACTCTTCGCCTTATTAGGTGGAGCTATGGGGGTGGGGATCGGTTTCGGTCTGCAGAAAATATTTGCCAATCTGGTCAGCGGTTTCATTATCCTGGCGGACAAATCGATCAAGCCAGGCGATGTAATTCAACTGGGAAGCACTTACGGCTGGATCAACTTCCTGGGTAGCCGTTATGTCTCCGTTGTTACCAGAGGTGGCATCGAGCATCTTATACCCAATGAAAATTTGATCACGGGAGAGGTGGTCAACTGGTCCTATAGCAATAATCTGGTCAGGCTCCAAATTCCGTTGGGCATTTCTTACGACTCCGATTTGGATTTGGCCATGGAATTGATGCTTGCGGCCTCCGACAGTGTCAAGCGCGTTTTGCGGAACCCCGCACCCACCTGCTTACTGACAGGCTTCGGAGACAATGCGATTAACCTTGAGCTGAGGGCCTGGATCGATGATCCCCAAAAAGGACTCGGGACTGTCAAGAGCGAGCTTCTCATGGCCGTGTGGCGTCGATTCAAGGAAAACCACATAGAAATGCCATATCCTCAAAGGGTGTTGCATCATAAGACCATCCCGGAGATAGCGATTCGGACGAAAAGTTGACGAAAAAGGCCCCACGTTTGTCTGACAGGTTAAGCTTCGTCTCCTTCGTCTCCTTCGTGTCCTTCGTGGTTGGTGGTTGGTGGTTCAATGATCGCGCCCGGGAACAAAGACAATCACCAAAACGGCGCCCAGGATCACCAGCGCCCCCAAAACGAAGAGACCGGAGGAGAGATCTCCGGTCAAATCCTTTACATAGCCCATCATGTAGGGTGAAGCGAACCCGCCCAGGTTGCCCACCGAATTTACCAGCGCTATGCCCCCCGCGGCGGCCGTCCCGGAAAGAATGGCGGTGGGAAAGGACCAGAAGATCGACAGGCAGGCCATTACGCCGGCCAGCCCCAGGGTGGCGGAAAAGACCGCTATGCAGGTGTCCGCCGCGAAACCGGCGCTCAGCATGAGCCCCAGTCCGGCCACCAACCCGCAGACAAGCGTGTGCCAACGCCTCTCTAACATCCGATCCGAGCTTCGCCCGGCCCACAGCATCCCTGCTATGGCCATACCGTTAGGCACCGCGGCAAGCAGGCCGATACGCAACTCGCTCCCCACCCCGCTGCTCTTGATCATCTGGGGAAGCCAGAAACTGAAACCGTAGAGCCCCGATACGAAGCAGAAGTAGACCACCCCGAAAAACCACACCCGCCACTCGACCAGTCCGTCCTTCAGCGAGTGGTTGGTCTTGGCCTCTTTTTCCGCCGCAATATTGTTTTCCAGGAGCTTTTTTTCGTCGCGGTCAAGCCATCCGGCGGACTCTATGGAGTCATCGAGGTAGAACAGCGTGGCCACCCCCAGCACGACGGAGGGTATGCCTTCCAGCAAAAAGAGCCACTTCCATCCGGCAAGACCGGCCGCACCCGTGAAGGTC
>JARLHP010000133.1 GCA_031292195.1 Syntrophobacteraceae bacterium
TAAAAGAGCAAGAGCATGGGATTAACCGGGGTGGCGAAAGTATTTGTTGGGCTGCGCTACGCTTAGCCCAACCTACAGCCCCATCCTACGCCAGCCCGTCGAGAGCCGCTGCAGGATGGGTGAAACGCAGTGAAACCCATCGTTTGACGGGTCTTCAACGCAATTTCGAATCACTTGACAGCTTTCGTGCCAACCGGGTAAGGGCGAGATGCAGACTGTCTTCATAAAAGCCGGCCGGCTCATGCGGTTCCGCAGTGAGGACCTCGATGTCTTTGTCGCCAGGTGCTTCGGGAAGGAGAAACACCGATGGCCATGTACCTGCACCATTTTCTCCTCCTCCTCCTCCTGGCCGACTATGCCCGAAACGTCGTTCTTCACGCCGGCGCCATCGTGTTCAACGGGGCCATGCACGGAGCGAAGCCATCCCGTAGAGTGTACATTGCCAAAGGGTATGGACGCATGAGACCGTGGGGCATAGCCATACGCGATTGCAAGAGATGGCTTCCGCCTGCCCGTATTCCGCATCCTTGGCCTGAAGAGCGATTTCTCGCCACTACCCGCAGTGGGAGCGCAGTGCGGTAGTTCCGCTCGGTCTGTGGAGGGGGGCGGGGGTAACCCCGATTGCTACTCCGCCCGGCGAGTGTACCGCAGACCGTCTTTTCCCGGCCGAGGAAATTGGCGGCTTGTTCGGGGTGATAAATTGTTGGGCATTGGTGATGGTAGAAAAAGATCAATGGGTTAGAGGTGTCCAAATATAAGGCCTTGATTCCCTCTGATCCGGGTCTTTGGTCCGCTGATATTTTAGCGCTGCCGGACACTGTTCGGCTTGTCGATTTTGTCAGAAATTTTTACACATTCAGAAATCGACAATAACATCTTGGTTTATAAGGGAAATAAAGACATTCCCGCCAAATTCTCTAAATATATGTCGGACTATTTTACACTTTCGAATTCTCGTGAGTGAAGTGGTTGGAATTGCGTGCCGGATTTTTATCATTGGAATCCAATGACATAGGGGTGGTATTGGGTTTGGTGTTGTATCTGGCATAGGTTTTGCGTGAAGGGCTTGTGCGAATATCCAAATTGTTTTTTTCTATTTAGGCGCCGGATTGCTCGTATGTGCACTGAAACGTTGGTTTTTAAAGGTTGGGAGGAGAGAAAAAATTTTGAAAAAGACAATCTTTGTTCTAGGCATGGTTGTGGCGTTGATTGGGTTGACCATGGGGTTATCCGGTGTGGCCAATGCAGATCCGTCGTTTAGCATTACCGTTTATAACGGGACCTACCAAAGTGGTGTAACTGACGTGGCCACCCTGGCAAATATGCCACCCTCGGCACTTATTACGGCGACATTCACATACACCGGTTCCATCAACTTCTCTACCTCCAATGTAAATAACACTTTCGGTGATTTCGGTTTCACGACCACGAACATCACAGGTTATTCCTCCTCATCGGTACCGACGGTAGCTAACTTTTTAAACCTCACGATGAGCACACCAGGGGAGACGGGTGGTGCAACTAATACGTACATGGTGATTACCGGAACGACGGGAGGCGGCCTGGCTACAGTGCTGCACGACGATGGCGCAAGCCTTTATAATGGCACAGGCGCAGCCGCAACAGCCGTCTTTGAATCTGGGAACCCCACGGTAGAAATTCCTAACTCAGGCAATCTTTTGCCGGGGGATTTTACTTTGGTCTATGTCGAGTCTAACGGCGCACCATCCGTTCTCGAGATGAGCGTTCCCGAACCGTCAACCTTGCTGCTCTTTGGCGTAGGATTGCTAGGACTCGGGGTTATCGGCCTCAGAAGGAAACAGGAAGCCTAAGATTCTCAACTGATCCAGATTATATAAAGGGGAGTGAGACAAAGTCTCATTCTCCTTTTGCGTGAGTGACCGGCAGGATGCCCCCGTTTGATCCGAGCATGTTTGGTCCGGAAAAAAGTACCGAAGATGCAATTGAAGTAATCTCTTCCCGGGAACACGCACCCGTGTAGAGTCGTGCACATGATCCATCAATCTCTTTATCAGGATACGCTACAGCAGGATAGGCCCGAAAACCCTTTGCGCGAGGCATGATATACAAAATCGTCCCGTTTCTCGCCAATTCCGCTCGTTTTCTGAACAATATCGTGGCATGACCATTTCGAAGGATATCCGTTGGGAGGCTTCCGGGGGTTTGCATACGGCGATTTTTATTGTGGCGCCCGGCATGCCTACTCCTTCCTTGTCCCGAAAAAAATGAATCAAAGGGGACTCCTTTACGGGTAAATAGTCACGCCGTACGGAACTATCGTAAACCTGCACTTTTCCCTTTCCCGAGCCTGCCCCGATGATTTAGTATGACCACCATTCGGGGGCATTTTGCGGACTTATCCAGAACTGATCGAAACCGGGTCGCCGAGCGGTGATGAAGATTAAATTCGGAATACTGTTCAAACTTTTTTCCTGGTATCTTTTGGCATGCCTGATCTTTTATGCCACGATCATTCTGCTTTTCGCTCACATCAAGAACCTGGGCAAGACCACCGAAAATATCGTAAACCGAAATTATCAGATTTCCACGTCCTCCAAGCTGATGATAGACGCCCTCTGGTCCATGGCCGAAAATCAAAAGAAGTTCGAGTTGATGCACGAGGAGGGGTACAGGAAGTATTTTGAAGGCGGCCTCAAACAGTATGAAAGCAACCTTTTCAAGATCCTGTGGTTAAGTGCGTCGAGCAGCGGGGCCAATCCCTGGGACGCTCTTCACCGGCAATTCGAGGCCCGGTTTGGGGCCGGAAGCCAAGGGGTGGACTACGTTCATTCGGACGCTCCCTGGCTAAAAGACGAGGTGATAGGCAAATGGGCCGACCAGATTCAAAAAGCCAGGGCGGCAAACGACCAGAAGATCGAGGAAATGGTCCGAAATCTCAATGCCCGGGGACGCCGGGCCGATGAGTACGGGATCGTGGGCATCCTGGCCTCCCTGGTGATCGGCCTTCTGGGGATCATGGTTTTCAGCTTCGGAATGATCCGGCCGCTGCGCGAACTGAGGCGCGGAATCAAGTCTTTGTCGAGTTCGGGCCTCACCGCCCCCATCCGGATTCATTCAAACGATGAATTCGGCGAGCTTGCGGGCGCTTTTAACGACATGACGGCGCGGCTTATCGAAGAAGAACGCATGAGGTCGGATTTCATATCGATGCTCAGCCACGAAATCCGAACGCCTCTTACCTCCATCCGGGAGTCGGTGAACCTGATTTGCGAAGAAGTCATGGGGGGCATAAATGAAAAACAGAGGCGTTTTCTGCTCATAGCGAGCCGAGAACTGGAGCGCATTACCGTGCTGCTAAACCATCTCATGCAGATATCGCGGCTGGAGGCCGGCGCGGTGGAAATCCATCCGAGGCGGATCGACCTCGATGAATTCGTTCAGGGCGCAATAGCGAGATTGGCGCCCGTCGCGGAGTCCAAAGAGATCGCCATGCGCTCGGAAATTACCGGGGAAATATCCGAATTTACCGGCGACCCGGAAAATTTGCAGCAGGTTTTGCTCAATCTGCTCGGAAATGCTATAAAGTTCTCGCCCGGGGGGAGCGAAATTCTGGTTTCGGTCAGGCAAGGGGAGTCGGTCGGTCCCCCCCAGCTGGTATTTGCCGTTAGCGACAGGGGCTCGGGGATTCCCGATTCCGAGCAGGCCCTGGTTTTTAACAAGTACTACAGAGCGTCCGGGGTGCGGGAAGAAGTTGACGGGGTCGGCCTGGGTCTGAGTATTTCCAAATATATCGTTGAAGCCCACGGGGGCGAAATAGCTCTTAGAAGCAAAGCCGGAGAGGGCAGCACGTTCAGCTTCACGCTGCCCATGTATGGGAAAGATGAATAATGGTTTTTACGACGCATCCAAAGCACAAATTGCTTCTCCTTGTGCCTGTTATATTCCTGTTGATTTCCGCCTTGCCTTCCCTGTCCACAGCCGTCGAAACCAACCAGGCCACGGCGCAGTCCATTCGGCGCAGTGTGGAGATGGATGCCCTTAAAAAAGCGCTCAAGGCCTTCGAAGCGGGCGATTACGAAAAGGCAGAGACCGGGTTCGAGATGCTCAGCCACCTGGCGAAGAACCCCGACATCAGGCGCGATGCCCTTTACGGGCTTGCGTCGATCAGGCTGATTTTGGCCGAGAGCAAAGAATCATTCGACAGTGCGGTGGCGGAATGGAAAAAATGGGCCGATCAGGCCGGGTCATCCAAGGGCATGGAGGACCCCCGAATGCTCACCCCGTTCCTGCTGAGGCTGCAGTGCGCGGTTAAGAAAGGCGGCGGAGGGGTGCTGGGTGAAAAAGGCAAAAATGACTGTCACCCGAGGATGGTGATTACCAGTGAAAAGGTGATTCAGGCGCTTCGGGTCAAACTCGAGTTTGCCGAACGCCAGGTCCACCGGCTGCGCCACGACCTGAAATCCCTGGACGAAATACACCGCAAATACGAGGAGAAAAAACAGGAAATGGCGCCGTGATTTCCTGTAAGCCCGCATGAGTTCAACCGTAAAACCAATAGTGCTTGTGGTGGACGATGATCGGGATATCCTGGCGGTCCTGGAGGCCAGGCTCTCGTCGATCGACTATCGGGTGCTGACCGCGGCCGGAGGCGAAGAGGCCTTGAGGCTGCTAAAAGGCGGCCCGGTGGACCTGATGATTACCGACGTGAAGATGCCCGGGATGGGAGGCATGGATCTTTTCTCCGCGGCCCAGCAGATCAAACCCGGGCTGCCCGTCATGTTTCTTACCGCCTACGGGACAATTCCCGACGCGGTGAAGGCCATGAAGGCCGGGGCGGTCGAATACCTTACAAAACCGTTCAATGGTCGAGAGCTGGTCTCCAAAGTCCAAGAGGTGCTGAAGAAAAGCGGACCCCGGCAGTCGCTCGATTCCCTTCCGCCCCTGGGCGAGATGTTCCGCGGAGTGACAAGCCCGGCCATGGGGGAACTCTACGAATTGGTCGACCGTATCGCCAGGAGTGACGTCAACGTGCTTATCCTGGGCGAAAGCGGAGTGGGTAAGGAACGGATAGCCCACCTGCTCCATCAGAGGGGGCCGCGCCGCGAACAGCCTTTCATGGTGGTCGACTGCGGCTCTACGCCTACCGGGCTGCTGGAAAGCGAACTTTTCGGCCATGTTCGCGGGGCATTTACACACGCTATCAAGGACAAGAAGGGGTTGATCGAGGCGGCAGACAAGGGCACCCTTTTTCTGGACGAAATCGGCAATATTTCCCACGAGATGCAGGTGAGGCTGCTGCGGTTCCTGGAAGACAAGAAAATCAGAAGGATCGGAGATCTCAAGGAAATCCCGGTAAACTGCCGGGTCATCTCGGCCACCAACGCCGATCTGCGCGAGGAAGTGGCCTCGGGGAATTTTCGGGAGGACCTCTATTACCGGCTTCGGGTGGTGACTTTGAAGATTCCGCCTCTGCGGGAGCGACGGGAGGATATTCCGGGCCTTGCCCAGTATTTTGTGGAAAATTTCTGTAAAACTCATGACATACCCCTGGTGAAGCTGCCCCCTGAAACGACCAGGTGGCTCTCCGAATATCCCTGGCCGGGAAACGTGAGGGAACTCAAAAACGCCCTGGAAGGTGGCGTGGTCCTGTGCCGCAACGGCGTGTTGCACAAAAGCGACCTGTGTTTGTCCGGGCTTCCCGAGGCGCCGTTCAAAACCCAGGTGGCGGCAGGCGAGAGCTCGGCTTTTTCTCTTGAGGAAAGCGAGCGGAATGCCATTTTGCGCGCCCTGCAGCAGGCCGGCTTCGTGCAGAAGGAAGCCGCCAATCTTCTTGGAATAAGCCGCAGGGCCATTCACTACAAGATCAAGAAGTACGGGATCGACTGCGGGAAGCGCTCGAACAAAAACGACGAGGACGACTGATACCGGGTTACGTTCAAGCGGGGCCGCCACGTCCTCGGACGCGGTTTGAACGAGAATGAAACTTTAGTATGTCACCCCGGCAAGTTCTTAGCCGGGGTCCCTGTGGTTTTTCCCAAATGAAGTTTCATACAAGCGGGGCCGCCCCGTTCGGGAACGGGGTTTTATCGAGAACGAAACTTCAGCAAGCACCTCACCCCGGCAGCAGGCGGTGGTACCCGCCCCCGGCCGATCTGCCCGCAGGCGCAGCCAGTCGGGCAGGTCGGGGCTTGGCAACCCGTCCGCGGCGACACGCCGCTGAAGTTTCATA
>JARLHP010000134.1 GCA_031292195.1 Syntrophobacteraceae bacterium
CGAAACGGCATCTGGTACGTTGAATACTCCCGCAGCAATGCGCAGTCCCTGAAAACCAGGGACAAAAAGGAGGCCGAAAGACGGTTCAAGGTGCTGGAGCGCGAAGCCTTTCTCGGCAACCTGGTAAAGCTCGAGGCGGAGGTTAATATAAGCCTCAAGGACTTCACGGCCGAATACCTCGCACGCCGGGCATCGATGAGCAAGAAGACTATCGCCCACGACGCCCTGTCCCTGAAAAAGCTCGCCGAGGCCATCGGCCCCGAAACATCGCTCCGGCTGATCGACATAAAAAAGATCGAGGATTTCAAAATCTTCTGCCACGGCCAGGGCCTCAAACCCGATTCGATCAATAGTTATCTTCGCCAGATAAAAGCAGCCCTGTCATCCGCCGAGGATTGGGGATACGTCTCAAAACGTCCCAAAATCAAAATGGTCCCCGGGCCGAAGCACCTGCCGCGCTACCTGCGCCCGGAGGAAATCAAGACCCTCCTGGCCAAAGCCGACGAACTCCGCCCCGAGTTCGCGCGAATGCTCCGGTTTTTCCTCTGGACCGGCGCCCGCAGAAATGAGGCGTTGGGACTCACGTGGGAGGATTGCTCCTTGAAAGGGAAAAAGCCCTATGTCACCCTCACCGGGAAAGGCGATAAGCAGCGGAACGTGCCGGTGCTCCCGCCGCTCATGGACGTACTGAAGCCGCTCCAAAAAGACGTCGGCAAGGTCTTCCCGCCCATAAACGAATCCACGGCGACTCATTGGTTCAAGCAGCTCGCCAGGGCTTGCCGGCCACCGATAGAGGCCAGGCTGCACGATCTCAGACACACCGCGGCAACCTACATGCTCGCAAACGGCGTCCCGATTCGGATAGTCCAGGAGATTCTGGGGCACGCCCAGCTTTCGACCACCGCCATCTATGCGGAAGTCGTCAAAGACCAGGTCCACCAGGAGATGACCAAACTCAAGTTCGATTTTGAGTAATGCAGTCAGTTTGCATACACGAACCCGATAAATATCCGATTTTACAAGACGTCCCGTCTACCTCTTAATCAGGAGGTTCGGGGTTCGAGACCCTGGCGGCCCACTAGAAAAATCAAGGGGTTACGGCGAAAAGGCTGTAACCCCTTTAGTTTTTGTGGGACTGCGTGTGAGAATTTCTCCTCGCAAGTTCATAAGCTCTCATCGCACACCTTGCAGCCCTGCTTACGCTATGGAGATAAATTTCCGTAGTGGTCCGATTCTCGTGGCCCAAAATCTCCTGGATTGCGACAATAGGGACATTGCTATTATCCTTTATCGATGCACCCGCATGCCGCAGTGAGTGATACCTGAAGTATTTTACCCCTGCTTTCCGGCACAGGGTCGTCATAATTTTTTCCCGGTCTTGGTAAGGCCCCTCCTTCCATTGTGTCTTATCCTTACTATAACTCTCGCTGTGAGATGAAATAGCCGCTCATGGAGGCAACCGATGTCCGAATCCCCGGCGAGACCGATCCCATCGAGACTGCCTGGCATGAACATGCGACGACCCTCTCTCAGTACCGGTCAAATGGATTTTCCCGGAGGTATCTGGAGCAGTGCCTGAAAAGTTTGCCAATATGCCTGCTGATGCAAAGGGGCAGGAGCTTGGAGTTCGACCTTTCTTCGCAAACCGCTTGACACTTGCCGGCAAGATAATTAACTTCGCAAAAGAATTGTGCCGAGTACCTTGATCAGGCGAAGCGCCTCTTGCTATTCATCATGCATAAGATTGTCGAATCGGATCACCTAGCGTAACATTCCCGCGAAGCTTGTTCCCGGGAAAGTCCAACCTCGTCAGCTGAAATCCAGCTTTTTTTAACCGGTTTGGGTTTCTTTGCCCAGTTTTGTGAAATTCGCCCCGGTGCGCGAATCTAAAATCAGGCAAACACCAATTGCGGACCGATGTTCCATTGCCAGGGTCCAGCAGAGATGCGGGAAGCGGTGGGCATTAAAGAACCCCGACAGATTTCAAAGGACCGGCAAGTCCGACGGGACCGCGCAGGACGCACAGTTACCGACCCTCGTTCCGGAAGGGGTACGCTAGCTGGAGACTGTGGGTGGATGCAGCTTCTCCTCGGGACACCGCATCTTGCCGGACTACTTTCCGAGGAGGGCAAAATGGGCAGATCGATCGGACACCTGACAACTATCGCGTTAGTTGGGCTTGCACTCCTTATGAGTTCGTCTCCCGGCGCCTCAGCCGCGCAAGCCGTGCTGGCGTGGGACGCGTCCCCCAATCCTTCGGTAATCGGATACAAAGTCTATTGCGGCACCCAAAGCAGAGTCTACCAGACGCCGATCGACGCCGGAAACACAACCGATTATACCGTGACGGGCCTTTCGGCCATGCAGGCCGCCTACTTTACCGTGACAGCATATTCCAGCACACAGGAGAGCAGTTTTTCCCGGGAAGTGGCCTGTGATTTTATAACCGCCCAAACAACATCCAATGGACAGATTGCGCCTGCGGGAACGTCCACCCTGGCCGTCGGAGAATCACAGACCTATTCGATAGTCCCAAACTCCGGGTATCAGATCGGCTCTGTGTCGGTGGACGGCACGCAGGTGGCGAACCCAGCCACCACTTACACCTTCTCCAACGTGAGTTGCTGCCACACCATAGCCGCCACCTTCGTCCCCGTTGTCCCCGCAAGTTATTCCATTTCCGCCGGCAGCGGGGCCGGCGGATCGATTTCCCCCGCGGGTTCGGTGAGTGTGGCCACGGGTGCGAACCAGACGTTTACGATAAGCCCGGCTGCCAATTACCAGATTGCGAGCGTTACGGTCGATGGGGTTTCCCAGGGGGCAATATCGAAATATACGTTCAATAGCGTCGCGGCCACGCACACCATCGTGGCGGCCTTCACTCCCATCCGGACCTACATCATATCGGCATCCGTCACCATGGGAAGTGGAGCGAAAGACGGCCAGACCGGAGGTTCTATTTCTCCTTCCGGGGCGGTGAGTGTCACTGGAGGGGCGAACCAGGCGTTTTTGATAAGCCCTGCCGCAAACTACACGATCTCAGACGTTCAGGTTGATGGCTCATCGGTCGGCCCGGTAATGAGTTACACATTCTCTGATCTAACAGCCAATCACACCATTTCAGCGTTGTTTACCGTAGCGACCTATACAATCACGGCAAGCGCCGGTCCAAACGGTTCGATCTCCCCATCGGGGGATGCCTTGGTCACTTCGGGAAGCGGCCGGAGCTTTGAGATCACCCCGTCTTCGGGCTACGCGGTGTGCAATGTGGTGGTGGATGGGGCATCAATTGGAGCGGTCACCTCATACACATTTTCCGATGTCGCAACCACGCACACAATAGCGGTGACTTTTGTCCCGGCCATCGCCCCTGAATTCGACGCGGTGGGGCTCGATTCGGCCAACATTTTCATAGACAACGTCCTTGCCGGGATCGTATACCACGAAAGAAGCTCTGGAACCAATCTGGAGGATGATAGCAATTTCATTGGCTACTCCTCAGGCACGATCTTCAACCCCACCATGACAATCAATGGCATTAGCTATACGGGGGGCGCGGTCGAAACCGGCGTTTCCGGTCTGCTGCCTTTCGGCAAGCTGCCGGCGAGTTGCGGGAGTGCGCTGCCCTGTCAGCCGGCGGAGTTCTTCACCGTTTCCAACACAAACGCCCAGACGGTGACTGACCCCTGCTTCACGTTCAATGAGAATGCGGTAGGCAGCACCTGCCATTTTCCGTACCGCTCGGTCCGCCCTCTCGGAAATCAAGCGACCATCTATCGCTGGCGGATCGTGCTCCAGAAGAAGCCTGCCTCGGATATAGTCGTCAAAATCGAAGACTGCGTGTTGACCGAGACCCCGGGTTGCGCGACCGGAATATTCTCCACCCCCGGCGAGACTGGCTTCTCCAATGTCGGCCCCTACCTGCTCTTCTGGCAGCCAATGCTTCCCACCATTACCGCCGTGGCGATCCCCGGACCCAATGCTTCGCTCGGGTTTAACTGCATTCAGCAGCTTTACGCCCGGACCCAGCCCAATTACACCTGCAGTCTTTCCCCGCTCTGCGACATGCCGTTCGTATCCAAAGCGCTCTTTGACGAGGAGATCATGGTGGCCATGCCTCAGACGACATCCTCTCCGTTCCCCGTCGGGAACTTCGCACCCGGATACACCCTTACCGGCGGTGACATGATCGATATCTCGATCGGAATTCCCGAAAACACCCCCAATGACTACTACTTCGGGTCGGACAATGTGTTGCTGGAGTACATTGGAATGTCCGGAACCGAGGTCCATGCTGGTACCCAGTGCCCGTAAGAGCCGGTTTTTCCATTCCTATTTCCATGCAGACGGTTAGTGATCTCCGAAATAATGGTAACTCCCTTTGGAGTTGACACCGCCATGTGCGGTCTGTTTTTTTACCTTGGGCAAGGCTATATCCACAACCGGAGACTAAAGGAAGCATACCCGGGGAATCCCCGAAAGCGTTGCCCGCGTCTTCCCCCCCGGATCAACGAGAGCACCGCGACCCGCTGGTTCAAGGAGTTCGCCCGGGCCCACGGCGTGGACGCGAGGCTCCACGATCTCAGGCATACCGCGACCACCTGTATGCCCGCCTGCGCAATACCGCTCACCATGGTCCAGAAAATAATAGGGAATGCCGATCTTCCGATTAAGGTCTGGTTCCGCATGGTTGTCGTTCAGGGCGCCCCACCGTAATCGAGAAATATGAAGAGTTTGTTTCTGTTTTGTTCCCAAGCAGCGCCACCGCTGAAGAGAGCCTTGTGCGAGACTGGAAAACACCTTGTAAGTCAGTGGTGAACGACTACCGCATTTCTTCAGTTTTCCCCACTGCAAACATATGCGAAAAGATGCGGCACACCGTCACCTTCTTCACCTTCTTCCACTTGTTAACCTTAAACGTGTTCCACATTGCAGGAATATTATCCGCGAAGACGTAGCCAAAAGCCGCCGTATAACCTTTTGACCGCAGGGAGTGCATTGCACTGTTTTGAAAAGCGGAAGACACCCCGTTGCCTCTTTCACCCGGCGCCACGAATATGTCGAATGTGTATACAGAGCCTTTTGGCAGCTTTATTTTTAACCATTCCAGGTCTTTGTGGCCTATCCCGCCAGGGGCTTTGTACGGGTCGAAGTACCATGTATCGCCGATAACCAAGTCTCCTTTAGCGATGGCATGGCCGCCAAACCCCCGTCCCAGATAGCCTAACGCCGTTATCCGTCTATCTTCACAGGCAAAACGATACTTTTGTGAAAGGACGGTTGGCGTTATTTCCAGGAGATCAATCTCTAATTGTTTCAGATAATCCACACAATCTTGTACCTCCTCCAAATTCTTGATACAAACAACTGCCCTGTTCATAAAAGCCACGGCTCTAAGGGGCCCCAGCAATCTCCTGATGGCATTCTGAATCTGAACATTTCGCAACTTGCGATAAGACATCACTTCGTCGCCTCCGCTGTATAGAAGCCTTAAAGTATCTTTCTGGCAAAGCCCAATTTTCCCGTTGCCGCCAACTTGGCGTCAACGGTAACATGTCCCTCGACAAGCGCGGCTTCTTGCGCCATTTTGATGAGGTTAACTTCCACGATCATGGTCTGGCCGGGGTAGACAGGCGAAAGAAATTTCATGCTGTTGATAGCGCCCAGCACCATGGCTTCCCCCCCATCGAGACCTTTCTGCGTGGTCTTGATAAATAATATCGATGCAGCCTGTCCAATGGCTTCCACCATAAATACCCCCGGCATGATGGCGTAGTCGGGAAAATGCCCGAGGAATTGAATCTCATTGCCCGTCACATTCTTTAGAGCCTTGATTTTCTCACCCGGTATCAGCTCCAGAACCAGATCCACCATGATGAAAGGAAACCTCTGCTTCAGAAGACGCCTGACTTCCTCAAAACTCATATTCATACGGGACCCCTTACGACTTCAAGCTGTTAAGGCCCGAATTTTTCATTCAGGGCCGTCAACGTCTGCGCAGCAGCATAGCTGTGGCACGGGGTAAAAAACGGACCGCGTGAGCAGTGAGACCTGCGTCGGAGACTAAACGCGTAACGCGCAGCCCGGCCTCTTCGGCCATCCTTAACGGCTCGCTTTCTTCGTTGAATTCATAGATGTGATCACGCTGGGCGGATTCGATCGCGGTGCTGAAAAAGACAACCCCGTCGTCGGCCAGAAGGTGCGAAATAACCTGAAAAAGAAGAGCCGGCTCCTGGAGGTGTTCGGCAAGCATTGCGGCGATGATTCCATTGTAGCGGCCGCGGCAGTCCCCTGGCCCGATTTCGAGAGCATCTTTGATTGCAAACGATACCCGCCCTTCATGCCCGGACATGGCGAGAAGCCGGTTGGCCACAGCCACGGCGGGAGGGCTGATGTCGACTCCTTCCACCTTTATGTCCGCTCGCTCTTCAGCCGCCAGCAGGCCCAGAATTCCATGCCCCGAAGCCAACTCCAATACGTTTGCCCCCGGATTGAGCGCCCCCAGAAATTCATCCCGGTAGAGCGCGAGGTGGTTGACCATGGAAGGCCAGAAAGCGTAGATGAGTATGGCCGCCCACATATACGGGACCATGTAGCTCGCGTCTTCGTAGACCTCCGAGATGAGCTCGGGCAGTTCCACCGAGGCATAGCTGCCCGCTTTTTCGTAGACCTGCTGTGATCTTGCCACCCCCATGCAATATTGCGCATACCCCCGGGCGGCGTCCTCAAAGGCCCGATCTCCATAGGCGCCATGAGCCCACCGGGCGAGGGGGTTCAGCAGCCATGAACATAGGGCTTCGTTGGCTTGAAAGGTAGAACGGGCCGCGGGCGCCAGCAGCCTGGCCTTTTTTTCCATCGCTTTCAAAAATAGATGACCATCCACCATCATAAGTGCCTTTCCGATCTTGTCGGGTCACAGTGAGGAACGCACCTGGCGAACCATCCGAACCATTGGCCGGATCAGATCGACCCCGTCCCAGGGCGCCGAAAAGGTATGCATGCGCCCCAGTTTGACGATTCTGTCCACGCCTTTTGCCGCCGCCGCCTCGGCCAGCTTGTCTTCCTTCCCGGTGTCTTTAATCCCCAACCCCAGGGTCTGCACGGAGCCATCGAATCGCGAAATCGGCTCGAACAAATCGTCGACTTCAAGGACTGTAAGGGTTCTTCCTTGTGTCGGCCGGGGAATTGAACCGCCGGCGCCCAGAAGTATGGTCCAGTCGGGGCTCGAAGGAAAAAACGCCCTGTTTTCCGAGCTTTCCCACAACCAGGAAGCGCGAGCGCGGCAGATAGACGACGTCATGGCCGCCTGAATCGATTCCCTGGGATGAACGTGGTTTTCAGCCCGGAACGCCTCCTGGAGGTCCTGCAGGAATCCAGCGCAACCATGACCCTTTTGGCGCTCCAGAAATAAGACCTGGGGGGAAGAACAGGCCTGCTGATCAAACTGCCAGACGTCACGAGCCAGACGCCGACACCACGCTGGGCGTTCCTCGGCGCGGCCCCATGCATCGGCATCCATGGCGGCCACAGAGAGGCGCGGCCCGAAGACCGCCAGTCGAGCCCAAGGGGGAAATGGCAGGGACCGCACATTCAAAACCGCCTCATGGCCTCCCCAGATCATCGCTCCGTCGACGGCGCCGGCCATGGCCTCCTGCAGATCCCGGCGCGCATGATCGAAGGCTAAGGCTGCGACCCGATCTCTTAGAACCTGGCCGGAGTCGCTTTGAACCATGTTCCGCAGAAGCCGCCGGGTCGTGGAGACAAGAGCGCGGGGGACGCGCACCAAACACCCGTTGCCTCCCAGCAGCGCACAGGTCATGGAAAGAAGCGGTTGAATTTCTATGTTTCCAGCCGGCCAGTGGCCGACAACGCCAAGGGGAAAGGGTTTAAGCCTTGCCAGCCCCTCCCCCGTCCATTCGGCGCGAAGAGCCCCCTGTCCCAGCTCCCTGGTGACGATGGGCTCCAGTGTGGCGCGCCTCAGCCACATGCGCAGGAAAGCTACGCCGGGAATATGGGAGGTATCCGGCCCCCCCAGGGCGGTGGACCAGTTTTCGAGCACCTCCAAAATCACCGGCGCGCCAAGCCGCGAGGCCGTGACGCTCTGGCGAATCCGCCCGGCAAGGGCGGCGATCTGTTCCGGTGCGTCGATAACGTGAGTGGCGTCGACCATCTTTCAAGCCTTAAGCGGCCGGCACGTGCCAGCGCCTGTTGTCGAGGTTTCCGCAGCCCCGCATCTCGGCCTTGGGGACCCGTCCGGCGAAACGAAACCCTATCCCCCGCCGGCCGCAGGGGCAGCCGTCGTACATTACGACCTGCGCCATGTCTTCGGTAAGCAGAAGATGGCCGGGGAAACTGCCGGGCAAGACGCTGCACACTTGCAGGATACCGAACTCTCCCTCGCAGACCGGCTCCAGGGTGAGCGGGTCTCTGACAATCACTTCCGCAAAGCGGGGAGCATGCTTGTTTCCTTCCTTACAATCGGGGTAGATCACCCCCACCTGTTCAATCATCCCGTAAAAATCGATGACGCAATCGGGCGAGCAGCCGAACACCCGGGCAACGGACCGGTTGAATTCCCCCTTTTCCACAGCTTCTTCCTGCAGCCGCTTCCAGCCGCCGCTGTGAAGGATTCGCGCCTCCGGCATGTCGAGGCATATTCCCGCTGCCGCCAGCGGCTTTACCAGGCAGTTCCAAATTATGTAGGTAAACCCATAGATCAGGACCGGCCCCACGCGTTTGCGCTTTGCGAAGTCCAGGACCTTATCCCTTTCCAGCCTGAGTTCTCCCCGGCTGCCATAGCCCAGGGCATAAGCGAGCTCGCCGGCAAAGGGCTGAAGGCTCCGGATGGCGGCGCCCCTTGCCCCCAGCTCCCCTCCGGCGCGCACCGAGTCCTCCACATCGACAACCAGGTACGGCCTGCGGGCCGACCCGATAAAATCCTGGACTATGGCCACGACGCCTTTGGTCATGCGCCTGGCAGTGACCGAGTCGAGCACCACCCTGCTGGGCGTTTGCCCGGTGGTGGAACTCGACGTGAGGATTCTTTTGATCTGCTTGGCATCAACCAGCGACAGCGGGGGCCGGGCCTTCAGCAACCCCACCGGCAGATAGGGAAGATCGGCCACCTTTCGGGCGCTTCGAAGCTCGATGGGCCAGTGGAGCATATAGTTTCGAAGCCCGGCGTTACTCTGGCACGCACGGCCCAGTTGCTCCCGCAACACCTCCAGCAGGGCAAGGCTCTTGTCTTCGGGAGGCATCCAATAGGGGGCGCCGGAAAGCAGACGGGCAATCTGGTCTTCAACGGCTGCCATAGACATCTCGATTATTTTCCCAGTAAATGGCGGCAGATTTTCCCATGGGAATTCCTGGGCAATTCCGACACGGTGTTGACCGAGTAACAGGTCCATTGCACCGGCAACCTGCGGCGCACCTGTCCTTCAATATTTTCGACCCCCTTTTCCGGGGCGACCCACAGTACCGGAGCTTCGCCGACTTCGGGATGGCAAACGGCAGTGACGGCGCATTCCCGCACCCCCGGCACGCCGGCCACCAAAGACTCGATTTCCTCAAAGCTGACCCTCACCCCCCTGATTTTCAGGAAGCCGCTTTTGCGCCCCTTGATCCACAGGCAGCCCTCTTCGTCCCGGCAAGCCAGGTCTCCGGTTTTTAGCCAGCCATCCCCAAAGCAGCGTTGGCTCTCTTCTTCATCGTTAAAATAGCCGCAACTCACCGAAGGGCCTCTCACCAGGATCTCGCCCACCTCCCCGGTGGGCAAATCCTGCCCCTGCTCGTCAACGATGCGCACCACCAGGTTGTCCAGAGGGGCGCCGACACAACCCGGTTTGTCCTCCAACCGCAGCGGGTCAAGACAGGAGATGCGGGCTGTCGCCTCTGTTTGGCCGTACATAACGTAGAATTTCGGGTTGGGCGCGGCCCTGCGCATCTCATCGACCCGTTGGGGCGCCAGAGCGCCGCCGGCCAGCAAAAACCGCCTCAGGCCGGGCATGGGAATGGTCCTGAGATTGGACCGGCCCAACAGGATGTTGTAGACCATCGGAACACCCGCAAACGTAGTGCAGCCATATTTCTCGATGGCCCTGAGGACCTTGTCGGGGAACATGAAGCGCCGGTCGAACACCACTCCCCCACCCTGGTAGAGATGGGAGTGAAAAACGCTTGCCCCAAAGCTGTAGCTGAGCGGCAGAATCAACATGGCTCGCTCGTCGTGTGCCAGCTGCTGACTGCGTATTATGGCTTCCGTATTGGCAATCAGATTGGAGTGGCTTATCATCACGAAACGGGGCGCCCTGGTGGAGCCCGAAGTTGCCATGAGAACGGCCAGGTCGCTCTCATGACAGGATGCGGGAGCAATTGAACCAGCCGGAGAATTGTCCGGCAAACCGGTCAAAACCCGAACATCACCGCCGTCGATGCCTCCAAGGGGAATGCTGTTTTCAGTCCACACCGCCCCGGCGCCGGTCGCCTCGACCAGCAGACTTACCTTTGAGCCCAGTGCGCCAGCATCTACCGGCACAGGAACCAATCCGGCATACATGGCGCCAAGGTAGGCGATACCGCTTGCCGGCGACAGACTGCAGCCGATAAGAATTCTGTCTCCCTCTTTCAGACCGCGGGCCGGCAGGAAGGCGCCAAAGCCTGAAACCAGCCGAGACAGATCGGGCGAAGTCACCACATCTCCGGCTGCGGCATCGATCAGGCAGGAGGATTCACCCAACCGCTTGACCAGTCGTCCCGCAAAATTATTTTCCGGCCCTTTCATTTCAGGTCCGTTTCGTCTTGGCGTGAATAAGCCGTACGATCTCCCGGACGTTTTCCATCTCCATCAGTTCGTCCACGTCGAAGCTGACCTTAAAAACAGACTCCAGGCTTGCCACCAGGCTCAGGTGCCCGACAGAATCCCACCCCGGGATATCATCGGGCACCGTATCCATCGACACCTTTTGCGGATCGACATCCAACGCCCCATGGAACGCCTGCTGAATGTCGGCGAACAGCTCTCTCATTTGCTCCATCCTCTCAACAGAAATTGAACCTCACTGCATTGCAGTTTGCCACCGCGGATGCAATCCTACCTTTCCCGTCTCAAAGCGGGTCGACTGACAAGGTTGAATACAAAGGTGCCAAAGACTTCAGAATAACGAAAAGAAACCACACAACCGAGGCGACTTCATCTCATGACCGAACGCCCAGCAGGTGCGAGAACTCCGGAAAAGCGCTGCTCAAAAACATAATCACCACCGACGAATCGGTAAAGGGGGCCGAGCATGATTCACCATTGGTACTCGACATGAAAATAATGACAAATACCGCTTTATCTCCGGGAAGATAGAGATTCCGGATATTTGACATAAGATCCAATGAAGAATTGCGCGCGGCTGGGTGTGCCCTCTCGGAGTTGCGCAGGTTCCACCGCGGATCTGTTTTCCGGTTAGGCAAGCCGATTTGTCTTTCGGGGTCATTTTCATTGCAAAATGAGGGGGATACATCCCCGGCTCCAAGCGGCCTAAACGGGCCAATAATGAGCCTCTAGGCCCCACTCCTGATGGTTGTCTCACCTACGAAGTGAAGTGGAGGGAATGCAGGCTCTTGGCAATTTTTCTGAATTTTTTTATGATTCTGTTCTGCCTTGGTCGCTTTGGGCCGAGCGCTATATCGAATATCCAGTTTAGCTTGCCGATTTCACTGTAGAGCAACTCCGGTTCCTGGTGTGCCGCAATCGCCCCGGGCCTCGTCTGCTTTCAAACAACGTTTTGGCTTGCTCTTGAATTTCCTTCTTCCACTGCCCAACCTGCGCGGGATGAACACCGTATTCCTGACCAATCCCGTTGATCGTCTTTGCTCCCCGCAATGCCTCCAGACCCACCTTCGCCTTGAACTCGGGGGTGTGAACCTTTCTCTTCTTCGCTTCGCTCATCGCTGCTCGTTCCTCCTGGTGGAGCACAGCTTAAACGATTGTCTCGAAATTGGGGACCACTATAGGTCTGAACGAAGCTCAAAATTAAACTCAAGTTCCAGGGGATATACGCCGAGTTCTCATAAGGTGTGTACCTTCGCATGCCCGATTGGAAATCGCCGGGCTGATGTGATTTCAGGGGCACGGCGGAGTTCTTTCCAATAAGGATCGATTTCGCCATGAAATTTGGGGCGCCGAAGTCGATCCGTTATCCCGGGGGTGAATTCATCGATCGAGGAGAGTGAAATGAAGAAAAAAAGTTTACTGGTTTTTTTGGCGTTATTGTTGCCCATTCTTCCCTTTTGGGTAATGACGGCAACAACTTGTGCAATGGCCGGAGAAACCCTGAATGCGACGCTCGCCCAAATGCCTATTTACGCCATATCGCCAACCGAAGGGGTTGAGGTTAATTTTGTCCAGGCGATATCCAGGGTGTCGGGGGTCCCGATTACCATTTCGGTCAACCCGTTCCCACGGTCCATGTCGTATGTAACTCAAGAACCGATAAGGGCCGATTTTCATATTCCGCTGATAAAGAACGATATTATTCCAGAGGACAAATTACCGTATTATTACTCCGAGGAAACGATCTTCCATGTTAATTTCACCATATACTCGTTGAAAGGGAAGGACGTCAATAAAGATAATCTCTCTAAATTCAAGGTTGAAACAGATGCGGCGCACGTAGGTTATTTCCCTTTCAAGGCAATACCTTCAAATTCGATCGAGCAAAGCCTGGAGAAGGTGTCCGCCGGCCGAATCGATGCCTTTGTTTTCGCCGATAACGCCACCGATCCGGTATTAAAAAAACTTGGCCTCCATAATATCAAGAGAACTCTATATAAGCGGTTCGATGTGAAAATCATCCTTCCTAAAACCGAACGAGGGAAACAGGTCGACAAGATATTATCAGCGGCAATCGAGAAAATGAGGCAGACCGGCGAGTTCCAAAAAATCCAGGGGCCTATCGATATGCCCTATGACGATTGGCAACCATGAGCGGTCGACATTAGGCGAAAGAACGGTCCAACTTGATTGACTCAGGCGTTGCGAAGGTAATGGATGAGCGCGACGCCTGAGATTTTTTAAAGGAGGTCGATATGCGGTTATCAAATGCGCGGCAGTTGGGCCTGCAGGCAAAACTCGGGACAGCGCTCGTTATCCTGATGACACTCATCCTGGCGTTCTTCGGAGTTATCGATTACAGAACAACTGAACGTCAGATCTCGGAAAATCTGGCCACGCTTTCGAACATCGTCGCCAACCGCCTGTCCAAATCCATGACCTCGGTTATTTGGAACATGGACAAGGATCAGGCAAAAGAGGCTATCGTTTCGGAGATGGCCGAAAAGCAGATTTATGGGATAGTTTTAATAGATGCAAGCTCAAAGAAAACATTTCTGGGGGAGATGAGAAACGACAAATGGGATATAGTGGACTGCAGCGGAAAGATGCCCGGAAATCGTGTCCCGGTGACAAAAAAAATCGTGAAAGACAAGTCGGTCATCGGCTCTGTCGAGGTTTACATGGTTAGAAGGTTCATGCGCGAAGAACTCAGGAATTCGGTTACCCGCATAATCCTAAGAATTCTCATGCTTGACGCTGTCTTGCTCATCGCCGTGTTTGTGATCATTCGTATCCTACTAATGAAGCCTATGAAGGGCATTGTCCACGGGTTGTCAGCAATAGCCCGGGAGCTTGCCGATGCTTCGATGGGCCTGGCGGGGATGAGCAACCAACTTGCCGAAAGATCCGGCGAACAGGCGGCGGCCGTGGAGGAGACCTCGGCCTCGCTCGAAGAAATTTCTTCCATGACCAAGCAAAACGCGGACAACTCCACTCAAGCCAACGCGATGATGATAGAGACCTCCGGTGCGGTCGGCGATGCCGTTGGGGCCATGCGCAAGGTTACGAAGGCCATGGAGGACATCTCACAGGCCAGCGAGGAAACCCAAAAGATCATCAAGACGATAGATGAAATAGCTTTTCAGACCAACCTGCTGGCGCTAAACGCCGCGGTCGAGGCCGCGCGGGCCGGAGAGGCGGGTGCGGGGTTTGCGGTTGTGGCCGACGAGGTGCGAAATCTTGCCATGCGCGCGTCTGAAGCGGCGAAGAACACGGCCCGGATGATAGAGGAAACCGTTAAGACGGTAAAAGCCGGTTCGGCGGTGCTCTCCGGTGCCAATCAAGCCTTCGGCAAGGTTGGGGGATCGGTCAAAAAGGTCACGGAGTTGATTACCGAGGTGGCCACGGCTTCCGGCGAACAAGCCCATGGGATCGAACAAATAAATATCGCGGTCAACCAGATGGACATAGCCGTGCAGCAAAATGCGGCCAACGCGGAGGAATCGGCCTCGGCCTCGGAGATGGTCAGCGAGCGGGTCGGACTCATGGCCAAATACGTTGGCGAGGTCAACCAACTGGTCATGGGGGTGCATAAAGACGTTGAACTCGGCGGCCGCCCGGCCGGTCCCGGGAGCAACAGCGGGCCGGCGGCCGCCCAAAAGAAGTCCGGCAAGCCCTAGAAGGTCCTGCAACTCGGCAAACCCGCAAAGAGGGGAAAAGCAAACATCAGGGCAACCAGGGGATTGGACGGATCATAGCTCCTTTTCTATCTCCTTTCATGCAGGCTTGCCGGAAACTCACAAAAGTCCTTGTTGGGCTGCGCTACCGCTTAGCCCAACGGTTTAGCCCTACGGCTCTTAGCCCAGCCTTGGAGAAAGCCCTGGTGGCTGGCTATCATGTTCCACCGGTTGAGTGGCTGGCACGCTCCGTCCATGACAGGTGGGCCAAGCCCGTAGGTTGGGCTAAGCGCAGCGAAACCCAATAAGAACTTTTCAGAGCAGTTTTTCATGTCGTCCCGGGACACCCGGAAACCACCAAAAGTCCGTGGTTTGGGCTCGGTAATCCCGGCCGCGGCGGCACGCCGCCGGCTATTCTGAGGTAATAACCATGGTATAGGTCGCACTCCCAGCTCCTTCATCCTGCTGGATGCTAATCTGCAGCATCTGTTTATCTTTTTTGAACTGCAGGGTCTGCCCGGATTCAGTGGCCATCCGGAAAGCGGTCTTCCAACCTTTCTCCGCCATTGTTTTCTTAAAGAAAGCGGCTACATCCTCAGCCTTGGCCTTTACCGCGGCGACAAGCATCGTATGGTTATCCATGTCCATGGTATGCTGAACCGTGGAGCCCTGATAGAGTGGTATGTCTTTGAGCTTTTCCGGAATTGCGACTCCAAAGGCTATACCCGCTCCCAAAAGTGCACACAATGCATACGAAACAGCGAAGGCCAAAATCCTGTTTCTCTTCTCCATGTGTATCCCTCCTCCAGGTTTGTCGGACTCAATCCACTTCCGCGCTTTAGGTGGATAAACGTAAATCCGTTTACCTCATCCTTTTTGTTCATGGAATCAACGAAGACAACCGAATTGATATTCGACCCATGTTATTCCATTGGCTTGGCCATAATCAAGAACAATTGGAATCAAAAAGAGTTAAGAGCCTGTAAACACCGGTAAAGAGGGCAAGGATCAGCGGGAATGAAAAAATTGATCAGTTGTTGAAATTGAAGACATAAGTTACTTTTTCTTACCCGCGCTTTAAACCCGGCCACGCATTATCAATCAGCAGTTGCGGCTCGAGACCCTGGCGGCCCTCTTGAAAATTCCGGGGCTTACAGTGAAAAGGCCATAGCCTTTGAAGTTGTCGCGTTGGCTCCATTGCCAAAGCCGGTATTGATGGCAAACGGTTCTTTGAGCCTCCGCGGCTTCGATTCATAGCGGATGGCCAGGTTGCCTGATATCTGGAACGTGCCCGAGCTATCAGGAACGGCAGTTCGTGGTAGATTCCAGGAAGGTTGGAAATTTCGACCGATCACTTTGTAATGAACGCCTTAGAACACGGGAACGCGATTTTGTGCTACTGGAATTTAAAAATTCTGATAATGTAAAGTCAAGAGGTGCAACGATTCGATTCTACTTGGAACCGATTTTTGGTCAAGAGGAGAGTGAATGAGGAGGAGTGGAGTAATCGACTTGGACGAGGAATTTTTCGGCCTGCTCAAGGAGGAAGAGATATTCGCTTTCTTCTATATCAGTCTGAATCTGCCCGGGGATCAAACAGCCATGGGCCTTTGCAAAATATCCAGGCCAAAATCACATGATTCTCTATCCCACTACATTTCCCTGCTGTTCATGCTGGATGCGGCCGACGCCCCAAAGTGCCAGTCAATAGATGCGCACATCAGCGGAATCAACTGGACGGAGTTCGGACAATCCCTTGTCGAGGTGGTGAGTGTCGTCCCCATGCCTTACTTGAGTCAGCGTGCCGGGCTCTATATAAGAGAAGTGGATATTTATCTCGCAGGAGGAGATCTCGACCGGTCTTTGCTGGAAAAACTGGTTTCCTCTCTTGCCCGCATTGCAGAATTTAAAGCCGAGGAGCCAGTATTCTGGGACGATGTTCCCGAACCCGAAGAGCTTCGCACCGGGGCAGAGTCCTCAACACCCAAAACCACAGCATCCTTTATGGACAAGTTGAAATACTTTTGGGGCAAACACGGAGGCAGCGGCTCACGTGAATCTCCCTAAGATTTTGCGAACAGTAAAAATCCCCATCCGGCAGGTGGAAAAGGGTTATCTCCGGCAATGGAAGCAATGGGGTGTGCCGGGGGTAATATTTACGCTATTTTTATTTGTGCTGGGCGTATTTTCCCCTGCCAAGGCCCAGGCGGGCAATGCGCCGACCATCGAGCAACTCATCTCTTCGGCCACGCATCTTATGGTCTTTTCCCCACACCCCGATGACGAGACCCTGGGAGCGGGGGGTCTGATCGAGCGCGTGCTGAAGGCCGGCGGCAAAGTGAGGGTGGTATTCATGACCGACGGCGAAGGTTACTCGGGAGGGGTGAAAAAAATAGACCACATCTCGAACCCCACCGCAAAGGACTACCGGGGCTACGGTGCATTGCGCCGCGAGGAGGCCTTGAAAGCTACCGCCACACTGGGGATGCCGGGTCGTGATGTCATGTTCCTGGGTTTTCCGGACGATGGATTATTCTACCTTCGTTCCACGTTTCTCTCCTCCAACTCGGTGTACATATCTCCGGCCACCCTGGAAGATCGCCCCCTGAAGTCCGAAGAGATAATCCCGGGCGCGGACTACAACGGCCAGAACCTGATAAAAGTGATCGAACGGGTGATTGCCGATTTTCGCCCAACCCTGGTTGCCACCACTCCCGGGCAAGACTGGCACCTCGACCATAATTCCACTTACTTCTTCGTCAAAAAGGCGCTGAAACATTGGGATAAGAAACATCCACGACACAAACCCGTGGTGATCACTTTCCTGATCCACTTCGGGCGGTGGCCGGTTACTCAGGGTTCCGCGGCCGACTCGCGACTTCATCCCCCAAAATATTTTCCTGATACAGGCATTCAGTGGGTCTCGTTTCCGCTCAGCCCCCGGGAAGTGGAGATAAAGCGCAAGGCCATCCTGGAATACCGTTCCCAGATGCTGGTAATGGGGGTGTATCTAATGAGTTTTGCCCGGTCAAACGAGCTGTATATGCTGGGCGAATAGAGATGTTCACAGGGGAGGTGTTCAAAGAACCGGCGTGTGTCCAAAACCGGAATCCCCCGCTTAGCGGAACCGGGTTTATACCGGCCGGCCGGATAATCCGGAAATGGCGGGAACAATGGATCGTTAAAATCCGTTAACTTCCTCAGACCTTTTGTCCGATATGTCATTGTGCAGGTATGCGCTTTACTGTGTAGTTCAACCCAAACGGGTTGTACGGTTGGTTCACTTATACGAAGTTGTGTTCAAGATAGCTCAAATCGAGGGGTCCCGATGCGCCCATTTTGAATTCAACTTGGTGTCAGCGGTCTACCGTCCACATTTTCGGACCCGTTTGGAGAAAGGAGGTATTCTTTTCCCATGGCATCCGATCTTAGGCAATCACCTGCCGAGTTCCTCTCGCAAGCGCCTGTCAGGGACCCGATGCTGAAAATTGTTCTCGGCGCCCGCCTGAAACTCGAGCACGGCCTGAACGGAGAAAAAATCAGATTCACCGGGATTCTGACCGGAATGACTCCGGGCGAGTACCTCATCGTCCGCGTTTTCGCCAATCATCAGATTATAGACAGGCTGAAAGAAGGCGAATCGATATTTACCTGGTACATCAGTGAAGGAGACGCTTATGCCTTCTCTTCCACAATCAGTTCCACCATAATCAAGCCGGCGTTCATGGTCTTTCTTGATTATCCCCAAGAGGTAAAAACCTGGAATATACGCAGAGCGCAGCGTGTCCCCTGCGGCTTTTCGGCTACCGTTAAAACCGGCAGCGTCGAGCACAGAGCCGTGATAGTCAATATCAGCGAGGGAGGGTGCAAGGTATGTATGGATAATTCCGGGCTTGAACCGCTCTCGTTCGATATAGGACAAAGGATCACTCTTTGCTTTTATGTGGCGGAGACGGCCAGGGTTCAGGCCATTACCAGCATCGTTAAATATCTCAGGAAGGATGCGGAGTTCCTGGAAATGGGAGTGGAATTCGACCAGGGAGATGATGCCGTTCTAAGAGATGTTAGACAGTATGTGGCCGGTTTAATGCATAAACTTGGCTCTTGAGCTTCTTGTGAATCCAGGGCCGAAAACAACCGACCAGGTTTCAAAGCCGGATAGGCCCCGCCCCTTATAAAAACGGACGACAGTTCTCCCTTGTCCGACCACAGCGGATACCCCAAGGTTTTATAAAACCGGACTCCCCCCTATCTGGCCTCGCTCCGGAGATGTTCCAGAAAGGCTGAACATAGAGGCGAGAGTTCCCGGTTCTTTCTTTGCGCCAGAAAAAACGGTCTGCGGATGCGCATCTGGTTTAGCGGCACAGTGCAAAGACTCCCCCTTTCGATGTCCTCCCTCACGGCCAGCCAGGAAATAATGGATATCCCGATCCGGGCTTTGACCGCCTCTCGTACCGCTTCGGTGGCGCCCATTTCGGCAACCACGTTCAGAAGCGAGGGTGAAAACCCGCCCGCCTCGAGCGCTGCGGCAGTCACCATCCGGGTCCCGGAAGAGCCTTCCCGCAACACGAAGGGCTCCCCCGCAAGTTCCTCCAACTCCACGGACTCGCGGCCTTCCCACCGATGGCCCCTGTAGAGCGCCAGCACAAGCTCATCGGAGTAGATCTCTTCGAGCAGGATCTTTTTCTCGTCCCACCTCGCCCCGATTATTCCAAACTCGACCCCGCCGTCGACGATTTTGCGGGCGATTTCCCCGCTGCCCCCGATCTTTACGGTGATCTGGATCGAAGGGTAGCTGGCCTTGAAACTCCCGACCAGTCTCGGAAGTATATAGGTTCCGGGAATCGTGCTGGCGCCGACATAAAGAGAGCCGGAAAGGTCGCCTTTGAATTTGTCGATGGCCTGGACGGCCTTGTCTCGAAGCTGGATCATCTCCCGGGCGTATTTATGGAGGACTTTCCCGGCGGGAGTGGGCAGGATTTCGCGCCCCAAACGGTCCACCAGCTTTTCTCCAAGCGACTCCTCCAGCGCCCGGAGGTGCTCGCTTACGGTGGGCTGTGTGAGCCCCAGGGCCTCGGCGGCCTTCGTGAAGCTTTGAAACTCGATGACCTTGCAGAAAATCAAGAGTCGGTGAATGTCCATCGCCCATCCTTGTATTTTAAAAGAGCAGGAGCATGGGATCAACCAGGGTGGCAAAAGTTTTTGTTGGGCTGCGCTGCGCTTAGCCCAACCTACAGCCTACAGCCCACGGTCCCACCCTGCCGTTGCCTATCTTTTCGAAAACCTTCCTCGATCTGCTCGAGTTCGAGCATTCCGGATTCCCAGTGGCCGGTCAGTTCGTCAATCCTGCCCTGCGTTTGCCTGTATTGGGTTTGAATCTCCACCGCCAGCTTTGCCTGCTTGTAGGTCTCGGTGTCGGCCAGCCGCTCTCGTAACGCTTCGAGTTCCGCATGGCAACCCTCGAGATCCCGCTCGATACGATCGATCAACTCCTGCAGGGGCTTTCTGGCCCGAAACAGCTCGTTTCTCCACTCGGCTTCCGCCCTTTTTTGGGCAGCCTGCGATCTCGAACCGTTTGCCCCCGGTTTTACGGATTCGTCCCTCGCCGCATCGTCCAGACGGCTCTTCCAGGTCTGCAGGTAATCGTCGTAGTTGCCGGGGAAAACGTGCAGACCGCTGGATTTTACGACCAGTATCTTGTTTGCCACTCCGTTTATGAACTGCCGGTCGTGGCTGATAAAGCAGATCGTTCCGGAAAATTCTCCCAGGGCCTTCTCCAGCACGACCCGCGAGGGAATATCGAGGTGGTTTGTCGGTTCGTCGAGGAGCAAAAAATTTGGCCGCTGCAGCAGGAGCTTGCACAAAACCAACCGGGCCTTTTCTCCACCGCTCAGCACCGAGGTCTTCTTGAAAACATCGTCTCCCTGGAAAAGAAACGAGCCCAAAAGAGAGCGCAACTGCGTCTGCAGTACGTCGCCGGAAACGGACAGGACTTCCTCGAAAACCGTGGCTTCCGGGTTTAGCTGCTCCCACTGATGCTGAGCGTAATAGCCCGTGGAGGTGTGAAGTCCCGCCGACACCTCACCGGAATCGGGCTTGACGGTCCCGGCCAGGATTTTCAATAGTGTGCTCTTCCCCGCTCCGTTAGGACCCATGAAGGCGATCTTGTCTTCTCTGGCAACGAGCAGATCTATTCCTGAATAAACTTGGGTATCGCCGTAAGATTTGCTGACGTTGGCAAGCTCCATCACCTTTTTTCCCGAACGGACGCACGGGGGAAATCCGAACCGGATTTCCGAGGTCGCGGAACCGGGAGCTTCCACTTTTTCCATCTTTTCCAGAGTCTTTATACGGCTTTGGGCCTGAGCGGCCTTCTTATTATTATATCTGTTCTTATCTATAAACCTTTCGAGCTGCCTGATCCGGTCCTGCTGGTTTTTATAGGTGGCCTGGCGGATTTCCATCCGCTTGGACTTTTCTTCCAGGTAAAAATCATAGTTTCCCGCATACTCCTGGAGCATGCCCCCCTCGATCTCCACGATGCGCTGAACGGTCCGGTTTAGAAATGCGCGGTCGTGCGAGACCAGGACAAGGGCGGACGAGCAATTGAGCAGGTAGTCTTCCAGCCACATGAGACTTTCGAGATCAAGGTGGTTGGTAGGCTCGTCGAGAAGAAGCAGGTCGGGCTCGGCCAGAAGAAGCCTCGCCAGTTCGAGCCGCATGACCAGGCCGCCGCTAAGGGCCGTTGCCTCCATTTTGAACTGGTGGGCCCTGAACCCGAGCCCTTCCAGGACCTTTTCCGCCCTGGCCTCCAGGTTGTAGCCGACCAGGTGTTCGAGCTTTTCGAACAGGGCGGCGTGGCTGGACGCAAGCCCGGTCAGGACATGGGGATCGGTTTCACGATGCATCGCGCTTTGCACCAGCTCCAGTTCGGCCCGAAGCCGCCCGGCTTCCTCACACACGTCGACGGCACGCTCGATGACCGACTGGCCGCGCGCCGGGACCATCTCCTGCGGAAGCCACCCCATCCGAACTCCTCCGGCCCTGGCCACACTGCCCTCATCGGGCTCGACCGAACCCAGAATTATCCCGAAAAGAGTCGATTTCCCGGCGCCGTTGGGACCTATGAGTCCTATTCTATCTCCCGGCCGAACGTGAAAGGACACGCCCAGGAAAAGTTCCTTCTGTCCAGCTAGTTTTGAGACCTCATTTAAACTCAGCAATTCCATGACTCCAATATGAAGAGCAGGGAGCAAGAAGCAAGAAGCAAGAAGCAAGAAGCGGGAAGCGGGGAGCGGGGAGCGGGAAGCGGGGAGCAGGAATGAAAAAACTCATACCCTGTTCCTTCCTGGTTGGTGCGAGGAACAAGAAGCGAAAAGCACTTTTCGTCTGCTCCCTGCTCCCTGCTCCCTGCTCCTAGCTCCTAGCTCCCTGCTCCTAGCTCCTAGCTCCCTGCTCCTAGCTCCCTGCTTCCCGCTTCCTGCTTCCTGCTTCCCGCTCCCCGCTCCCCGCTTCCCGCTTCCCGCTTCCCGCCATTTTAACTTTAAAGAGCGGAATGCGGGAAAATTTTTTATAATCGTTTCTTTTCGGGATTGACAAGTCGCTTCAAAATATAGAACATTTGTTTGGAACGATAGTTTGAAACAAACGTTTTCAACCTTGCTCGTTTGGGACGGGTTCCCACCATGGCGGACAGCACCAAAAAGATGGAAGACACCAAGGCCAGGTTGATGGAGGCGGCCGGAGAGGTATTTGCCCAAAACGGCTACCGCGCCTCCACGGTGAGACAGATTTGCCAGCGCGCCCACACCAACCTCGGTTCGGTCAATTATCACTTCCGGGACAAAAAGGGGCTCTACGCCGCCATCTTCGGACAATCGTTTCAACTGGCGGTCACCCTGTATCCGCCGGACCTGGGTATTTCCGGGCAGGCAACGCCGGAGGAAAAGCTTCGGGCCTACATTCACTCGTTTCTTTTGCGTCTCATGGGCGAAGGCCTTCCGGCATGGCACGGGAAGCTGCTGGCAAAGGAGATTTCCGAACCAAGCGGTGCACTGGGCGAGTTGGTGGAACACTCCATCCGCCCCCTCTACACCTATCTGGCCTCCATTGTGCGCGAACTGACCAGAGAAGAGAAACGGGCGGACGGTGAGCAGAGCGACACCACTTTTCTCACCTCGATAAGCATTGTCGCGCAATGTTTGCATCACCATATTTCGAGGCATCTGATCGAGGCGCTGCGTCCCCGCGGTTTCGATCCGGGCCGGATCGAACAGATCACCGACCACATCACGCGATTCTCCCTGGGGGGCATTCGCGCACTGGCAACCGGGGCCCATCCGGGGCAGGCCGGGTGAGTCGGAGAAGCGGGGGGCTTCCCCGGGAGTTGCGGAATTTGGTGATGTTATATCGTGCGGAAAAATGGTAAACAAGACGTTCAACAATCACACTTTGGTGGAGAATTTTTTGACCGGCGCTAAATCCTGTCCCGAACCGGGACTTCATGCGGTAATATTTGATTGCGACGGGGTGCTCGTCGACACCGAACCGCTCCATTACCAGGCTTTCCAGAAAGTTCTGGGTCCGCTCGGTCTGGGTCACGATTATAACCGCTACCTCGAACATTTTGTCGGTTTCGACGACCGGGACGCTTTCGTCCAGGCCTTCGAGGAGGCGGGCAGGGAGCTTTCCGCCCCTTCGCTGCGCAGGCTGATCGAAGCCAAGTCCGCGGCGCTGGCCGAACTGGTTGCGCAGGGAACGCCGACGTTCCCGGGCGTGGTCGAACTGGTGAAATCTCTCGAGCACAGAGGGGTGGCGATGGCCGTGGCCTCGGGAGCGCTCCGGCATGAAGTGGAGGCTTTCGTATCCTCTCTTGGCCTGAACGGTGCTTTCCGAGTCATTGTGGGTGCTGACGATGTAAAGAAAAGCAAGCCCGACCCGGAGACTTATCTGCTGGCCCTCGACAGATTGAGGGCCGCGTTGGCGCCAGAGCGCCTCGATACGCCCAACTGCCTGGCCATAGAAGACACCCCCGCCGGCATCCATTCGGCCAAATCGGCCGGCCTTGCGGTCGTTGGCGTTACGAACTCGTTTCCGGCGGCCGAACTGACCGGGGCGGACAAAGTTGTCGGATCTCTTTCGGACCTCGATTTCCAGGCGATGGTCACGCTGCTGGAAGCGCGGCGCCAGGAGCAACGATGAAACGGTTTAATCTTTTTGTTCTGCTGTTTTGCCTCTCGGCCCCCCTTTGCGCATGGGCTGAGACCCCACCGGTAATGCCGGCGCAACCCCTCACCCGGGAAGGCGCCGTTTCGTTTGCGCTAACGCACAACCAAGCCTACAGGGCCGCCTTCGAAGATGTCTCGGCCTCCGGCGAAAAGGTCAACCAGGCCAGGGCGGGCTTTTTGCCCAGGGTGGACGGCTCCTACCGGTTCACGCGCTGGAAGGATCAGCCCTACGTATCCATTGTGGGCACTGCGTTCCAAAAGATTCCTTTTTCCGTACAAACCGACAACAGGTGGGAAGTGGACCTGGTGCAGCCACTCTTTACCGGCTTTCAAGTGGAATCAAACTACCAGGCGAGCAAGGCGGGGTTGACGATTTCCAAGTTCAGCCTGGAAAAAGCGCGCCTGGATCTGACCAGGGACGTCAGGGTAGCCTACTTCCAGACGCTGCTGGGGGAAAAGCTGGTGCGGGTGGCCCGGGACAACGTGGCCAGCCTGGAGGTACAGAAGAAGAACGCGACGGCAAACTACGAGCAGGGAGTGGCCGCCAAAAACGACGTGCTGAAAGCCGACGTGGCCCTGGCTCAGGCGGTGCAGCAGGAAAGACAGGCCGTAAAGCAATTGATCGTTCTTCGCTCCACCCTCAACCAGTACATGGGCATTGACCTGGAGAAAAAGGTGGAGCTTGCGGGTATCGAGGAAAAAGCATCCCGGATCCCGGAGCTGGACTGGCTCTATGAGATAGCCCGGGCAAAGAGGCCGGAATACCTTTCCCTCACAGAGTCCATAAAGCAGGCTGAGTGTTACAAGACATACGCCGAAGGCGATTATTACCCCCATGTCTCGGCATTTGCTCAATATTACCGGGAAGGCGAGGATTTCGGAGGCACCGACAACCCTTACACGAACCCCAATAACGCCGCAGTCGGGGTAAACGTGAACTGGAATCTTTTCGAAGGCGGCAAGACCCGGGCTTCGGTAGCCGAATGGGAGTACCGTTTACGAGGGCTGGCAGAGAGGCGGACGGACCTTCTGCAAAAAATCGATCTCCAGGTTAAAGACGCCATGAAGCAGGTTCAGGTGGCCCGGGCCAATATCGGCACGAGCAGAACGGCCCTGCGGCAGGCCGCGGAAAACGAGCGCATCACAACCCTCCAGTACAAGGAGCAGGTTGCAATTTTTCTGGATGTTTTGAATTCCGAGGTTTTTCTGGCTCAGAGTCGGGCCGATTTCTACCAGTCCGTCTACGGCTATGAAATTGCAAAAGCAGAGCTGGAAAGAGCTATTGCCGCACCCCTGAATTAGTCTTTCGAGGAATCACGCATGGCGAACGAACAACCGACGGAATCAATAAAAACGGGTAAGAGCGGACGGGCGCGGCAAATCAGGATGGGCGCGATCGTTCTGCTCGTTTTACTGGTTATTGGAACCATCTACTGGTGGTTTTTCCTCAGAAATCATGTCAGCACCGACGATGCCTACGCAAAGGCTGACAATGCCATGATCAGTACGCGGGTACCCGGAACGGTCATAAAAGTTCTGGTACACAACGACTACGCCGTGCGCACCGGCCAGCCGTTGGTGGAACTCGACCCCACCGATTACAAAGTGTCCGTGGACAGGGCCAGGGCCTCGCTGGACGAAGCCAGAGCGGACCTCAAGGCCGCCGAGATACTGGTGCCCCCGGTAAATATCGCCACCTCCTCCAATGTCGATGCGGCACAGGCGTCTCTTGGCGCCGCCATGGATGCGGTGACCCAAACCGGACACAGCGTCGAACAGCTAAAGGAAAGCCGCGCCGCGGCGGCGGCCGAATTGGCGCTTGCCACGCGCGACCGCAACCGCTTCGCAAATCTTTCGGCCTCCGGCGCCGGCACCCCGCGCAGGCAGGAGCAGGCCCAGACGGCTTATGATACGGCGAGGGCCAGGGTGAGCGGGTTTGACGCACAGATAGCCGCTCAGAAATCGGCTTTGTCCGCGGCCTCCCAGCAGGTTGCCCGCTACCGGGCACAACTTCAGGGGGTGAAGAGCAAGAGGTCCGATGTGGCCGTTCAAATCCACAAGGTCGAGGCCCTCAAAGCCAAATGCGACAGGTTGAAGGCAGAACTCGAAACGACCAGGCTGCAACTGTCCTACTGCACGATTACCGCTCCGATCGACGGCTACGTGGCCGAAAAAAGCGTCCAGATAGGCGACAGGCTCCAGCCCGGACAGGCCCTGATGGCGGTTGTTCCGCTAAAACAGATTTATGCGGAGGCAAATTTCAAGGAAACCCAACTGGCCGACGTCCGTGTCGGGCAGCCTGCCACGCTTGAGGCGGACATCTATCCCGGGCACACTTTCACGGGAAAGGTGGCCGGAATCCGCGCCGGCACGGGGGCCGCTTTTTCCCTCATTCCGCCCGAGAATGCCACAGGCAACTGGATAAAGGTGGTGCAGCGCATCCCGGTAAGGGTGGAACTGGACTCACCGCCTCCGCCCCAGTATCCGCTAAGGGTGGGAGCCTCGCTCCAGGTTACCATAAATACTAAAAACAAGAAGGGTCCGCCGCTGCTTCACCCCACGTGGACCGCGGTTTCGTCCAAATCATCACCAAAGCCATGACCGCACAGACCGAAGACCGTCCCGCGGTCAACAAATGGGTTGTGGCCCTGGTGGTGATGCTGCCGACCTTTATCGAGGTCATGGACACCAGCGTGGTCAATGTCTCCCTGCCCCATATCCAGGGGAGCATGAGCGCGGGACTCGACGAGGTGACCTGGGTCCTCACCTCCTACCTGGTGGCCAACGCCATAATAATTCCCATCACCGGATGGCTGGCCGGTCTTTTCGGCAGAAAACGCTACCTTATCTTCTCCATACTGATTTTTACGGCCGCATCGATACTGTGCGGCGCCGCTCCCTCTCTGGAGGTGCTTATCCTGGCGCGCATCCTCCAGGGGCTTGGAGGCGGCGGTCTGCAACCCCTTTCCCAGGCCATTTTATTTGAAACCTTCCCCCGCCGGGAACACGGGATGGCCATGGCGGTCTTCGGCATGGGCGTTGTGATGGCCCCCATAGTCGGGCCTGTTCTGGGCGGCTGGATAACCGATCACTGGTCATGGCGGTGGGTCTTCTACATCAATATCCCGGCGGGAATTCTGGCCGTCGTGATGACCGTTCTTTTCATTTCCGACCCGGCCTACATTAAGCGGCAGATATTCAGTATCGACAAGTGGGGGCTTTTTTTTCTGGCCCTTGGCCTTGGCGCGCTTCAAATTGTTCTGGACAGGGGGGAACGGTTGGACTGGCTGCAGTCCAATTTCATTATTATCCTTTCGGTTGTCGCCATTGTGGCCCTGGTGTCCTTCATCGTCACGGAACTTCGCGCCGAACACCCCGTGGTCGATCTCAGGGTTTTCAAGGACAGCACCTTCACCGCCGGAACGACCATCATGTTTCTGGGATTTTTCTGTCTTTTCGGCAGCTTCGTCCTGCTGCCGCTCTACGCCCAGGAACTCATGGGATACACTGCCTTATGGGCGGGCCTGATTCTCGGGCCGGGGGGCATATCGAGCTTCATTGTCATGCCCATCTCCGGTATTCTTATGAAAAAGGGGGTCAAACCGTGGATAATTCTTCTGGCCGGCCTGGCCACCACCACTTGTGCTCTACTCATGATGTCGGGCTACGACCTCCAGGCGGACTTCTACTCCATAGCACTGCCTCGCCTCATCCAGGGTATCGGCCTGGGCGGGTTTTTCGTCCCTCTGGCCGCCGCGGCTTATGTTAACATTCCGGTGGAACAGATGGGCAATGCCTCCGGGGTCTTCAACCTGCTAAGAAACCTTGGGGGCAGTTTCGGGGTGGCCGTAACCTCCACGATTCTGTCTCAGCGCGCCCAGGTCCACCAGACTTTTCTATCCGAAAGCATTACGCCCTATAACCCCGCGTTCCGCAACGCCTACCAGCATGCGGCCGGTTTTATGCGCATGAATCACATGGCCGCCCCGTCCAAGGGCGGGCTGGCCTTCGTTTACGGGGAGGTCCTGCGCCAGGCGAGCATGCTTTCCTTTAACGATACCTTTTATGTTCTTGCCATTGGCACCGCCTTGATGACTCCCCTGACCCTGTTTTTACGGAAAAGCTCTTCCCGGGCCGGGTCATCGGCGGCGGGAATGCACTAAAATAGCGTGGAGGCGACCATTGGAAAAAGTACCGGCGAGCGAGATTGCAAACAGGATCATCACGCTACAGGTGCTCCTGCGGGAAAACGGAGTCGAGGGCGCGGTAATCCGCCAAAATGCGGACCTGTTCTATTTCACCGGCACGGTTCAGGATTCCCACCTGATCGTGCCCTCCTCGGGCGAACCGGTTCTGCTCGTTCGCCGCAGCATCGAGCGAACCGAGCAGTTATCCCCCATACGGCCCATAGTTGCCATGAAAAGCCTGGGGGAACTTGCCGGGGCGCTCTTTCAGGCCTGTGGCAAAGAACCTGGCATCATCGGCATGGAACTGGACGTGATTCCGGTAAACACATTTTCACTCTACAGCGGGAAGGTTTTTCCAAAACAGCAGATCGTCGACATTAGCGGTCTCATACGCCAGGTACGGATGATAAAATCGGCCTGGGAAATTGAAATGCTTAGGAGTGCGGCCTCCATTTCGACGCTGGTGGCCGAAGCGGTCCCAAAGTTGCTAAAACCGGGGATAAGCGAACTGGAACTCTGCGCCGACCTGGAATGCCTCTCCCGCAAGGCCGGCAATTACGGGCTGTTTCGCTGCAGACCGTTCAACATGGAGATGGTTTTCGGCCATATACTCTCGGGCCCCAATGCGGCGGTGCCCTCTTATAACGACGCGCCTACCGGAGGTCCGGGCATTTCCCCCGCGTTCGGCCAGGGGGCCGACCACCGAAAAATTCAGCCCGGCGAGATTGTGAGCATCGATACGATGATCGTTTCCAACGGGTATGCAAACGATCAAACCAGAAATTTCTGTATCGGCCCTCCCCCGCCCGGGCTGGCAGAGGCTTACCAATTCGTGCGCTCCGTCCACGGCCGCCTCAAGAGTCTGGCTCGCCCCGGCGCCGTAACCGGCCAACTCCATGAGGCCGTATGGCAATGGGCCAAAGAGGCCGGATGGGCCCAATGGTTCATGGGCTTCCAGGATCCCAGGATCACCTTCGTGGGCCACGGCCTGGGAGTCGAGGTAGCCGAGTTTCCCTACATTGCCGAGCGACAGAAACTGGAGCTTCAGGAAGGAATGGTGTTCGCCTTCGAACCCAAGGTTATAATCCCGGGCGAAGGAATTGCCGGGCTGGAAAATACTTATCTGGTCACCAGCGACGGGATCGAATCTTTAAATACGGCCACCGAAGAACTGGTGATCGTCTGAGCGGAGGGTAAAATGGAGCAGGACGGGGGCAGTATTCCGGATATATGGAAAAGGGAACTGGCAAAAGCGTGGCTCGAAATTCCCAAACCCTTTCGAAGCGATCGGGCCGTGCACAGAACTCTCCAATGCCACCTCTACGGATTGATCCGGCAATCGGGCCTGAAGACCGTTGCCGATTATATGCCGCCACGCATAGCCGACCGACCGATAGACGTTATCGCCATTAACGAGGACAATGAGATTGTTTACGCCGTCTGCCTGGACACCCTTGTCACCCTGGCGGCCGTAAAGAGCCTGAACAGTTTCGCGGCCCAAAACAAAATCATTTTCACAACGCACATGCTGGAAAAAAAAGTGAAGGAAAGCACGTTTTTTCTAAACGAGGAAATAAAACACTTCCATCTCAAATTCATCCACTAAGAGCACGAAAACGACAATTCATCCACTAAGAGCACGAAGGGACACGAAGGGCCACGAAGAAAGAAAATAAGATAAACAAAGCTGTTTTTTTTGGCTTTTCCTTAGTGAAACTTCGTGCAACTTAGTGCTCTTAGTGGATATCTTTTGTAGTGCTCTTAGTTTATTCCATGCGCAGGATACTTCGAACCGAATAGATCTTTTTATCCTGCGATTCGAAATATATCCGCATGAGCATCTCGCTCATCAGTCCTATCGCCAGGAACTCGACTCCCACCACCACCAGGACCGAGGCAAACATGGCCAGCAGTCCATGGACTTCGAGGATGGC
>JARLHP010000135.1 GCA_031292195.1 Syntrophobacteraceae bacterium
CCGAAAAGCCGATCCTGGCCTGTGTGTTTACCTTTGCATGGAAAGCGACGACGTGTGGCGGGATTCATTCGGCTTTTCTCCGCAGGAACGCGGCGGCCTGATCCATATGCTCGATAGAGCGGTTGAACAGAGGATGGGGATCGTGTTTTGACCGTGTTGTCGCCCAAGCGGATAAGCCTGCGGGACGTGCGTAAAGCATGTTGAATTAAACGAGGCGAGAATGTAGTATCTCAATTGTTAACCGTCGGCTGCCAACACCGCGTGGAGCGACTTACCCTTCGGGGCAGTTGAGCGAAGCCCGGTCCATGAGGACCAAAGGATTTTGTGGCATGCTGCAAAGGCTATATGTACACAACTTCAGGTGCTTGGAAAACTTCGAACTGGTTCTTAAAGACCAGCCGTCGGCCTTGCTCATCGGTTCCAATGGCGCGGGTAAATCTACCCTCGGGGATGCTTTGAAAATATTGCAAGGTATCGCTAGAAGCCTGAACAGGGTGCAAACCTTCGTTGGAGCGAAAGACTTTGCCCGTGGACGCTCCGATGTCCCGATGAGATTTGAAGTCGAAGTGCTGCTCGAAAAAAAACTGTTTAATTACACCCTTGCCCTCGAGTTGCCGGAAGGATTTAGGGAGCTGCGGGTAGCCGAAGAGCAACTGGTGGTCGATGGAAATCCCGTCTATTCCAGGGAGAGGGCCCAGGTTACCCTCCATTACCCTGAGCCGGGTCGAACCGAATTCGGGGTCGACTGGCATCTGGTCGCCCTTCCCATTATTCAAGAGCGGCCGGGTGCGGGTTCCATAGACCTTTTCAAAACGTGGCTGTCGAGGAGCATAATTTTAGCGCCGATTCCGTCCCTGATGACCGGAACTTCGGTGGGCGCCACTTTGGAGCCGGAGCAAAACGGCTCGAATTTTGCGGAGTGGCTCGCGGGACTATGGAAATTCTACCCCCCCGCCTATACAGACCTTGCAGATTATCTGCGCCAGGTAATGCCTGACTTCAGGGACATCCTGAACAAGCCTGCAGGCGAAGATTCCATGAGAATGATTGTTCGGTTCGAACAGGGCGGCGCGAACCTGAGCGTCTATTTCAACGACCTATCCGATGGCGAAAAGTGTTTTTTCCTTTGCGCTGTGGTGCTGGCCGCCAACAAATTCTATGGCCCGCTATTTTGTTTTTGGGACGAGCCGGACAATTATCTGTCGTTGTCTGAAGTGGGGCAATTTGTGATGTCCTTGCGACGCTCCTTTGCCGGCGACAGCCAGATTTTGGTGACATCTCACAATCCGGAGGCTATCCGAAGATTTTCAGATGAAAATACGTTTCTCCTTTCTCGGAGAAACCACCTGGAACCCACTGTGATCAGGCTTCTCGATGATCTTCAGGTTAAAGGAGATCTGATCGGTGCGCTGATTCGCGGGGATGTGGACGATGGGCATAAATAAGTTTAGACAGCACATCTTCGTTTTACCGGAAGATCGCGGCAATGTTCAGATTTTAAACGGATTTATCAAAAATCCGGCCATAAACATACGTGCTATTCAAGTCCTGCCTGAGGCCGGGGGATGGCGCCACGTCAAAGAGGAATTTACGGAGAATCTCGTTCCTAAAATGTACGCGTATCCAATGATGAATGTGCTTTTGACCATTGATTTCGACAATTGCTTCCCAGATAGATTTAAGTATGTCCAAGATAGCATCCCGGGTGGCTTGACGGATAGAGTATTTGTTCTTGGTGTGTTGTCCGAGCCCGAAAGATTAAGGAGCAGTATTGGAAAGAGCTTCGAACGTATCGGGGAAGCCCTGTCTCGGGATTGTTCGGACGATACACGGACAGTTTGGGGGCATGAGCTTCTGAAGCACAACGAAAGCGAGCTGAAGCGTCTGATTTTGATTGTTAAGCCATTTCTGTTCAATTAGTTTCCAGCCGGAAACTTCTTTGGGTTGTCTTGGCAAAAAACGGCGCCAACAGGGGCCGAAAGCGGTGCAGGGTGGGCAAAGGCCAGCGCCGCCCACCGATCAGGCGGGCTCACTTCACAGGTTCCCGGGTGGAGACGAACAGCAACCGACCGGAGATTAAGACCACAATGGGGTATTCGAATGTCTTACGGATTAAGGCGATATGAAACGCTTCACAGGCTGTGGTGGCTGGTTTTTTTTCTTTTGTGCCTGTTTTGGGCTAGCCTTTTGCCCGGCTTGACAAGCGCTCCGCAGCGGGCGGCCTCCCTCTCCGACCTTGGAAAAATCGGCTTCTGGACTGGTCTTAAAGGGATTGAAATTACTTCGGCCGGTTCCGGCCTTGTCCGCAAAACTCAGATCGGGACAGACGATCAGGCTTTGTCCGCGGATGATTCCTCCGCGCCCAATGTTCTAAATGAGGATATCTCCGCAGTCGGCGGCTGGCTTCTTTTTCTGATCAGGGTGGCGGTTATCTTTCTCATACTGCGCCTTATCTGGCTGATTGTGCAATACGCGGGAAGATACCTGCTGCAGTTGTTCATGTCCGAGATAAGGGGCCTTGAGCCCTCCGAACGCGGCGGGACCGCGACGGGCGCCGACGCCATCCTGCCGGTGCAGGCCCTGGACGCCAGGATCAGGCGAAGCGTTTTGAGCTTTGTCCTGCATCCCTTTATTCGGCTTCGCCTGACGCTCTCGGGGTTTCGCGGCCCTATCTGCCCGGAGAACGTGATCGAGCGGGAGCGCAGGGCTGTGGAAGCCGACTGGCGGATTCTTTACGGTTCCTGGGGCCCTTACCGGTGGCTTCTTTGGATTTTGCCGATACTGGGCCTGGTGCAAACGGTGCTGCTTCTGGTAGCCCAGTTCAACGGTCTCGGGCTGATGTCACAAAAGGAAGCTCTCAGCTCGGTTAAACCGTTGTTGGACTCCAACATCCAAAAGCAAATCATGGACACCGTAAAACCCACTTTGAGCCTGCTGCTGCCTTTTATCCAGGCAGCGGGGGTGGCTGTGTTTCTCCAACTGGCCGCGACCCTGCTAAGATTTTTCGAAGAATTGTATCTGTCGAGCCTGGATGCCTTCATATTCGACAGGCTGCTCTCCCGGTTGCCGGTTGGGGGAAATGACACAGCGGTCATCCTTGAGATGCTTCAGCGGCAGATTAAAGAGTTTGGCGCAGCCCTTGGCCGGCTGGAGAAAAGGTTGCTTGCGCCCACGGGGGGTGACAGGCTGAGATGAATCGTTCGGATCGCGGAACGCGCACAAAGGTGGGACCTTTGCTCAAAGGTTTTCTGGAGCGCCATCCCGCCTTTTTGGCAAACCCTATCGGCGACTGGAAGGAGCTTGTCGGCGAACAGGTGGGGAGCCACAGCAGCCCGGGGTCTTTAAAGAACAAAGTCCTGGTGGTGGTCGCCCACGATTCTGTCTGGAAACATCACTTGGAACAGTATAAGGAGATTTTGGCCGAAAAGATCAATGCCGGAAGGCCCGAGCCGATTGTGGACAAGGTGGTGATAAGGGTGGGCGAAGTGCTGGGGGTCGAGCCGGTTCTGAACCCCGCCCACAAGAATTTGGAAAAAATGAAGGCCAAACGGCTAGTCGTTCGCAGAAAAGCGAAAGCGCCCGCCCGAAAGCTGAGCGCTGAAGAACATGCGCTTATAAAGAACCTGCCCGACCCGGAACTCAGAAAATTGGGCGAAAAGCTGCTGAAGCGCGTACCCGAGTCGGAGCCCGAGAGTTAAATCCCGGAGTACTTTCTTTCCTGCCGTGAAAACACCTGTGCCTTGCATGTTGGGCCCGCAGGTCTTATCGTTTCTGCTGGTTTGAAAACAGCCCCGGGGGTGTTGGGGCAAAAAGCCGCTTCCGGCGTTTGGTGTATGGTCCGGAAGTCGGCGCATGATTCCAGACGGAACAGGCTGAAATCGCGATACCAGGGCCAAGGGGTCTCGGGCCGAGCGAGATAACCGAGTCGTTGTATTGCATCCAAAACCGGGATGGGCGATTCTTCCCGCCGCCTTGGGCCTATCCCATTTCATGGACACTGAAAGGAGAATTTGGGCTTATGACCGAGAGTCCTCGCGAAAACAGGAAAACAGAAGTCATCGCAGTCTTGAACCAGGCCAGAGGAATGGAATTGCACGCCATCTCCCAGTATATGAACCAGCATTACAGTCTTGACAATAAGGATTACGGGGAACTGGCCAAAAACGTGAAGTTGATTGCCATCGACGAGATGCGCCATGCGGAGATGTTTGCCGAACGCGTCAAGGAACTCGGGGGGGAGCCCACATCGGAGCCGGCCGACAAGGTGGTGAAGGGCCAGAATCCCGAACAGGTTTTCACCCATGATTCAGGCCTGGAAGACGACACCATCGCCAAATATAATCAATTCCTGCTGGTTTGCAGAGAAAACGGGGACAGCACCACCCAGAAGCTCTTCGAGCAGATCATTGACGAAGAGCAGGCTCACTTCAATTATTTCGATAATGTCCAGGACCATATCAAAGAACTCGGGGCCGCCTACCTGGCCCGCATTGCCGGCACGCCATCGACCACCGGGGGGTATTCGAAAGGGTTTGTGCTGGCGCAGGCCGCGCAGTAATACCAAGTTGAATTCAAAAGGCCGCATATCCGGACAACCCGTAGGTTGGGGTGAGCGGGGCGAACCCCAACATTTATTCGATCTTGAACGCATCTTGGTATAAGAAGGCTTTGGCCGGCGGGGGGCAATCCCGCCGTCTTAAAGTTGATAGCACAGATTTCGCGCCACAGGCGCCGGCTTTCCGGATCGCGGGCCGCAAGCCCGCACTCCGGAGGGGTGCGGGGGGTACAGGTCCTTTCGCTTTTTTCTGTGGGAATGAACAGATGGCGGCGAATACCGATGACCCAAAATTGAAGCGCGCTTTCCCGGATGTGGCGAAGAAAGAGAGACCGCACGTCGGCTAATTCGAAACGATTCATCTGGTTCTCGACCCCGGCCGGGAAGAGAACTTGAACGGGGAGAACGTGAAGTCGCCCGGGACGCAGGATTTCACGATGAGGATCAATCACGCGACGATGATGGCAGCGGTGGAGGCACTAAGAACCAAAAAGATGGTCAGGAAACTGTGGGAAAGCCTTATTTTTGGCAAGCCGCTTTTGAGGAAATTCCGGAACCGAAAGCCCGCTCTTTGGTTCGCGCCGCCGTTGGTTCTCAGCATTTCGAAAAGTTTATAGACGGGCAAACATCTATCGATTTCCCGGTGGGGGTGCTTAATGCTGAGTAGCGGGGAGAAATAAGCTCCAAGGTCCGAACTGTTGTTTTCAGCAACGGAACCTTGGCCAAGAACAAGGGGCATCATCCAGAGCTTACATTGCCCGACTATCGAAAGCTTCCCGACGTCATTGAGCATCCCGATACGGTAATCAAAGATGGTGACAGGACACTCGTTTTTCTAAAACGGGATGGCAAGATATTCCATGCCGTACTAAAGACGACTCAATCCGGCGATGGGCTGTTTGTCACATCGTATCGCATTACCAATAAGCAGGATGTCGCGAGAGCGAAGAAAACCGGGGAGATAATTAAAGATGGGATTTAAGGCTTCGGGCGGGGCTCCCAATTCACCCACACGCGATCCGCTCAAACGAGCGTCCTACGGCCGGGAGATTCACCGTGTTTCCGAAGCCTATCTGCAAGTAAATATGACCATCTTACGCAGCCTATGCAAGTCGAAGGTGTTGCGTGAAGCCTAAAACCGTCTAATCCATTCACGCCAACCGGGGGGACAGAATCGCGCTACCGCAAGGCCCGCCTGCGGCTTATCTTTCAAACTCCTCCCTCCTGTTCGTTCATGACCATCCGGTTAAATGTTCCTTTACTTTGGCGGTCAAAGAATTTATGTTTCGGCGGCGAAAAACGGTTTTGCCCTGCGGTGGACGCGCTTTACTGACTGCTCTTTTGGACCTGATCAATGACCATTGTGCACGGCGGAAACGTATATGAACTCTCGGCCCTGGCCGGGTGCTCCCCCGAAGAGATTCTGGATTTCAGCGCAAGCATCAATCCGCTGGGGCCTCCCCCCGGCCTGGAAGAAGAGCTTTCCGGCTGCTTCGGGCTTCTCCAAAGCTATCCGGACATCCACTGCCGGAAGCTTATCGAGGCAATTTCGAACTTCCACGGTGTCGATCCCGCCTGCATTGTGGTTACAAACGGATCGACCGAACTTATCTATTGGCTGCCGCGGGCCCTGGGGGTGGGCCGGGCGCTTGCCGTGCTGCCCGCCTTCGGCGAGTACGTAAAGGCTTTCGAGCTTCACGGAACGCGGTTGGAAAAGCTTTTCCCCACACCCGGGGAGTGCTTTCAGCCGGGGGTGGAACAGCTCGAGGCCGCCCTTCGAAAAGAGCCGTTTGACGCTGTGCTTCTCACCAACCCCTCGAGTCCGGCCGGTTCCCTGCTGGGCGATGAGACCCTCGACTGGATTGTCAAAAAAAGCGCGGGTTCCGGTCCCATTGTGCTGGTAGACGAGGTGTTCGTCGATTTTTGCGAGGAGGCGTCCTTAAGACCTTTTGTGGAAGGCGCGCGCAACCTGGCGCTCATAAGGTCTTTTACGAAGTTCTACGGCCTGCCCGGCTTGCGGATCGGCTACCTGCTCGCCCCGCCCGGGATTGCCGAAAGGGTGAGGGGCTTCCTGCCGCCGTGGTCGGTGAGCACCCATGCCCAGGCCGCCGGCGCCTTTTGTCTGGGCCGGCAGGATTACCGGCTGAGGACCCTGGAGCTTATCGCAGAGCAGAGGCGAAACCTCACCCTGGAGCTTTCCGCCATCCCCGGCCTGGAAGTTTTTCCCGGCGCGGCCAATTTCCTGCTGGTGCGCATGCACCCGGACCTTCCGCCGGCATCCGGGCTCAAAACCGATATCTTCAAGCGCTACCGGATACTCATCCGCGACTGCGGCTCCTTCGAAGGGCTGGGGGAGCGCTACTTTCGCGTGGCGGTCCGGTTGCCCGACCAAAACAACAGGCTCATCGCGGCATTGAAGGATGTGCTCAGCCGTCCTGGTTAAGGGATTTTTTCAAGCGATCAGTGCTCGTGCTCGTCCTTTAGGAACAATCCGTGATATTCGTTGTCGTTCAGGTGATTGCGCATGATGTCCGACATGAGTTCGAACAACCGGTTTATTTCCTCATCGGACAAGCGGGGGACGAGGGCTTTTAGAAGGTCGTCGTCCGAAAATTTCTGCAGGTAGTACATCAGTGACTTTTCATCCACTTCCCTTGAAAGTCCGAACGCCACCATCCCGTCGTATTCTTCGACGAAGGAGTGCTTGTGGGTCTGCATGATAATTTCCTTTCCTTGTAAAAAGAGTGCTCGTGCCGAATATTATTGGGCGGACAGGTGCTTTTATCACCTGAGGGCAATCTAACTCAATCGCGGTGTGAGGCTTCGGACAGAAAAGGGTAAAAAAAGGATGAAATCCTAAAAGGAGGAGCGGAAGTGGCGGACGAAAAATTCGATTTCGACAAGAAGGCCGCATCCTGGGACGAAAACCCCGGGCGTGTGAGGCTGGCGAGCGATATCGCCGGGGCCATACTGGGTGAGAAGATACTTGCGGCCGATATGAACGTGCTGGAATTCGGCTGCGGGACGGGACTTTTGACCTTGAAGCTGAGTCCCCTGGTTGGTTCGGTAACCGGCGTGGACACTTCCCCGGGGATGCTGGGGGTGCTCCAGGCCAAAATCAAAGAGCAGGGTTCGACGAACATAAAGACCCAACTGCTGGACACGGCCCCCGGGGGCGTTCTGGATGGCTGCTACGATGCGGTGATCAGCAGCATGACGCTGCATCACGTAAAGGAGATCGCTCCGCTTTTCGCCCAGTTCCACAGTGTCACGGCCCCGGGCGGGTACGTCTTTCTGGCTGATCTCGATTCGGATGAAGGCAAATTCCACGGGGAAAACCACACTGTCTTTCACGATGGGTTCGACCGCCAAATGCTTGAAAAGATTCTGAGCGAGGCCGGTTTCAGCGACGTGCGGGACAAAACGGCCGCCATCGTGGAAAGACCCCTGGACGATGGGGCCGTCCAGACCTTCAGCATATTTCTAATAACATGCCGCAAAGGAGGTTAATCGCTCCAGCGGTAAACGGGCGGGATTCACTGCCTTAAAGCTTGCATGATAGCCGTCCTGTCAGGCTGCCTCCCTGGTTGCCGGGTCGGCCAGGAACTCACGCATGGCTGCCGCGATCTCGGCCGCATGGGTCTCCAACGCGAAATGGCCGGTATCGAAGAAGCGCACCACCGCGCCCGGGATGTCTCGGGCGGTGGGACCGCCCGCCGGGATTGCCAAGCCCAAACACGGACATTTCGCGGTTTCGGGGTGTCCCGGGGCGACGTGAGAAACTGCTCTGAAAAGTTCTTGTTGGGCTGCGCTACGCTTAGCCCAACCTACAGCCTAACCTGCAGCTCAACCTAGGGTGTTTCGAGGTAACATGAAGGACTGTGGTGCGATATTTTACACTCGTCATCGGTACCGACCGCCAAATCCTCCCATTTCTTCGGGAAAAATGTCCTTCGGCTGATCGATCACTCAGGCCGAACTGTCCAGCCCCGCCACCCTCCAAGCGATTTCCAAAAACGAGCGCAGGGCCGGCGAGCGGTCGTTTTTGCGCCACATGAGGGCAAGCTCTATGGTTGGCGCCGGGGGTTCGATCGACCGGTAGATTACGCCCTGCCGATGCAGGTTTCGAAGCGAAGCCGGCACGATGGAAATGCCTATGCCCGCGGCAATCAGGTTCACGATGGTTGGCGTCGAGCGCGCCTGCTGCACTATCCCGGGAGAAAAGCCCGCCAAGGCGCAGATGCCAACGAGTTGATCGAGAAATCCCGGAGCGTCCACCAACAGAAAGGGTTCTTCGGCCAGTTCCCGGATGGCTATCTTTTTTCGCCCGGCCAGGCGATGATGCCGGGGAAGGACAACGACCAGTGGCTCCCGCCAGATTACCCGCGTTATTAGAGATTCATCGGTTTCAACCGGAGGCAGGATCAACCCTATATCCAGCCGGTAGGCCTTCATCGCCTCCACCTGTTCGATGCTGCTCAGGTCCTGCAGGAGCAGTGAGACATCCGGGTATTCCTCCTGCATTATCCTGAAAATGGAAGTCACCTTGCCGTAGACCGCCGAGCTTACAAACCCCACCACGAGCTTGCCTGTCTCGCCCCGGGCCGCGCGCCGGGCCGCGAGCACGGCCTGCTCCGCCAGGGCCAGAATCTTTCGCGATTCCTGCAAAAAGATTTCTCCCGCGGCAGTGAGTTTCACCCGCCTTTTGGTCCTGTCCAGCAGCACCACGCCGGCTTCCTGCTCCAGGGCCTTGATCTGCTGGCTAAGGGGAGGCTGGGCCAATCCCAGCCGCTCCGCAGCCCGCCCGAAGTGAAGTTCTTCGGCTACGGCCACGAAATATCGGAGGTGTCTTAGTTCCATCGTTTGCCTCGGGTTTAATACTTTATATATATTAATTGTCGATAAAAAATATATTGGAAATCTTAATTTGCAAGGGCTAAATTTGAAATACCGCAGCAGGCAAAGGGAACGGGCGGTGAGAGGCTTTTGGCCTTATTTTGATAAATCGACTCTTTGGAGCGCAGGACTTACAATGACGGTACTCTCCAGGACTTTGGATGCACCGGTGGAGCAACTGAAAATGGTCGGGCAACCTGTTGCCATCAGCCGGTTCGGCCCCCTTGCGGCGCTGTTTGTGGCGGGCTTTTCCACATTTATCACGCTCTACACCACGCAGCCGCTTTTGCCCCTGTTCCGGGAGCTTTTCCGGGCCTCGGAGCTGATGGTGAGCCTGACTGTGAGCGCCCCGGTACTGGGTGTGGCCCTGACCGCGCCTTTCCAGGGGCTTCTGGCCGATTGCCTGGGACGCAAGCGCATGATCGTCATGGCAATAACAGGCCTGGCCCTTCCCACTTTTTTGTCGGCCAGCGCCGCCAGTCTGGCCCAGTTGATCGTCTGGCGCTTCCTGCAGGGACTTTTCATCCCCGGTATTATCTCGGTGGTCATAGCCTATATAAGCGAGGAGTCGCCGCGCGAGAGCGTTGGGTCGACCATGGCGATTTATGTTACGGGGACGGTGATCGGCGGTTTTGCGGGACGAATGATCACCGGACTGGTGTCTGCGCACTGGAGCTGGCGGATCGGTTTTGTGGTGCTGGGCGCTGTGACCCTGGCGGGAGCTTTGGCCACCCTGCGGCTACTGCCCAAAGAGACCAAATTTGTGCCCAGGAGGGCTTCGCTTTCTTTTGCGCCCCTTTTGGTCCACCTGCGAAATCCACAGCTCCTGGCGACTTACGCCGTGGGATTCAACATTTTGTTTTCGCTGGTGGCCGCGTTTACGTACGTGAACTTCTACCTGGCCGATAAACCGTTTTCTCTGGGGCCGGCCGCGCTTGGCCAGATTTTTGCCGTCTACCTGATCGGGGCCGGCGTGACCCCCGTGGCGGGCCGTCTGCTGGACCGGATCGGCTACAGGATGACCCTGCTGGGAGCGGTCGTGACCGGGGCCGCGGGAATGCTTCTAACGTTGATCCATAACCTTCCGGCCATCATAGCGGGCCTTACTCTCGCGGCAACCGGGGTCTTCGTCTGCCAGGCCGCGGCCTCCAGCAACGTGGGAAAGGCGGCAACCGAGGCGCGTTCCTCGGCCGCGGGGCTCTATGTCTCGCTTTACTATTTCGGAGGCTTCGCGGGTTCCATAATCCCCGGTTTCTTTTGGGACAAAGCCGGTTGGCCGGCGTGTGTGGCGGTGATCCTGTGTGTCCAGACGACCACCGCCCTGATTGCTTACCGGTTGTGGAAAGACTAGCAAAACTCTTTGCGCATCAAAGACGCCAGGTATTCGGGGGGGTAGATGATGATTTCGTCTTTTAGCAGCTTCTGAAGATAGAAATCGTCTGCCCGGTAATGCAGATGCATATTCTGACGATTGATGAGGCGCAGCAGGCAGCAGAATTCCGGGCAACTCTTTCCCATGGGCCCGCTGAAACAGGAGAAGTTGAAGCTGGAAAACTTCAGTTGGTGATAACTTAGAAGAATCCGGCTTATCCCCTCGGCCATGGAGTGAAGGTCGTGGTCGTCCCACTCGCTAAAGTTTGATTTGCCCGGCCAAAGCGCGTTCACTTCGTTTACCCCGGTGGGTGAAAAGGCCGTGAACCAGCTGCTTTTTCCTATTTCCCCAAGCCATCTTTGGCCCGACTGCTTTTCGGTCTCAATGAGATCTGTCCAGTAGCAGGAGTCCTTGTCCCTTTGGTAGGCCAGACTGTTTTCCAGCAGCAGTCGCAGATGAGTGGAGGGCATGGGCGAGCCGATTACCTGGAGGTGCGGGTGCATGATGCTGCTGCCCGCGGGCGGCAAAAAGTTGGCGTTGATGGTAAAATAGGGGGTGTCGGGGTCTGCTTGGAAGCACCTTCTGATAAACTCCAGGGACACCGACAAAGCGTCGAAAAGAAGGGCGGGTGAAAACTCGTCCAGGGTGCGACCGTGTTTTTCCCCCACCTTGACCACGGCGTGATAGGCGGAGAGGGGAAAGAGGTTTGGAAACAGGACCGCTTCGCCCTTTTCCAGCCTGCCCCCGGGCAGCAGTCGTTCGGGATACCGGGGGGAAGTCGCGCGCCACTTGCCATCGCACATGAAGCACTGCTCCCTGGTCTCGTCCATCCGCCGGCGAAGGTACTCGTAATCGGTTTCCGGGAAAGCGAAGGCGATTTTACCCTGGAAGGCCTCGTTTAGCATGCTCTGGTGACCCGTCAGCGGGTCCTGCCGGATCTCTATCGTTTGGCGGTCCAGCTCTCCGTTTTTCAGGGGGCTGTGAAATTCGACCACCTGTTTCCAAGTTTTGAAAGAAATTTTCGACATCTCGCTCCCCTGATTAGGACGGATGCGGCAGTCAACATCCATCTGTTGATTTCCGGGCAGGTTTCAGGCTGCTCCGTACCTCTTCTTGATTTCCGCCCTGTCGGGGGAACCGTCGGCCAGTAGAGGCAGCTCCTCCACAAACTCCACGTACTGGGGCTTCTTGAAGCCGGCAATCCGCTCGCCCACAAATTTTATGAGATCTCCGGGCACGAGCGAAGCGCCTTTTTTTAACGTGCAGACGGCCTTGATGCCCTCTTTCCATTTGGGGTCCGGAACGCCCAAAACGACGGTCGCTTCCACTGCCGGATGCTGAAGGATCACTTTTTCCACCTCCGCAGGGTAAACGTTTTCTCCTCCGGGCTTGATGAGTTCCTTTTCGGCCTTTCGTCCGGCATACCAAAGATAGCCGTCTTCGTCGAATCGCCCCAGATCGCCCGTATGGTGCCAGCCGTCACGGAAGGTATAAGCGTTATCCTCCGGCAGGTTCCAGTAGCCTTTGAAGACCATCGGGCCTTTGAGTCCGATCTCTCCGGTCTGTCCCGGGGCGACGGCCCGGTCGTAGTCGTCAAAGAGTGCGATGCGCCCGAGAAGAATGGTGCTTCCGGCCGAACCGGGTCTGGCATCGTAGGGCCCAAGGGTCGCCAGACACGATGTTTCGGTCTGCCCGTACATGACGTAAAATGCGCCCTTTGAGACCTTCTGGTACTTTTCTATGGTCTCCGGGGACTCGATCCCCACCACTGCCCGTAGCGACTCTATGCTCTTGCCGCTCTTTTCCTGCTGCTCCAGGATGAGTGAGAGAATGGGCGCAAAATCAAACATTACGGAACATTTCTTCTCAACGATCAAATCGACTGCTTTTGCGGCGTCGAATTTACTCATATTGACAGTAAGCGCCCCGGCATGGAAGCTTTGGAAGAGCATGGAAAGGCCGGCAATGTGGAACATGGGCAGCAGATTCAAGTGCACATCCTCGGGCGTGATGTTTAGAGCCGTATGGAAATGCAGGCTGGAACAACAGATATTGCGGTGACTCAACAAGGCACCCCTGGGCCTTCCGGCCACCGCGGCCGTGTGGATTATAACGAACCCCTCCTCGTCGGAAAAATCCAAAACAGGGGGATGGGCGCTGCTTTCCATGAGGGAATCAAAGGAGGTGAACCGGCCTTCATCACCTTTTAAATTGCAGAAATCTTTTACGGACGAAAGCTCGGGCCGGATCTTATCGATCAAGTCCTGAAACTCAAGGTCCGCAAAGACTATTTTTGGTGTGCAATCATTCAGGTTGAAGTAAATCTCATCGGCGGAAAGCCTCCAGTTGAGGGGCAGCATGATTGCCCCAACAGCGGCCGCGGCGCCGTAGAGCAAAAAATAGGGCAGGCTGTTTTTGCCGAGAACGCCAATGCGGTCACCTTTTTCAATCCCGGATTTTTGCAACCCGAATGCCAGGCGATCGACATTTTCCTTGTATTGGGCGAAGGTCAAAGCAGTCTTGTCATCGACTTCGAACCAAGCGGGACGATTCCCGAAGCAGAGCGCATTCCTGACTATGAGATCATAGAGAGTAAAATCAAGCATTCCCATCCAGTTTTCCTTTTCGTCAATGGAATTCAAATCCACAAAACCGGGTCATTTGCAACAGGCGCAGCGCGCTCCAATGCGGGGCAACCCCCCGAAGCTCCACTCCACTCCACTTCACTCAAAACTCTCATGATCGGGGAATTTTTCCACATTTTATCGTATACTCCTTCCGGGGCGTCAAGACTTTCCTGATGCGCAGGTTTTGCTCAAGCTGGTTGGCCATCGGGCCTTTGGCCAACTGGAAAAGGACCATCAGTAGCGATTGGGAGCCGAAAATAAATCCACCACAGAGGCACGGAGGGGACTAATTTTTGCCCGGCCTGGAGACGGCGGCCGGGCAAAAGGACCTTGCCTGGAAGCCGCTCCAGACTATCATCATCTACCTTGGCAGCGAATCCTCCAGTCTATGCGGTTGTATGAGCCGGGATGACTCATAAATGAACGATATTGCACCAAGGTCACGGCAGAACAGAATACCCCTGTTCGAACCGCCATGCTCCTTGCCGTTTTCACCCCAACTTCGTATGATTGGAGGCCAATGCGATTCTTTTGGAGGGAAGGGCGGTCATGAAGAAATGTCCCTTTTGTGCTGAAGACATTCAGGACGAGGCGATAAAGTGCAAGCACTGCGGCGAGTTGCTCGATGCCTCCGTCTATCGGCGCCTTATGGAAAACAAGACCCAATGGTACTTCGGGATACCCTTTCTTGTTCTCGCGGTATTGACTGTTGGTCCCCTGGCCTTGCCTCTGATCTGGTTTCGTCCCCGAACCTCTCAGGCGTATAAGATCGGGCTGACCATAGCAATCCTGGTTCTTACCTGGCTGGTGTATCTGGCGACGATCTACTGCCTCGGCTCTCTGAAGCCATATTGCCAACTGATTCCGTCACCGGGCGGGGCCATGCTGTGGCGGTATGGCGGCGTCTTTGAAAAGGCGACGGGCAAACGCGCGGGGGGGGGGGGGCAATGTTGTTGAGTTAAGCGAC
>JARLHP010000015.1 GCA_031292195.1 Syntrophobacteraceae bacterium
CAATATGATCAGAGATATCTTGATTGATGGTCTCTGATCTGCGCCCCCTGACGGGGTCGTTGCCTTCTGCGCCCCCTGACGGGGTCGTCGCCTTCTGCGCCCCCTGACGGGGTCGTTGCCTTCTTTTTCGTTCCTTTCCGGGGGTGTCGGCCTCACGGCCTCAACCCCCGGCTAATGGCTTTGATCCCTTCGGGATCACGATCGTCGCTCAAAAAAGAGCCGCACAGTTGAGTCGCTCAACTCAACATTGGGGTGGGGGCGGGGGGACAACCGCTCCCCGTGCTTTTGCCCCTTGCCGCCCTCGATTTTCGAATCTATCCTTGGGAGCCCAGCCGCAAACCTCCGTGGATGAAATAGACGTCTCCGGCCAGCGATTCGTTGCGGTAGAGTTCGCCCACCAGGGAAGCGACCTCATCTGGTTCGATCAGTCTGCCGATGGGGACCTGTTCTATTATCTTGTCCAGTGCCGCCTGGGGAATTTTTCTGACCATGGCCGTTCCCACATAACCCGGGGCCACAGCCACACAGCGGATTTTATCCGCTATTCCGCGGCGGAAAAATTCGGCCGTGAGCACTTTGGGGAATACCGACATGGCGGCCTTGGAAGAAGAATAGTTGAGTTGGCCGGCGGTGCCCAGCGACCCGGTGGAAGAGATCAAACAGATCAGGCCCCTGCAGTTGTTGTTTATCATCCGTTCGGCGCATTCCCGCACGGTCAGGAAAACCCCGGTCAGGTTTATATCCAGCACCGACTGAAACTGCTCGAGGGTCATTTTCCGGGTGACCTTGCCTGTGGCCGCGTCCGGAGAAACCAGTAGCGAGTCTTTGATTATTCCCGCAAACGGGGCGACCAGGTTGATGGCGCCGAATTCTTCGATGGCGTAGTCGGCCATCTTCGAGCAATCGTTTTCATTGGTAACGTCGCAGACGATCTTGCGAATGTTTCCACTCCATTCTTTGAGCTGTTTTTCAGCTCCTTCCAGAAACTGTTCCGCCACATCCGCGAGCAACACCCTGCCGCCGTTTCGGACCCAGTATTCGGCCAGGGCCAGGCCGATGCCCCCGCCGCCTCCGGTGATCACCGCTGCTGAATTCCTGATTTCCAACATCCCTCATCTCTCCTCCCCTGTTTAGGATTTTGGGTCCAACCGTGCTTCGCGCCTTTCGGCCACAAATGTTAAATCAATTCCAAACCGGTGACTACTGTTCCAATACATAACTTCCGGGGGCTTTCTGAAGCACTGTGTACTTATCATTGCCCATGCCGGGCGGTCCCTGCCTTTGACCCGATTTTTCGCCCAGCCACGTCACCCAGTCGGGCCACCAGGACCCCTGTCGTTCCTGTTGTTCCGACAGCCATTCGTCCGGACCCGATGTCCCATTGACGTCGCTTGTCCAGTGTTTTCTCCTGGAGCGCGCCGATGGCGGATTTACAACCCCGGTGATGTGTCCTTCGTCGGAGAGGGCAAACCTTTTGGGGCCACTTACCAGATCAAATATCTTGAATGTTTCTTTCCATGGGCAGATGTGGTCCTGCTCCGTCCCCACCAGGTAGAGAGGCTGACTTATTCGCCTCAGGCTTATGGGACGATTTCCGAGCTGCAGTGTGTCCTCTTTGACCAGGTTGTTTTTCAGATAGAATTCACGCAGGTAGTAGGAGCACATGGCCGCCGGAAGGCGGGTCGAGTCGCTGTTCCAGAATAGAAAATCGGATTTTGGGGGCGCCTCGCCCCGCAGGTAGTTGTGAACGTGGTAGCGCCAGATGAGATTGTTGGAACGCAGCGTGCGGAAGGCTGCCGCCATGAACCTCTTATCCAGGTAGCCTTCCTTTTGGATCGCTTCCTCGATGATATTTACGAACTCTTCGGTGACTAAGAATTCCAGTTCGCCCGGTGAAGAAAAATCGACCAGCGTAGCGAACAGGGTGAAGTCGCGGACAGGGACCGCAACCTCTTTGGGACCTTTGTTCAGGTAAGCCAAAAGGGCGCTCAAAACGGTGCCGCCAATACAATAACCTACGGCATGAACCTGCTCGGCACAGCAGATCTCTCTGGCCACCTCGATCGCTTTCAGGGCGCCCCGCAGCATGTAGTCCTCGAATGTTACGTTGCGCATGTCCGAAGAGGGGTTCTTCCAGCTCACCACGAAGACCGTAAAGCCATGGTTCAGCAGGTATGCCACCAGGCTCTTTTCTTCTGTCATATCCAATATGTAATACTTGTTTATCCACGGCTGGATGAGGACCACCGGAATTCCAAATGTTGTCTCGGTCCTGGGTGCGTACTGGATAAGTTCCATGAGCTTGTTTCTAAAGATTACGGCCCCGGGCGTAACGGCTATATTTTGCCCCACTTTGAAGGCGGTTGTGTCCGCTATCTGTATCAGGTTGTCGCCTCGATGGAGGTCTTCTCTCCAGTTTTCGTAGCCGTGTAAAACGCTCTCTCCCTTGGTTTGCAAAAACTTCTGGACGACCGAGGGGTTTGTCCAGAAGAAGTTGGCCGGAGAGAAGGCGCTGATAAACTGGTTAAGCCAGAAGAGCGACCGCTCTCTGTCCTTGTCCGGGAGGTCGGGGGCCATGCTCACATAGGCTTTTAGCCAGCTGGCACAGGCGTTATAGAGTTTGTTGGCAAGCTTCGAATAGCTTTTTACCGCCTCCAGGAGGGCAGCCTCCGGGTCATCGGCCGGGGCCCCGGGGGCCCTTTGTTTGGACAAGAGCGCAAGCTGTTCGGCGGCCACCGCCTGGATGCTCGACCCCAGCGTCGAGGTCATGGCCGGTAAATCCGCGCTGTTGAACATCCAGGAGTTATTGACCCTACGAATCGATTTGGCGATTCCCAGTGGATCGGCCGGTATGTTGGAAGGCATCATAAGTCGGCCCTTCCGATGAAAGTGATCACCTCGCCTATGGTCGATCCGCCCTCCAGAAGGTCGTCGGGTATGGTCACCCCGAAAGTTTCTTCCAGGAAAACCTTGAAATTGACCGATGTCATCGAATCCCATTCCGGGATGTCGCTAAGCAAGGTGTCCTGGTGGACTTCGAAACCCATGGCCCCGGGGAATAGTTCCGGAATGACCTCTCTGATGGTCGTAAGTGCTTCCAGCATAGTTGCCTCCTTCTATCGATGAAACTTGGCGGATGCTTGCCCGGGGGCCTCCAACCCGCTGAACCCGCCCCCGAGGCAGATCGCCGCCCAATGCGCAGGAAGGCCCTCAGGTCGCCTGCGCCGATAACAGGAAATTTATTTTCAAGTTCAAGCATGGTCCACGTCTTGTGGTCGAGACCGCACAGCTTGGTTGACGGCGTTTGTAGACGCCCGACGGCGAAACGAATGGGCAGAAAATATATCCGGTCCGGCAATGTTCAATAGGGAAAAAAGTGTATTTCACCGGGAGAAAAGCTCTTAGGTCGATGATCAAAAAGTGGTGATCAGGGATTTTTTCCCGCGAACAGTCCTTGAGACCGGCGATTTGCGCTCAGAGGTCGTTTTGTTTTCTCGTTTGTGGTCGAGATAAATCCTGAGGTTTTCAGGCAGCCCGCGCTTTTTGGCCGAGCGGCTTCGCAGATCGGTCAGGACTTTTGCGGACAGGGCCTGTTTCAGTGGAAACCCCCATTTTTTCTTGTACTCCCTGGGGGTCAGATGATGGATGCGAAGGTGATTGGCGGTTAACTGCCGGAGCTCGACTTTGCATTCCATACAGGTCACTTTGTCTTCCTGAATGGAAGAGAGCGGGTCGGCGGGCGAACCCGCGGAGGCCGGGCGCTCAGGCCCGGGGGAAGCTATGGTGCGGCCTTGCTCTTCGGCCATATTCATCTTCTGAAGCGCATTGTAGGCCTTCACCAGGGCCTGCTCGATTTCTTCGGCGGTCATTTTACTCAGGGACGCCTGAGCTTGGACGATATCAACGGCTAACTCAAGCAACTTCTTACCCATTTGGGCGGATCCTCTTTGGAAAGACGGTAAACATACGGCAATAGCCATAGCGATAACCTGATTATCAATATGCTTATCGGGCCGGGATTTGTAAAGAGAACCAAACCATAATTTGGAGTGAACGGTGAGCAGTGAACGGTGAGCAGTGAACGGGATTTTTCTCTTCACTCTCGGAAGGGGAACATGAACCCTGAGAGGAGGATGGAGGGCAGGAAGAAAAAAAGCCCATCTGTACGGCCTGGAGCCTGTAAGGAATGATTTTGGCGGTCATGATCCGGCCGGAACGGGCCGGGCATGGCGAGCAAAGTCTGCCTGGCAGGACCCGCGGGGAGCCTGTGGCGTGGAGTTCAACGACAGTCGGGGGGCCAGTGTCCCCTGAGCCGGGCCCCGGCTGAAATCCATCGGTATATCAATAACAAACTGGACATTCCCGCGCTTTGGTAATTCACGGGTTTGGCCTTCCGAAGGCCACTCGGCGGGTAAACCGCAGGATAAGGAGCTATTGCGGATTTCGCGGAGAACAGCGCGGAGTCTGACTTTATGGCGAAATCGAACAAGACGAGCCAAACCGGTGGAACTCCGAATCGTCATCGCGACAGTCAATCGGTCCCGGCTCATCTGTTTAAAGCCGCAAGCCCGCAGGTTGGGCTAAGCGTAGCGCAGCCCAACAAGAGCTTTTCAGAGCAGTTTCTCATGCCGTCCCGGGACATCCGGAAACCGCGAAAAGTCCGTGGTTTGGGCTTGGCAATCCCGGCTGGCGGTCCCGCCGCCGCGATCAGAGCTTTCCGAATGTCTTTTCGGGCGGCCTCCTCTCAGGGACGTAAGCCGCCGGGACCTTCCCGTCGTTCCATTCCTGTGAAACATAGAGCCCGCAGTAACAGCTTCCATACTCCGCCACATCGGGCACCCTGTAGGTGCACGGGCAGATGATGTCCCGGTCCCAGTCTCGGTCGTTTGCCGCCAGCCTGCACGGACAGCACATGTAACCGTAGCGTTGCATGTTTTCCTGCAGACCCCGCAGCAGATCCATCACCATGGAGGTGTCGCGGTTGAAAAAATAACCTTTGGCCTCCTGTGTTCCTTTGAGGAACTCATAGAGCTGCTCGACGTTCATTCCAGGTTCAGCGCCTCCTTTATTTCTTCTTTTCGAAACCCGATGATCACCTTGGGTCCTATCATAATCATGGGGAAGGCGCACGAGGGATTGCTGGCCTTGATTTCCTCGATCAGGCGGCGTCGCTCATCGCCCTCCAGTTTATCGACATCTACACAGTCATAATCGACACCGCACTTGTTGAGAAAGTCTTTGGTGTCTCTGCAATGGATGCACGTGGATAGAGCATAGAGCTTTACGTTATTTTCCATCCTTCCACTCCGTTTTTGAGCAGCGAAAAAAAGTGCTGCATCCGCAGCGTCTCCGGTTTAATTCCAAACCTGGTGAGGGCAAAGTCGTAGCGCACCGGATCGTCGGGCCGGATGGAGGCGAAAGCGCCGGTAATCTCGACGGCGCAACGGATATCCGCCTGTTTTCGGCAGGTGAGCCCCATCCTGACCGCAATCCTGTGCAGGTGAGTATCAAGGGGCACTATGAGGTGAGAAGCCGGAACGGATTGCCATGTGCCGGGATCGACCTTGTCGCTTCTCACCATCCATCTCAGGAAGAGGTTGAGCCTTTTGCACGCGCTGCCCCCTTCCGGAGAAGGCAAAAAGGTGGGCAGAGCGCGTCCACAGGCGTGTTCGATCTTTTTTACAAATGCCCCGAGGGCCGGGAGGACGTTCGGGTCCGCCAGGCTGAATCCTGCTAGAAAACACGACTCCAAAGAACCATATTCGACGATCAGTTTTCCAATGCCCGTAAGAAGGCTTGAGAGCATCTCCCCGGTGGTGAATCGGTGTTTAAAAGACCGGAATACGTTCCTTATATCGGCGGGGTCGTTTTGGAGAAGAAAAGATGACGGGCTTGGGCCCATGAGGTCCAGGACCGAACCAACGCTTCGAAGTATCTGCATAACCCTGCCGTATGCGAGCGCGGCGGCGATGAAACCGCTTAGCTCCCTGTCGGACTTGCTGTCGTAGTGATGGACGAATTCCAGGGGGTCCGGGTGTATGTGCTCGAAACGGTTATAATGGCTGTAGAGCTTTTCCAGGGCGGAAGCCATGATGGGCCCGCCGATGGGGCATGTAACCGCATCGGGGGACAAGCCCGGGATTGATACGCCACCAGGGGATTTCAAGCTGTAAGCACCTCCGAAAATGAGATAATTAATATCATAATAGCACAATAGAAACAGTGCGAACAGAGCTTGAGCGATGAGTCGCCGCCGGTAATGAGCAGCGGGTAATTGTCACGGTAAATTTGTTCTCACGCTAAAAAGAGGAAAATCCACCACGGAGACACAGAGGCACAGAGAGTTCTTTTTTTGACCGGCCGGGAGACGACGGCCGGTCAAAAGGGCAGGCCTTGGGCGGATAGGCGGCAGACACATCGAACCACGGCGGCAGGGGCCATCGGACCGGAATGAGTCTCAACCCGGCGCGCTTACAATAAATTTCCGTTGGAACAGAATGCCCCCGGGGTAATTGCGGCGGGGCGGGCAAATTTCACGGGACACCTTACTGGAATTGGTATAGAGGATTGGGCCATGAAGATCGTTTCCGATTTCAGAGCAGAACTGTACAAGAAAGCGAGCCGGCGCCTGCGGGAGGCATGGGGTCCGGTGGGCGGCGCGGTGCGCCGGGCAGGTCCGCCGGCGATCCTTAAGGCCGTCTCCCTTTTCTACGAAAAAGGAGTGCGCAAAGATCAGGCAGGTTTACGGAAAAGGCGGGTAAAGCTTCCGGTCCCAGTAATCAGCATAGGGAACCTGTCGGTCGGAGGGACGGGGAAAACACCTCTTACCATCTGGATGTGCCGGTTTTTGCTTGAATTGGGTTTCCATCCCGCCGTTCTGACCAGGGGATACGGCAGGAGAGGAAAAAGTCCCGGACTGATACCGAGTTCGTGCGATGAGCCTCTGGCGGAACTGTTTGGCGATGAACCCGTGATGATGGCCGAACGGTTGCCCGCAACGCCCGTCTGGGTCGGTGCGGACCGGGCCGCTTCCGGCGAGGCTGCGCTGGAGGCCGGGAGCGTGGACGTCCTGGTGCTCGATGACGGCTTCCAGCACCTGGCCCTCGACCGGGACTTGGATATCGTTTTGCTCGACTGCCGAAATCCTTTTGGAAATGGCTTCGTTCTTCCGGCGGGCCCGCTTCGCGAGCCTCCTTCGCATCTCCAAAGGGCCGATGTCTTCGTGCTTACCCATGCGGGCGGGGAGGTCGATTCGGCGTCGCTGAAAAACAACCTCCAAAATCTTTTCCCCACCACTCCGGCCTTTGCCTGCAACCACCGTTTGCAAGGGATCCGGCTGGGCAGGGGAGGTCCCCTTCTTCCTCTCGGCCATCTCTTTGGACGAAAGGCCGTGGCGTTCGCCGGAATCGCCGCGCCCGAGTCCTTTTTCGACGACCTTCGAAAGGAGGGGATCGAGGTCTGCCGGTCGTTCGACTTTCCCGATCATCACCGGTACACCTCGGAGGACCTCCGGCAAATAGTAAGCTGCGCATCGAGGCTCACCGCCGGGCTGATTGTAACTACCGCCAAGGATTTCACGCGGTTGCCGCCATTTTTGCAGGAACTGGTGGCCGTGGCCGAAATGGGGATCGATTTCGGGCCCGACGGTGATGATTTCCGCCGCTTTCTGGAGTTCAGGCTGAAATAACAACTCAACCACAGTCCTTCATGTTAGCTCGGACCATAAGAGCCCACCACAGAGGCACAGAGGCACAGAGGGAACAGTTTTTTGCCGGGCCGGGAGACGACGGCCCGGCAAAACCTCGCCTGAAGGGCGGACTTTGCGGGGGATAGAACTAAAAGCCGAAGGCGAACCCCTCTACCCCGCCCCCCCACACCCCCCCCGCCAACCCCGAGCCCC
>JARLHP010000136.1 GCA_031292195.1 Syntrophobacteraceae bacterium
ATGCTTTGCGGTAGTACTTTTTATGCTTGTATCGATTTCGATCCGTACGGCAAACGCTTGCGACAGCTATTACTGTAATCCCCTTATGTACCCCTTTGCGGTCGCTGGAACCGTGGTCAACGGCGCGGTGGTCATTGCAACCGCTCCCATCCAGCCCTTCTACTACGAAACTGACCACAGGTTATGGATTCCCGGCCATTTCACCATCCGGGGTCACTGGGTTCACGGACACTGGAAATACTACAGATAATGTAAGAATGAGAGGGAGGAATTTTCATGAGGCTAAGGATGCGTACGACCTGCGCCCTGGTTTGGACGCTGGCAGTCTTGATGGTTCCATGCGGGGTTTTTGCGCAGGAAGGACCCCCGCCACCGCCGGTGGTGACTTTCAGCCAGGGCCAATTGGACCAGATGCTCGCCCCGATTGCGCTCTATCCCGATTCACTGCTCGCCCAGATTCTTCTGGCGGCGACCTATCCGCAGCAGGTGATCGAGGCGGACCATTGGATGATGGAACACCAAGGGCTGAGAGGCCCGGCGCTAAACGACGCACTGGACGCAATGAACTGGGATCTCAGCGTCAAGGCCCTGGCTCCTTTCCCGCAGATCCTGGATATGATGGCGAAGGAATCCGAATGGACACAGAACCTGGGTGAAGCATTTTTAGCGCAGCAGATCCAGGTCATGGGTTCCGTACAAAGGTTACGGCGAAGAGCCCGGACGGCCGGAAATCTCCGAACGACCGTGGAGCAAAGGGTTATCGTCCGCCGGGAGTGCATCGAGATCGTCCCCGTAAATCCTGCAGTCGTGTATGTTCCACGCTACAACCCGGTGGTGGTCTATGGCGGGTGGTGGTGGCCGGCATACCCGCCGCTGGCCTATTATCCGGTGTGGTCCGGGGTGGTCGTGGCGCCGGTTGTGGGCGTATTCGGTTTTTGGGGCGCGGTAACGGTGGGACCGGTCTGGGGCTGGGGCTGGGGTTCATGGGGTTGGCACAACAACAGTGTTTTTCTGAACGTAAACCGCACGGTCAATATAAATAATGTGAATGTCACCACTTTTCGAAGCTCTTTTCGAACCACCAGCTTACACCAGGCTGCCATGAGCGGCCGGTTCGGCGCCAGGAGTTCAACCTGGAGGGGTGCCCGAACTTCGGTAACCCGAAGCGGGGCCGCCGGGTTGGGAGGGCGCGGCGCCGGTGGCAGCGTCCGGTCCGGAGGTTTCGGCCGCGGCGGACATTTCGGAGCGAGCGCCACAACGGGTTCCGGCCGCTCCGCGGCGAGCTACCAAAGCAGAAGGGCCGGTTTTCATGGGGGCGGATTTAGCGGGAGACGATCCGCGAACCGGGCGGTGCGGAGCGCAAGGGGGGGAAGAAGCGCCACTTACGGCGGCCGGGCCTCGCGCACCGGCAGGTTCGGCTCGGGCGCTTTCGGCAGTAGAGGCGGACGTGGAAGCTTCGGCAGGAACCGTTCTTTTGGAAGAGCCGGGTCCGGACGCTTCTTTGGCGGAACCGGACGCGAAGGAGGCGGGTTTGGCCGCGGAGGTTTCGCCGGACGCGGAACCGGACCTTCCTTTGGACCCCGGCGCGCGGCCTTCGGCGGCAGAGGCTTTGGAGGGTTCAATCGAAGGGGAGGCGCAATGAGAGCCTCCGCGCGTCCGGCAGGCGGTGGAGGCCGGGGCGGCAGGCGAAGATAAGCCCCATTTTAAAACATAAATTTTTGACTCGAATGCTTCAAAGGGTTGCGGCCAGGCTGCCGCAGCCCATTTTTTGGCGAGGAGGCCCGCCTCCCACGGATGAGGCCGGACTGGTTCGATCTGTTTGGACTCGGCCCATACACCCGATCGCCTAAGGGTAATTACACAATTCCCCCCTCCCCCCGATCAGAGTCACCTCCGGAAAGAACAATACGGACCCCCGGTGGCGCTCCACCCCCATCGATTTTCAGTGAATATGGGTAATCAATCCGTCATCTTTTTATCATGGTTAAGAAATATCGGGAGAAAACCGAACTATTACTCGAAGCGGGTGGGCAAATGGAAACGGTCGCCCGCTGAACGCCTGACATGCGGTGATCATCTCCAACGCCCGGGGAAAACCGGATGAGGCTTTGAGTTGCGACTTTAAACGACGACAGTCACGCCCCATCAGGCGAAACGGCTAAAAAGCCAGGCTAAGCTGAACGCTGAAAACACCGTATTCCGGGAGAAAAAATGGCTGAACAACTCGCAAAACTTGCTGCGGCATGCACAGTGCTCGCTCTCGCTTTCGATTCCGATTCGACTGACCGCGCAAACACAGAAAGGACTCCCCCGGTCGAGCTAAGGGGCGAGCAACGCTATCTCGATGCCCTTCCGCACGTCCAACAAATGATGGACGCAGTCTCCAGTCCGGTCCTGGTGGTCAACAGGACCCTGCAGATAGTGTTCTGCAACCTCAAGGCGTTGGAATTTGCAGGCGCGGCGGATGCTTGCGAACTGATGGGCCTGAGGCTTGGGGAGGCCATGGGCTGCGTCAAGGTCAACAAAGCTACCGGGGGCTGCGGGACATGTGAATTCTGCGAAACCTGCGGAGCGCTCCATGCCATTCTGACCGCCGTCAAAGGAAAAGCCAACGCGCAGGAATGCCACCTGATGCGCCGCAGGGCGGGAGTGGTGGAATCTATGGAACTCTTGGTCCACGCAACTCCGCTCGAGATGGCAATCCCGGGCCTTATCCTTCTTTCGCTGGACGACATAAGCCACGAAAAACGTCGCAGGAACCTGGAGAGAATCTTCTTTCACGATATATTGAACGCCATGAACGGCGTGGTGGGTTACTCTTTCCTGCTAAAGGAAGACGCCCCCGAGGATCTCTCCCCTTTGGTGGAGAGGCTCGACGCGGCAATCGGCCAGGTGCTGTCTGAAATCAACGTGCAGCGGGAAATTCTGGCCGCTGAAAACCACGAACTGGAGGTGTGCCGCAGCCTGATCACCACCCTCGATTTCCTCCGTGACCTGGTGAGCCTATATTCCGCCCAGGAAATCGCTTTCAAGCGTAACATCGTTGTTTCCCCCGATTCGGAAGACATTGCCATGGAAATCGACCCTGCCATCCTGGGGCGAGTGATCGGCAACATGGTGAAAAACGGCCTGGAAGCCAGCCAACCCGGAGAGAAGGTCACTTTGAGCTGTAAAATGGTCGGACAAAAAGTGAGATTCGGCGTCCATAATCCGGCCTTCGTACCAAGAGACGTACAACTCCAGCTCTTTAGCCGGTCCTTTAGCACCAAGGGATGCGGCAGGGGCCTTGGCACTTATGGCATGAAGCTTCTAAGCGAACGCTATTTGCAAGGTTCTGTGGGCTTTGAATCCGATCGCGACTCCGGGACCACGTTTTATGCCGAATATCCTCCGCGGCTCTCGGAGCAGGATTGAAATCATTTTCTGGAGGTTTTAGCGCCATAACAGCCTGAATTCGGCTGCAAGCGCAGTGTTTTAGTCCTATTTGGCCAGGGCCGGCAGGTTGGCAACATCGGCCGGCCCCGCTAACGCCTCACTCAGCGTGTACGCATATAAAATCCAAGGACTTTCGAGGTATAGAAACTGGTCGGAGCGGTATCGTATTTACCGGGGTCGCCCGTCATCCACCAGGATGCGGCCCGGCGCACAGCCACGGATTCCTCCCTGCTGACGGCATACTGCTCATGCAGTACTTTACCCATGACAATTATAAGTATCCCACGGGCTTCCTGCGGATTGGCCTGAAATTCTTCAGGCGATATTTCCCTTCCGGCGTACCTTTTCGACCACCGAAGAATATTTCCCGCCTTGACCTTCCAATCGCTGTACAGTCCGTCGTTGGGAATTCCGGTATGCGGAGCGGACAGCCGTAGAGCTTCAACGAACGCGGCAACCTGTGCGTCACTGAGCCGGGACTGAGAACCATCGGTTTGATTTGGAGGGAATTTCTCCCCGGGCGGACTGTAGGCGACTTGGGGTTGTGACCCATTGGGCGGTCCGACTGTTGTCCGTACAGGTTTTTCCACATTCTGATTCTCCACAGGGGGAGCAATATCGGTTTGATCCGGCGCAGACTTCTCCTCGGGCGGACTGGAGACGACTTGCCTCTGTGAGCCCTTGGGCGGTTCGACTGCTGTCTGTACAGGTCTTTCCACATTCCGGTTCTCTGCCGCGCGAGCAATATCGGAAAGCACGGCCCGCTGGTTTTTACCGGCGTCTTCGGTCGAGTAGAAGGTGATCAGAGCCCTTCTGTTCCGAAGCTGGTTGGCCGCCCTCTTCAAGGTCTCCATCTTTTTCTTGTCCATATTGGAATCAAAATAGAATACCTGATTGGGTACATAAACGGCCCATTTATCGACGTTGATCACCACGGCCTCAACCTGGCGCTCAGCGCCGGCCGACTCGGGACCTGCCGCAACGCAAACGGCCTGACGGCCAAGAAGCCCGACCAGAAAAAACAGTGCAATAGAGATCGTCGTTCTTATCAGTGACTTTGAAGGCTTCAGCTTCATACTCGCCCCTTGCGATTGTCGATACTAGTTGCTTTACATGCTCTCTTCCACAGGCTGGCGATTCCACACCTCGGCTTGAGATCATACACCCCGCAAGCGGTGATGATCAAGGCCGTATCCCGGGTCCGAAGACCGGCGGGTGGCCATGGAATTGCGCCATGCGACCCATAAGACCCCTCCCGGCACGACCCGATCAATTAATGCCTGGTCGCGTTCAAGATTTGCTTGATGGGTTGCGCTTCGCTCCACCCATCCTACGAAAAGCCGGTCGAGAGCCGCTGCGGGATGGGTGAAACCCATCGGGCGGACACGGCGGATTTACCGGCCTCAATCCTTCATCGAGCCGTAGGCCCTCCACGGAAAACTGATCATCAGCCCGGCCAAATCCGTATTGGAAAGCCGGGTGGCAAAAGCGCGGGAACCTGGCGGCGTCCAGAACCGGCGGGGCCATTCGGCGGAGAGATTGAGACCGAACTCGCTAAAGAACACCCGGTCGATCAGTTCGGGTTCACCGCCGAGATCCATGGCTAAGCCTTCGACCATCTGGACGGCCCTTCTAAAAAGCATGAGGTCCGCTCCAAAACGCAGGCCGGCGCTGCGCACGACTTCGTCGAGCAGACTTTTCAGCCAGGTAAACCCGGGCAACTGACCGGTGCGTACCCGCTCGCAGGCATAGTTCACCGCACGCTTAAGGGCGGCCGGGTTGGAAGGCTGGGCGGTCGAGAGGCTGGAGAGCGCATCGATCATAGTCTGCGGGCTAAAACCCATCCCGCCCAGGATTGTTTGCATCATCGCCACACGTTCATTTTCTCCCAGCTGACCGACCAGGCTCCAATCCAGTACAGCCAGCCGGCCGTCATCCACACGCAAAAGGTTTCCGGCGTGCGGGTCCGCATGAAAGGGGGCCCGTTCCTCGGGGGAAAACACCGGCCGGGCGATCAAGGTCTCTATCACCAGCCTGGCCATTGCCTTTTTTTCCAAAGCCCCGCCGGATTCGGCCACTTTCCGCCCGCTGATACGTTCCATGGCTGTTACCCTGGGAGTACAAAAATCGAAGAGCCGCGGGATTACGACCCGTGAGTCTCCCCGATAAAAGCGGCGGGCCATGGAGAGGTTGCGCTGTTCACTGTCCAGCCGTACTTCGTTGAGGAGCTTGTGCCGGACCTGTTGAAAGGAATCCCGGTAATTGAGTTGCGCAACCCCCAGGTCCTCGCAGCGTTGGTCCAGATAGGCGCCCACCCTCTCCAAAAGGGCGAGTTCGACTTCCATGCGTTCTTCGATGCCGGGCTTTAGCACCTTGAAGACTCCGTGGCGATGCGCTCCGCCTCTTGTAAAGCGGAAGGGCGCCACGACGGCGACGCTCGCTTCGGCCAGACCGCCTGAGAGAAGCTCGACCCCGAAGCGGTCCATCGGGCCCAATTCATGTTCCAGCACCTTTTTGACAACTTCCAAAGGAATCGCGGGTGAAAAAGACTCGAGCCTTTGAAGACCTTTTCTCAATTCAGGGGACAGGTTCGGGTCTCTGGCCAGGGTTTGTCCCAGTTTGTGGAGCACCGGGCAACCGCGGGCCAGGCGGACCAGGCGGTCCAACGCGGTGGAAGCCGCGGGCAGCGCCGCCTGCCCGACGGCCATATCTTTCAGGCGGGAGGCGGGCAAGCCTTTGAGAAACAACGTAAGAGCGAGCCACAAAGGTCTGCGGTATTGGGCGTAAACATCGGGAATGAGCCCCGCCAGGGTGTTTTCGTTTAACAGAGACTCCCATTTCATTTTCATCTCCCCCAGGATATTTATTCCTAAAAACTCCCAACCCGCTTGTCAAACTGCCCAACCTATGTTAGCAAAAGCGTCCTCATCGAGAATATGCGGGCCATTTCAACTCATGCCTGCGGAAAGGACATTGGAAACTCATGGCTGAAATCGCCCCCTTCAGAGGATTTAGCTACAATCCGGAGGAAGTCCCGGATCTCGCGCAAGTAACCATCCCGCCTTACGACGTGATATCGCCCGAGGAGCAGCGGGCTTTTCACGACAGTAATCCGTACAATTTCATACGGCTCGAGTTGGGACTGGCCTCGCCGGAAGACTCCCCCGGGAATAATCCCCACACCAGGGCGGCGGCGTGGATCGAACAATGGAGGAACCAGTCCATTCTTTTGCGCAGCCCCAAGCCCTCCATTTACAGATACGAACTGGACTACAAGACTGAGAACGAACCGGTCAAAACGCGCAGGGGCTTCATCTGCGCCTTGAAACTGGAGGATTTTTCCTCCGGCGGGGTTCGCCCTCACGAAAAGACCTTCCAGGCCGCAAAAGACGAACGATTCGGCCTCATGGCGGCATGCAATGCGAACCTCAGCCCGGTCTTCGCCCTCTACCCCGATTCCAGCGAACAGGTCTATTCGGCCCTTTCCGGCGGAGCACCGCAGGCCCCGGCGGTCTCGTTCACAGACCGAACGGGCATGGCCCACCGGCTTTGGCCCGTAACCGACCGGCTCCTACTGGACCGGGTGCGTGAACTCATGCTGGACAAGCCCATTTTCATCGCCGACGGCCACCATCGCTATGAAACGGCGCTCAACTACAGGAACACTCTTCGAGCGCGGTACGGCGAGGGCCACCCCAACGCCACCTACGAGTTCATAATGGTCTACCTTACGGATATGAACGACCCGGGCCTCACCATTTTGCCCACTCACCGGCTGCTTAGAAATCTGGGCGATTGGGATTGCGAGCGGTTCGTGGAAAGCGCCAAAAGCCTGTTCCATGTCGATCGCTTCGAAGCCCGAAACGACGGGAGGCTGAAATGGAATGAAGCCATGAGGAGCGGCGGCCTGCAGAAGGATACCACCATCGGCGTCTACAGCAGGGAGGCGGCCGGCGTCTATGTGCTTACGGCAAAACGAGACGCGGTCTCGGCGCTCCTCGCCCGCAAAGGCACTCCCCCCGCCCTGAGGACACTCGATGTGGTGGTACTCGACCAGTTGCTGCTCCGTGACCTTATGGGGCTTTCGGACCAGTTTCTGGCAGATGAGCGCAACATCAGTTTCATGCATGATTTTTCAGCGGCCATCGAGGCGGTGGGCGCCCGGGGATTCGATGCGGGTTTTTTCATAAATAACACGCGAATCGAGCAGGTTCGCGACGTTGCAAGCGCCGGCCTGACCATGCCCCACAAGTCCACTTATTTTTATCCGAAGGTGACATCCGGGCTGGTGATAAACCCACTTTTCCCCGACGAGGAAATCGCCTGAAAGAAATACGGCCGCTAACCAGCGACGCTCTTTTTGATGGAAAGTTGATCGTTTGCCAGGAGCAAAACGGCTATCGCTTTTCGCTCGATGCCGTTCTGCTCGCCGGGCTGACGCGCATCCGAAAGAATGACCGAATTATAGAACTGGGAACGGGCTGCGGCATCATACCGCTCATTCTGGCCTACAGGGGAGTAACCGGGCATAAGATTACGGCAGTGGAGATCCAGCCCGAACTGGCCGAGCTTGCCCAAAGAAACGTCTGTGAAAATCACTTCGACGGCAGAATCGAGGTCCACAGGCTGGATTTTCGCCAGGCGGCGCCGGCCCTCGAAGCGGGGAGCTTCGACCTGGCCCTGAGCAACCCGCCCTACAGAAAGCCCGGCGCCGGTCGCCTAAACCCGGACGCACAGAAAGCGCTGGCCCGCCACGAACTGAGCGCGACCGTTTTCGATGTGTTCGAGGCCGCCAGGCGGCTGGTTCCCACCGGCGGGCGGGTGGCCCTCATATATCCGGCCACAAGGCTCCCAAACCTGCTGAGAGCCGCTCTCGATCAAGGTTTCACCCCCAAACGGCTTACGATCATTCACTCCTGTCCGGGCGAACCCGGCAAGCTCGTCCACCTGGAGTGCCGCAAAGGCGGCGGTGAGGAACTCCGGGTGGAACCGCCTTTTTACGTTTATGACCGGCAGAATCGCTACTCCCCCGCCATGCAGAAACTGTATGCGGAAAAGCTATAAGTTGGAATTAACCTTATTATTCGTATCCCTCGGCGTAACTTAGCAGCTGAATAATTCTATCCTTGACAATCGTGGAAGCATAAGAACCTGTTGAATATACGCAGGAGGTTCCAAATTTTTCTCGTGTCCAACTATCCCCGATAAACCTGGTCTCCGCATCTCGATACTTTAGCCATTCCCGCTGCGCTATTTTCAGTTCATCTTTTTGAGGTTTTGGCAATTTGCCTTCAATTAGTTTATAGGCAGAATTTAGTTCCTTATCCAGAAATTCAACGTATTTGGCATTTGCATCCATAACTTCAGGAGTGCTCATTGCCTTGCCAATAGCTTGTTCATACGGTTTACATTTTAGTTGAAATTGCTTTACATGATCCGGCGTGTCGGGATTATCGACCGCCAGGGCGAACATGGGCAATGAGGATGTAAATACAGAGACAAAGGCCAAGACATGTAATATTAACGTTTTCTTAATGATCATATCTGTCCCTTCGTAACTGAATATTTTGATTTCGGGCCGGTGTAAAACAAATTTTAATTCCAGATTGAGTTGGTGGGTTGCGCTTGGGCTCCACCCACCCTTGTATCTTAAAAGAGCAAGGGCATGGGATCAACCGGATTCCCAAAGGTTTTTGTTGGGCTGCGCTACCGCTTAGCCCAACCTAAAGCACTGACTGCTGAGGACTGAGCGGAAGCGGGAAGCCGACCAGGGGGACTTGAAGCGAACGCCGGCGGAAAGGGCAAAAGAGCTACCGCCCAGGGCGAAAAAGATTTATAGTTTTGATGGAACGGAATCGCCGCCCCCCCCTTTCGGACCCGTTCCTTGATAGCGGTGGACCTCGAGAAGTCGAGTCGTCCGGAGGCCGTTTGGGGCTCGCGCTGCAGCAGGAGCAAACAAATAACTGGTGACAGGCGCGCCGGGCTCACGGCGAGGACCTCGATGTTTTTGTCACCAGGCGTTTCGGGAAGGAGACACCGATGGAATGGGAAGAAGTTGTCAAGGACCCGAACCTGAAAGACCTGCCCTTCAAGATCGAAACAAACGAATGGGGAAAGATTACGATGGCTCCGGCCTCAGATACACACGGAATATACCAAACGCGCATAATTGGATGGTTCGTGCGCCATGGAGAAGAGGACAGAGTATCCTCTGAATGCCCCATTCAAACTTCTAAAGGCGTCAGGGTTGCTGATGTCGCCTGGAGAAGCAGAGCATTTCTGAAGAAGCACGGAATTCGCAACCTCAAACTCCCTGAATCCCCGGAAGTCGTTGTTGAAATAGAGTCCCCATCGAACAGCGCCGCGGAGCTGGAGGAAAAAAGGTTTCTCTATTTTGAGAAGGGCGCTAAGGAGTTCTGGCTTTGCAATGAAGATGGCAGTATGCGCTTTTTCAATCCTCAAGGGGAACTGGGGAGAAGCGAGCTTTTCGGGGAATTTCCCGAGCGTATCGAGATCGACTCTGTGTGAGCCGGGAGAAAATGATTTGTCCACGCAGTGAACGCATGGAGCTGGGATTCTAAGCCGGAACCCCGGAAAATTCCGTCGCCCCCACACCAGTCCCGCCACGATCGCATCCAGGACGATGACTTGCCCGGCGCTTGACTGCGGCACGGGCAATGCTTGCCACCCGCGCCAAAGGCGCGTGCATCAGGCCGGCGCACGGCAACGTGCGCCGGCCTCAAAAATGGCGGGTGCAGGGCGGACACCGTCCTGCGCTTTTAGTTCTTTGCATCTTGGTACTAATACCAAGTTGCGTTCAAGTTCCAGGTTGATGGGTTGCGCTGCGCTCCACCCATCCTACAGTTGACCACGTCTTATTGACGCATCTTGAACGTAACTTGGTATAAAGCAACAGTCTGCCGGCCATGTGCCGAAACCATCCCACCCTGGAGCCTTGCCTGCTTTCTCCAGGCTTGTTATATTGGCTCTCCGAACCGCACAGGAGATGCAATGAGACGAGCGGGCGCTGTCGAAACCTCCATCGGGGTTTTCATACTGATTCTTTTAGTGACAATTGCGGGCGGGGTTTATCTTTACGGGGCGTTTTCACCAAACGGCCCCTATCGGCACAGGTCCATTCTCTCCAGTATGGGTTCGAGTGTTCCGTCCTACCTTCCCGGGGATCTCGCCCCCTTTGGCCGGGAGCAAACTTTCGATTCCCAGACCCTGGCCGACCAGATCGACGGCAAAGCCGATTTCTATCTTTCCAGCGGATTTGTAAAACTGACCGTCAACCGGTTTGCCAGAAAGACCGACGCCAAAAGCTGGATCGAAGTCTCTGTCTACGACATGCGAAACCCGGCTGACGCCTTCTCGGTCTACAGCCTTCAGAAGCGAAAAGGTTCCAGGCCTCTCGAACTGGACGGGGACATATCCGCCTACCGCACCGAGGACGCCATCTTTTTTACCGCCGGACCGAAGTATTTCGAAATAATTTCCTCGGCCCGGGGCCTCATGGACGACATGACGATTCTGGCAAAGAACCTGTCCAAAGAGCAACCCCGGTCTGCCGAACTAAAGACCGAATCGTTTTTCCCTCGTGAATCCCTGGACCAGTCGACCATTTCACTGCACATCGAGGATGTTTTCTCCTTCAGCGGGCTGGATCATGTTTACACAGCCATATATACCGACCGGGGCTGCCGGGTGACCGCATTTATTTCCAGGCGGAAAGACCCGAAAGAAGCGCGGGATATGGCCGCCGCCTACGGCAAGTTTCTGCTCCAAAACGGAGGAACGGCGGCCGGTGAAATCAGCGAGGCCCCCGGCTCGAAAATATTTAAGGTATTCGATACTTACGAAGTGGTCATGCACCAGGGGCGTTTTTTTGCCGGCACCCACGAAGTGGATAAGCTGGAGAGCGCAAAAGAGGTCGCTTTGCAGGTCTACCACAAGCTGAGCGAGACGGTTAAATGAGTGAGAAAATCAAGGACCGGCCCGGGCAATCGGAAATGGACAGGCGCGATTTTTTAATCCGTACGGCCAAGATGGGGGTAACGGTGGGTGTTGCGGCCGCGCTGGGGGTGTTTCTTCATGACCCGTTCGGCCCCCGCGCCCCCAAAGAGAAGCCCCCGGTGGCCCTGCCCGATTTCGCCGTCCCCCGGGCGGGAAAAAAGATGGCGATAGCTACCGGCGCAGACCGGATCAAAACCGTAAACGGTGCGATCCAGGCGCTGGGAGGCATGGGGAGTTTCGTTACCAAGGGAGACCGGGTCCTGATCAAGGTAAACGGGGCATTCGCTTCCCCGCCGTCGCTTTGCGCCACGACCAATCCGGTGCTGCTGGCCGAGGTGGTGCGGATGTGCTTCCTGGCGGGGGCCGCAACGGTAGCTGTAACAGACAACCCCATAAACGACCCGCAGAGCTGCTTTTCCCTGACCGGAATCGCGGAGGCGGCCAAAAGCTCGGGGGCCGAGCTGATTTTGCCCGAGGAATCGCTTTTCACAGACATGAGCGCGCCGGGTTCCCAACTTATCCGGGACTGGCCCGTTTTCACCGGGGCCTTCAAGGGCGCCACAAAGCTGATCGGGATGGCGCCGGTTAAAGACCACCACCGGAGCGGGGCCTCGATGGCCATGAAAAACTGGTACGGGTTCATAGGCGGCAGGCGAAACATCTTCCACCAGGATATACACACCTTCATAAAAGATCTGGCGGTGATGATAAAACCCACGCTGGTCATCCTGGACGGCACCTCCACCATGGTGTCCAACGGGCCGACCGGCGGGTCGGTCTCCGATCTCAAACAGACCAACACGATGATCGTCAGCACCGACCAGGTGGCAGCCGATTCGGCCGGGGCGCGGTTGCTCGGTAAAACTCCGCGGGACCTGCCGTTCCTAGTAAAAGCCGAACAGGCCGGGGTGGGAACTTCGGATTTCGAATCGCTAAAACCGGTTCGCGTAACCACAGGGTAACCATGCGATGAGGATCACGATCGTCCGGCGAATAACCCAGGCATTCTTCTTCGCCCTGTTCTTATGGTTTTGCATTTGCGCGACCCCCGGGCAAATCTTTTTCCGCCTGCGCGGCTGGCCGGTAAACTGGTTTCTGCAGCTCGACCCCCTGGTTGCGCTGGGCTCCATTCTTACGACCCGCACCCTCTACGCGGGACTGCTCTGGGCCGTGGCGACCGTGGCGCTCACCGCCCTTCTGGGAAGGTTTTTCTGCGGCTGGGTCTGCCCGTTTGGAGCGCTCCATCACCTGGTCGGCTGGATCGGCTGGCGCGCTCGGTCGGTGCGGGAAAGAACGGCCGTAAACCGGTACAGGGACACTCAGAGGATAAAATACTATGTGCTCCTGGTCCTGCTTGCCCCGGCTTTGGGCGGCTTGGCGCTTCACCTGGCCGATTCCTCGCGGGTCGACCCGCTGGGGATCGCGGCGGCCCTGGCCATCCTGGCAATTGCCGTGGCGGCCTCGAAAAGAGCGGACGCAAAACTAAGAAGGCCCCTATCCCTGCTCGCCGGACTGGCCGTCGTGTGGGCTTCGGCGGGCTGGTTTTTGAAGCTCGACGGCGTGGCGTCCTCGGCCCTCATGACCGGGTTTCTCGATCCCATACCGCTAGTCTATCGTTCTGTAAATTTACTATTTCTGCCCCTGGCGGACTCCTCGGTCCATTTGGTATTTGCGGCCCAAAGACATTACGAAACCGCATTTCTCACCGCCACGCTGTTTTTGGGCGCGCTTTTTCTCAACCTGGCAATTCCCCGGTTTTACTGCCGGTTCGTATGCCCCCTGGGCGCCCTTTACGGCCTGCTGGGCAGATACGCTCTGTGGCGGGTGGGAAAGAAGCCGGGCAAATGCAGCCAGTGCGGGCTTTGCGGCAGCAGGTGTGAAGGCGGCTGCGACCCGGCGGGGGCCATCAGAATTTCCGAGTGCGTGCTCTGCTTAAACTGCCTTGACACCTGCAACGACCACCTGATGGGCTACAATACGTTTCGGTCGGCTTCCGGGGAGACTCTTTCCCCCGACCTGTCCAGGCGGGGCTTTGTGACCAGCGCCCTCTGCGCGGTGGTGGCCGTGCCCATGCTGAGGCTCGACGGAAAACTTGGCCGAAACTACGATCCCGCCCTGATTCGGCCCCCCGGATCTTTGGCCGAACCGGATTTTCTCGACCGCTGCATCCGGTGCGGTCAGTGCGCGCGGGTCTGCCCCACCAACGTCATACAACCCGATACCCTGAGGGAGGGGCTCGAGAGCTTGTGGACCCCCGCTTTGAACATGCGCGCGGGCACCAGCGGCTGCCAGAAAAACTGCACCGCCTGCGGAGAGATATGCCCGACAGCGGCCATCAGGCCACTATCGCTCGATGAAAAGCTGGGGCTGGGCTCTTTTAGCCAATCCGGTCCCATCCGGATCGGAACGGCCTTTGTCGATCGGGGCCGCTGCCTGCCCTGGGCCATGAACAGGCCGTGCATCGTCTGCCAGGAGAATTGCCCTGTCAGCCCCAAGGCAATATATGTGAAGGAGAGTTTCGCCGAGGTGCGAAACGGCAGGCTGGAGGCGGCAAGCGTTTCGGGAACCACGGTTACCTTTTCCGGACCCGCGCTTAGAGCCCACCGCTTCGAGACGGGCGACTTTTTTGCAGCGGTGCAATCAGGAAGTCTATCGGAAAGAAGGCGTATCGTTTCCAATTCGGGCAACTCCCTGACCCTCGAAGCGGGGGTCTCGCCGCGACTTGTCACCGCGGCGGGCGGAAAGTTCACGCTGCAGATTCGGCTCCAGGCCCCTGTGGTCGATCCGGACAGGTGCATCGGCTGCGGGGTTTGCGAGCACGAGTGCCCGGTTAGCGGCCGCAGGGCGATCAGGGTGAGCGCCGAAGGGGAATCGAGAAGCAGGAAGCATTCACTTTTGCTCAAATAATCTCAAACTCAACCCAGTTCGACAAGGAGAGGCAATGTCCGACAACAACGGCTGTTCCCGTCGAAATTTTTTCAAGATTGCAGGGGCGTTTGGCGCAGGTTCGCTCTTACTTCCGGGCAGTGAGGCGGTGGCGGCTCAAGCCGAAGCGGAAAGTTCCACTCCGGTCCGCATCCCGACAAGGCCGTTTGGCAAGACCGGAGTGCAAGTCTCCAGTCTGGGGCTGGGGGGAATGTTCGACATCACCACCAACCAACTGATGCTAAAGCAGGCCCTCCGGTGGGGAGTCACTTACTGGGATACCGCCGAGACCTACGAGGGTGGAAACAGCGAGCTGGGAATCGGACAGTTTCTGAAAAAATATCCGGAGACCAGGAAGGAAATTTTCCTGGTGACCAAATCGACCAGGTACGACCCCGAAGGCCTTTCGAAGTACCTGGACCAGTCGCTCCAAAGAACCAACGCCAATTACTTCGACCTCTACTTTCTGCACGGAATAAAGAGCCCGAGTCTGCTGGGCAAAGAGGCCAGGGCCTGGGCCGAAAAGGCCAAATCGCAGGGCAAGATCAAATTCATCGGCTTCAGCGCCCACAACAATATGGAAGACATGCTTCTGGCCGCCTCCAAGCTGGGATGGATAGACGGGATCATGCTCCGATACGATTTTCGGCTGATGCGCACAGACAAGATGCGCAGGGCGATCGAGGCGTGCAGCAAAGCGGGCATAGGGCTGACAGCAATGAAGACCCAGGGCAAAGGCTGCACCCTGGTTGACTCGGAAGCCGAACTGGAACTGGCCTCCCGATTTATCAAGCGGGGCTTTACCGACGCCCAGGCCAAACTCAAGGCGGTCTGGGAAGAACCCAAGATTGCCAGCATCTGTTCCCAGATGCCCAACATGACCATCCTGATGTCGAATGTGGCCGCGGCCCTGGACCGAACCAAACTCACCGCGGAAGACCGGGACCTGATGGACACATTTGCCCTGGAGACCGCCCCGGGCTACTGCCCCGGCTGCACCTCCATCTGCGAGCCGGCCATCGACCATGCCGCGCCGGTTGGCGACATAATGCGCTTTTTGATGTACTTCAACAGCTACGGGGAAACCGATTACGCCAGAAGCTGCTTTGCCGCCATTCCCGCAGAGGTGCGGGGAAAGCTCGAAACCATCGATTTTTCCGGCGCCGAACGGCTGTGCCCCAACAAGATCAAAATCGCCCAACTGGTCAGGCAGGCCGCGAAAACACTGGGGTAAAATGCAAAATGAGATTGCATTTGCGTTCGATTGGAGTTATGTAGAACAACTGCGATCAGTAATGAGCTTCGACCCTCATCAGTTTCATTTGTGAAAAAACAACCCGTGGAAAGAGCCGTTGCCCCATGCGGGGGTGTGGATTTGAAACAGGAGAAAATTAATGGATCCGTTGTTATTATCAAAACATGAAAAGCGCAAGCTTGCGACCCAGTTCGCGGATCTGTGCCTGACCTGCGGTACGTGCGCCGGGGGATGCCCGGTCACGGGCGTGGACGACATGGATGTTCGCAAGGCTGTGCGGATGGTCGTGCTGGGGCTTGAACAGGAGTTGATCGATTCCAGATTTCCCTGGATATGCACCTTGTGCGGTCGGTGTGAGCACGCCTGCCCCATGGGCGTCGACCTGCTCGCGATGCTTCGGTCCGCCCGCGGCAAAAGGGAAAGAGATAAAGTTCCCGGCGTTCTACACAAGGGCGTCGCGATGTGCATCAAGACCGGAAATAACGTCGGCATCCCCAAAGATGACTTCCTGTATCTTTTGGACGACTTGAGCGCCGAGCTGGCCGAAGAACTTCCGGGCTTCACCGTGCCGATTGACAAGAAAGGCGCCAGGGTCCTGCTGACCATCAATTCCAAGGAACCCTTCGGCGAACCCGATGACATGAAGTTCTGGTGGAAGATTTTGTACGCCGCCAATGAATCCTGGACCGTAACTTCTGAAAACTGGGAAGGGGTTAACTGGGGCCTTTTCACCGGCGATGACGAGTCGATGAAGGAAGTCGTCGGGCGAATCGTTAAAAACTACAAGGAACTGGAGTGTGACTACCTCCTGCTACCCGAATGAGGCCACGCCTACTATGCGACCAGGCTTGGTCTGCAAAAGTGGTTTGCCGGCGAAGGCATCAAGTTCCTCTCGGTGCACGACCTCTTGAAACAATATATCGATGAGGGGCGCATCAAGTTGGATAAATCCGTACACACTCACCTCACCACCTATCATGATCCGTGCAATTACGGCCGCAAGAGCGAACGCACCTTCGGTCATGGATACTACGAGGAACCCAGGTGGATTACGCAGCAGTGCTGCGATAATTTTGTGGACATGTACCCCAACCGGGCCAACAATTTCTGCTGCGGCGCGGGCGGCGGCGCATGGGCCGCTCCCTATAACGAGGAGCGCATCTACTACGGTCGGGTCAAGGCCAAGCAGATCAAGGATACGGGGGCGCATATGCTCATCGCTCCCTGCCACAACTGCCGCGACCAGATCATGAAGAGCCTGCGCAAAGAATACGACATGGAGTATCTAGAGGTAAAATATCTCTGGGAGCTTGTAGCCGACTCACTGATCATCGAGCCGCGCGAGGTGGAATCCGAAGAAGAATAGAGTTTTCCACTCAGTTGAAAAAGCCCCAGGATCACTCTTACCGGCGTGTGAATGGGGCTTTTTTTATTAAAGCGGCCAGAAATCCATCGGTCTTATAATCCAGGCCGGCCAGGAGGGATTTTCGCCCCCCCTCCGGTCGGCCCCCAGCAGATAGTAGAGGGAATATGAGCAGCAAGCAAGCAGCAGCCAAAAAAGCAAAAGGCCAACCTGAACTCACCCCGGAAGAAACCGCCGAGCTGGACATGATCTTCGACCGACTTGCCGTTCAGGACCCTGAGGGGGAGAGCTTTGCGGGGTATCTGAAATCCCTGTGCGGTTCTCTATCCGAAAGGCCGAGCCTTGCCGCTGCCATTATAGACAGGTTGAGCCGCAATCCAAACCCTATCGGCTTTCGGACCTTCCGGGCCCTGGAAGGACTGGTGGAAGGCTCACCCTACAAAAGGAGCGCCAAAAAGGCGGCATACCGCTTCTCCCAAAAGGGCTTCGCGCCCGCGGAGAATATGTCGGCGCCCGAAAAGGTGGTCCTGATCCGGGAGGAACAGAGAAAAGCGGTAGCCCATCTATTCCAGGTCCAGGGCGCCATGTGGATCGTTTCAGCCCTGGTTCCGGAAGTCTCTACCGGGAGCTATGCGCTGGTGACCGCTTTTCTGGAAGACGATTTTTCCACCTTCAATGTGCGGGTGGCCGAATCCTCCGGTCAGAAGCGCTACCGGGAATACCTCCAGATGCTCTCCACCCACTCGAACCGCAGGCCGACCGAGGTGCCGCTGCGACACGCCGCCAAGCTCTTTTTCGAAATGCTCGATTTTTGGACCGGCAAGGGGACCTATGCCCACCTGGAGCGAGGGCGCGATATTTTTGCGAGATACCACGAACCCGACACAAAGCCGTATGTCTATGACCTCATGCCGGAGATAGAGCACCCGGAGCAATTCTTCGACGAAGTGGAAGTGGACCGGCTGCTCGAGGATATGGATCTTTCATGGTTGAGCTTTGCCAAGGAAGATCTTGCCCCGTGGCGCCAAAAGCTCAAAGACCTTGACAACGCGATCCTGGTGATCCCTCGGGAGGTCTTGACCGAGCGAAGCCTGGATCTGCTTCGGAGCGCGGGCGACACGCTGTGCGCCGGGAAGAAACGACTCCTTTTCACAAGATTTTTCGAAGAGCAGGCCATGGCCTTCAAGCTCCTGGACGACGAACAAAAGGCGCGCTGGGCATGGATTATTGCCGAAGATCTCGCCGGGGAGTCGCCGGCCGGCAAAAATCCGGTCGTCTCCCGGATCATAATGAGTTCGATGCATTCTTACTGGCCCGAAGATTTCCCGCAAAGCTCCGAACCCGCCGAGCAGGAGCATCGAACGGAGTCGGGAATCATCCTGCCCTGAACGGAATGGATATCGACATGGAAACATTCCAGATAAAAACAGCGGCCCACAGTTGCGCCGTGGACATCACCGACCGCGTGGAAGCCGTACTCCGGGAAAAATCGGCTCTAAACGGCGTCTGCCTGATCTATGTTCCCCACACCACTGCCGCGGTCACCATTAACGAGGGGGCCGACAGAAGCGTGATGGAAGACGTCCTGGAGTCGCTGGAAAAACTCGTTCCCTGGCAGGGCGGCTACAAACACGCGGAGGGCAATTCCGCGGCCCACATCAAGTCGATCCTGACCGGTGGCGGCGCGCAGGTAATCGTCGATGCGGGACGCATGGTGCTGGGGACCTGGCAGAGTATATTCCTGCTGGAGTTCGACGGCCCCAGGACGCGCAAAATCCATGTTCAGTTTACGGGTGAGCGGGCCGACTCGGAGCGCTGAAAAAGAAGAAAGCCAGGTGGGAGGGACCTGGCTTTCCAAAGAGAGAAACATGAGATGGTATAGCTAAGTATTTATAATATACTTACCGCCCGAAAAAAGTTGGATAGGCAAAAACATGTATTTTGCTTCTTCCCATACAGTATTTGTTTTGTGCTTCGGGTGAAAATCGAGTTTGACCGGTTCGGAAAAAAATTCGACTGCGCAATCGCGCCGTCCGTTTTCACCCATTTGCCCATGAATCATCATGATCCGCTGCCTCACCGAAATGCGAAGGCGCTCTCTTCTGCAAAGGGGAGGTTTTTCGCCACTTTTTTCGAAGCACCGACATCGGCTCACCTCGAACGTATAGCTCACCAACCCGGAGACATACAAACCCGTTACGACTCCGCTCACTATCACTGATTAGCCGGGGTGGAGGGCCTCAAGATCAGGTTGATCGGTGATTGGGGGCATCCCGGGGACCAGCGGATGCTCTGCTTATTCCTGGACGGGCACGCTGTCTGATACGAAGCTGTGCGTTCAAGACGCGACAAACAGATGGGTTTCACTGCGTTTCACCCATCCTACAGCGGCTCTCGAAGGACTGACGTAGGATGGGTGGAGCGAAGAGACTGTGTCGTAATCGTCCGCTCAATGCAAGGCAAAGGACAAAAGTGCGGGGAGCATGCCCCATAAGCGCCAACTTATGGGGATCCCATTTGGGTGGCCAATGGTTTGTAGCCTCTTCTTCGCCCAAAGCATACCCCAATCAGAGATATCTTGATTGATGGTTCTGATCTGCGACCCCTCACGGGGTCGTCTCCTTCTTTTTCGTTCCTTTCCGGGGGTATCGGCCTCACGGCCTCAACCCCCGGCTAATAGCTTTGATCCCTTTGGGATCAAGATCGTCGCTCTAAAAGAGCCGCACCGATTCCAGTTGAGTCGCTTAACTC
>JARLHP010000137.1 GCA_031292195.1 Syntrophobacteraceae bacterium
ACCTCCACCCTGCCGGTAGGCGTTAGAATCCGGCTGCTGTAGTCGGTGGCGTACTTGTTTTTCATTGTTCTCATCAGTTTTCTGTAAAGTGAGGTATCCGCGGCCCCCGCAACCGTCACGAGGTTTTTGGCCGTACATTCGGCCAAAACCCGTGGTCCGCTTCCCATAATCAGCCGCCAGCCGCCTGTGAGTGGAATCTTCAGTTCCTCCAACGCGGGAACGCACTCCTGCTTGACAAATTTCAGATGTTCTTCTTCCTTCCCACGCAGGATATTGTAGTAATGGTTGAATTTTACAACTCCCGTCTGAACCCGGTATTGGTTTTCCTGGATGCGGCCTGAGGGAACATAGACTTTATTGGAATATTTCCAGACATATTCGAGCAAGCGTAAAGACAGAAGGCTATATTCACGAGAAGTAATCGTCAGGCGCAGGTTATCTGCTTCATCGACCGTGGACACGGCCACGATTCTTGGACCCTCGCCTATCTTGACGTAATAGCCTCCCACCAACGGCATTCCCATCTTGTGCATATTGGGAATATAGTTTGTGGATATGAAAGAGACATACTCCTCATATTTGCCGGGCATCACGTCCCAGTATTGGGTGAACAGAACAGGCATGTTTTCTCCTTTTGCGCCTCGAATTAAAATAAGCGGGTCATCAACTCCGCCAGGTATTCGGCTTCCTTCTCCTCGACTTTGGAATACTTGGCGGTCCTGGCCTGGACCCAGTAGAGATTTTCGGGACAGCATGCCGTAAAATCCAGCACCCATTCCATATCCTGCGGGGCCTGGAAATAACTCTCGACCTCTTTGGCGATCCGCACTATTTCATTCAATTCTTCGGTATCCACACAGGCCTTGCACTGATTCTCCTCGGGAACCTCGCATGTTTTGGTTCCTGAATCGTGGTAGACGATCATTTTCGTTTTTTGATTAACCGTGCACTCCACGCACCCGCTCTCTTTATCCACGATAAACTGATCGGGATTGATTTCTCCGCTGACCACGCTTTCGCCCAGCCCCCAGTTGCCCTCCACCACCACCTTGGACGTGTCGCCGGTCGTGGGCAGCACCGTAAGGACCACTCCGGCGGCTTTGGCCTCGACCATCTTCAGCACGGCGACTCCAATGGGCGCCTTTTCCACAGGCATTCCCTTCTCCAGCCGAAAGGATATTGCCCGGGTAGTGAAAGCGCTTCCCCACACCTCTATCACTTTTCGGACAACGGCCTCCCTGCCGCGAACATTGAGGTAGGTCTCCATTTGCCCGGGCATGCTGACCGCTCCGCTGGAGCGCACGGCCACGGCTATTTCTTCCATACCGGCCCGCTTTCTCAGTTCCTCGTAATAGTGGTACAGTTCTTCCCGCATGCCGGCGGGCATCTCTTTGGATTCGACGATACCGCGTATTGTCTCGCTTGCCTTCACCTGGTTCTTGATGCTTTTCAAATCAGCCATGTGCTCCAGGACGTATCCGCGGATCTCCTCTCCGGCCCCGGTTTCTGCCATAAACCGCTCGTATCCGTCCACCGAGACGGCAAATCCCGGGGGAATTCGCATTCCCAGTCGAGTCATCTCGCCCAGGTTGGCGCACTTTTTACCCACCAGATCATTTTGTCCGGCGTTCAACTCCTCAAACCAGTAGAGCCACTTTTCGCTCATGACTTTAACCCCCTAACTGTCCATAATGAACGCAACACCGAGGTTTGCGTCCACCTTGACGCGCCGGCCCGTTCGTATTTTGGAGCATCCCCCGGCCACGTTCATCAATACCGGGATTGCGTATTCCCGCCCTATAACGGCGGCATGACACAAAATGGCCCCCTGTTCCACGATTACCCCCTTGACCATCGAAAAGACAGGGGTCCAGTTCGGCGAAGTCGTGGCCGCCACCAATATTTCCCCCTCCTGGACGAGATAAAGGTCCTCTTCATTCCTGATCACCCGTGCCACGCCCTCAGCCACACCGGGAGAGCCGCAGGTTCCATAGAGGTCGGCTTTGAATTCCGGGCGAACTTGAGGCATTGTTCCGACCACTGCCTTGAGGGCAAGAGGGTCCATGGATTGGATCAGGAGTTTGACCGCCTCATCCATTTCAAAATCTTTTTTGAGTAACACCGGGGGATTGGGTGAGTCTTGCCACTCCTGCCATTTAGCCTTGCGACGATCGACGATGTGGCGCAAATCGAACTGGTCCGGATTGATTGCCGCCTTGCGGACTTCATCGGGAATGAGGAAAAAGACATCACCGGGCTCTGCCAGGGCGCCTTTGGCGGCAAACCGCCGTCCGAGACCAAGCACACAACGACGCACAAGTGCGTGCATATAAAGATCGAGGTAAAGATCGTGCTCTTCACTGAAGGTCCCGCTTTTTTCAGCCAGAACCATCAACCGCTTGAACCAGCTGCGCTGTTCACCGGGCACCTTGGAAAGCACGCAGCTTTCGGCTTCCAGGCGTTGTTCGCGTAACTTTGCCTGCTGTTCGCCGAAATCGAACTTCTCCTCCTTTTTTAGAAATTGCCTGACGCTTATCAGAGGCGGAGTGGGATCTTCCAACCATGAGGGCATGGTGATTTCCGACATTCGTTTCATGCGCCAGCCGTAGCGATTCATAAGGGTCATGAAATCTTTCATGAACTCTTTGCCCCTGGCGGATTCTTCGAGCCGTTCCCTGATTTCGGAAGGTTTGCTTTGGAGAAATATCTCGGCCAGACCCTCCTCGCGCGCTCTTTTGGAAAACTCCCATAGTTCACGGTTCACCTGGAAGACTTTATTGTCGGAATTGGTGACCAGGGCTTGAAAGAGGGGGGATGATTCGTCTATGCCGATGAGTTCGCGACACATGCTTTCAAAGAGAACATAGGCGATATACGTGCCGTAAGTCATAATCATGTGTATCTCCCACATACGGCGGCACGTGTTTATCGTATCTTCGAAATTTTCGAGGAGTTCGATGTTTGAAGCCTGGTCGAGATCGAGCGCCTTGAGCTTGTCGTAGCGCCCGGTCATATCTTTTACATAGCTGTCCCAAAGTCCATCGTAGTCTTGAATGAAGGGGAGGATGGCCTTACGGAATCGGGACTCTCTTTTTTTCTTCTCTTCCTCCGATTTGGTCTGCAATACACACCAGAACCCACCCCCCCTGTGGAAGCGCCAATCCCAACCCTTAATGGTAGGCAAGCTCAATTTCTCCGCCCCGTATTGCATGCCGTGGCGGCACAAATTCACCCAGAACCACCCAAACATGGGAGTCCAGGCCGGAACGGAATGGGCGCTGTCCAGGAACCAGTAGGGCGATTGTTTGAAATCCCTTTCAGGGTCGAATTCGAAAGCGGGTACTTCATCGTAGACCTTCATGGCTCTTTTTCCAATTTTGTGTTTTCAATCATCCATTCCCCATTACCCCGAAGAAGGCGGGGGGCTGGTGCGGGAGCCTCTCACTCCGTCCTATGTCGAACGCGAATTGTATGATACGAATAGATGGATAGGGCGCTTTTCACTCATGGACGCGTGATTTAAAGGATACTTCACCTACTCACGATGACAACAGCGAATCCCTTATGAGGTTATAACAAAACAACAAGACCGTTCATTTTGAAGGTTTGTCATACTCGTTATCCAATCATTTTTGGGCCGCTTGAACTCAATTGGGTACTTGAATGTTGCGCCGGGGAGATTTAAGGGTGTTCTTCTTGAGGCGATTGCTCATGCTTTGATTTTTCAATAATTTTAATGAAAGCCAATGCCGATTCGGACAAATCATTGCGGGTCATGTAGCCCACCCCATACTCGATCGAGGGCAGGCCCTCCATGACTTGAATCTCTCTTATGTGATTTAGATGCAGCTCCTCATCGACACCTTCGCGGCAAACAAAGCTCACGCCTTTATCCTGCTGCACCAGCGTCTTCGTCAAAGCGATACTGGAAGTCTCCATGACAATTTTGGGAAACACACCATATTGCTTCAAAAATGTGCTCATGATGTGACGGATGGCGGAGCCTTTTGCCGGAGCGATAAGCGGTTTCTCCTGTAGAGAAGTGATTGAAATGGGAACCCGCGGCAGCAATTCGCTGCTTTTTGCCGTGATCAACGCAATTTGCTTTCGTCCCATGAACCGCATTTTTATCCGCCGGTCATCCGGTCTGTATTGAGCCACCACGAGTTCATTTTTCCGGTTCACCAGACTGCTCAGCATCTCGGCGGTGGTCCCGCGATCGATAATGATCTTAATGCCGGGATAGGCGAGTTGAAATGAGGTTATCAGCCCCGGCATGACATATATGGCCGCAGTCTCCGAACACCCGATCCTTAGCTCTCCCGACTTTCCCTTGCTGATATCCGCGATGAATACTTCGAGGTCATCGATTTCATCGAAAAGACTTCGGATCCTGTCGAAGATCTCCGAGCCCGATTCGGTGAGGCGCATGGAATTTCCCGCCCTGTACAGGAGTTTTAGCCCGATGTTTTCTTCGAGTTGTTTTACCTGCAAAGTAATGGCTGCCGGGGTGACCATGAGTTCCGCGGCCGCTTTGGTGATGCTGCCCGATTTTGCGGCGGCGTAAAATGACCTCAATTGGTTCACATTGAGAACCATGCGGTGGATCCGGATTAGGGTTGTCACAGGTATTTAGTTTTTCTTAATAACCTTTTAGTTTTTTTGATTTGGTTTGTCAAGCGTGCCCACGTTAAGTTCTGGACACGGCGGCTGCTGCCCCGGCCAGGCTCGAAAGTTATCACAATGGAGGATTTATGACGCCCAATCGCATCATGTTTTGGCACATCGATCATGCAGGGCTGTTTTACCTCCTGGCGTTGTTGGCCGCCGGGATTTGCCTTGCGGGATTGACCATGCACCTGACGGTGTGGCGAAAAAGCGCGCCTAAAGACAGGAGTTGCTTCTCAGTACGGGCCGTTAAGCAGTCGCTCGTAGAAATAATCCTGGGCCGTCGCATATTGAGAGGCGATATTGCGGCAGGGGCGGCTCATTTGTTCCTGTTCTGGGGCTTTGTCACATTACTTGCCGGCACCTCGCTTTTGGCTGTGCATGGACATGTATACCCGTTCCTCACGGGCAATAGCTACCTTCTGTTCGCATTATCCATGGAGCTGGGGGGGGGTATCCCTGCTGGTGGGGATCGCCTGGGCGCTCGTCCGCAGGTACATTCAGTGCGTGCCAAGGCTTGAACGTAGACTGGAGGACGCACTTGTCCCGATCTGGCTCCTCGTCATCGTGTTGTCGGGGTTTTTTCTGGAGGGGGTAAGGCTTGCGGCCCAGGGGCCGCAATGGGCCGACTGGTCGTTTGTGGGGATGCGGGTTGGAGAGTTGGTTCGGCGGGAAACGGCCGTGTCGTTATACCCGGACCTCTGGTGGGGCCATGCCCTGTTGTGCCTCCTGTTTATCGCCGCGTTTCCTTTCACCAAGATGTTTCATATGGTTGGAGCGGTCGCTGCCTCTTACCTGCATCACTCCCCGAAAGAGCCCCTGGATGGGTCTTTGTCGCTAATGGAGTCAGGGGCCTTATGGGGCATCGATGAGCTGGCCTCACTCGATGGTTGTATGAGATGTGGACGGTGTGTGCAGGCATGCCCTTCCGCAGGTGCGGGAGAACCTTTGTCGCCCCGCGATTTTATCCAGACCGCACGGCGTTCATTGTGGGAAAAAAATTTCCCGGCAGGAGATGTGCGCTTGCTGTCCCGGGTCCCACCCATTGACGGAAAGCTCTCCTGGTACTGCACGACTTGCGGGGCCTGCCTGGAGGTCTGCCCTGTTTATGCGGCCGGGTTCCAGGCGATAGTCAAGAAGCGCACGGAACTGGTGGAAGAGGGCAAGGGCGTCCCGGATCTCATGAACCAGACCCTGGAAAAGCTCTTCAATTATGACAACCCCTGGGTGGCGAGCAAGAGGGAGCGGAGCGTCTGGGCCAAGGGCATCGATATTCCAACGCTCAAACCGGGCGAGTCAGACAAGCGGCTCTGTTATTTCGTAGGGTGTACAACGTCTATCGACGCTCGGGCCCGGGAGATCGCCAAATCGTTTTCGACTGTCTTGAAGCGTGCGGGCGTCAGCTTTGGCACGTTGGGCGACAAGGAGCCGTGTTGCGGCGATATTGCCCGGGTGGCCGGAGAGTTGGGGTTGTTCCAGGAGAAGGTTGAAAACTGCTCGGCCCTTTTTGAAAAGTATACGGTGACGGATATCGTTACGTCCTCTCCGCACTGCTTCCATACCTTTCTGAATGAATATCCCGGCAAGCTCTTCAGGGTGCGTCACTACACCTCGGTTCTGCAGGAACTCCTGGCGGGCGGAAATCTCAAGCTTCAAATTCCGGTCAACTCCACGGCGACCTATCACGACCCCTGCTATCTCGGGAGGCACAACCACATTTTCGATGCGCCAAGAGAGGTCATCCGCGCCATACCCGGAATAAGGCTGGTCGAAATGCGCAATCACGGACCAGGCAGTGTCTGCTGCGGCGGTGGAGGTGGACGAATGTGGCAGGGACAGGAGTTTAGCGGCGAGACGCGCATGAGCGAGATAAGGATCAAACAGGCGAGGCAGACGGGGGCGGAAATCCTGATCACGGCATGTCCTTTGTGCCTGATTATGCTGGAAGACGCCTTAAAAACAGCAGGGTTTGAAGGCGACATGAAGGTGATGGATTTGAATGAATTAGTTCTTGAGTCACTTGGCTAAGGAGAAGGCGAAATGAACGAGATATTAATATTGGCTGAGTCCAAAGACGGACTTTTGGACAAGAAAACCTTGGAACTGATGCGCGGTGCGAACGATCTCGGAAAAGAACTGGGGGCCGAAGCCTGCGTCGTGGTTGTTGGGGACCGCATCGCTCCCTTGGCCGATGAGGCCGCGGCCTTCGGACTTGGAAAGGTCTACAGGCTTGAGCACCCCCTGCTCAAAGGGTTCGATTCCAGTGTGTGGGCAGCGGCATTGGAGTGGCTGTGCAGGCAGGTAAATCCCTCCATTTTTCTTATCAGCCACTCGTTTGTGGGAAAGGAGGTCGCTCCAAGGCTCTCCCACAGGCTCGGGTCCAGGCTGACCACCGACTGTCTTGGCCTGAAAGTCGATCCGTCGGACGGACTTTTGATCCGGACAAAGCCTGTCTATGGGGGCAACGCTATTGCCGCCGTAAAATGTGCGGGCCTTCCCCAGATGGTGACCATGAGAAAGAACTGCTTTGAGCCGATGGAGCAGAAACCGGGAAAAGGCGAGATAGTCGCAATGACCCCTACTATCGATGAAACGCTGGTCAAGGTCAAGGTGCTCGAGACGGTCAGCGGAGAAAGCGTCGAGTTGGACAAAGCGAATGTCGTAATCGCAGGCGGAAGGGGCATAGAGGCCAGGGAGGATTTTGGACTGCTCGAAGCGCTGGCCGCGGCCATGGGCAAATCCTACGGCAACGTGATGATCGGGTGCAGCCGTCCGGTCGTGGACAAGGCCTGGATGTCTTCCGACCGCCAGGTGGGATTGACCGGTACGATCATTGCCCCGGACGCTTACATTGC
>JARLHP010000138.1 GCA_031292195.1 Syntrophobacteraceae bacterium
GAGAACCCTGAAAGAGGGTCAAAAGTCGTCGAAAAAATTTCCAACCGCAGAAGTTAAATGTGTCTAACTGTCAGGTCAAAAGACGGGGCCCAGACAGCCTTTGGAAAGCTGGATAATTCTTAGCGGCGCGATTGACCAAAAGGAGAATATGTCTTACGTTCCGCCTAGGCATGTAAAAACACAAGATAACTTCTAATAATACGGAGCTTAGCCATGCACAGGGTCAGGTGGCTTACAGATATAGCCTCGTTTTCGATTTTGCTTATTATTCCGTTAACTCTGTACCCCGTTTCGGCCTTGCCCCAAACGGTCGATAACAGGGGCGCCCTGGTCGGTCGCATAACCGTGATCGATAGCGGTCAGTTGCTGCGCTATGTCCCCATGAAGAAAGACTGGGTGGTAACCTTAAAGGACACGCCATTCGCTCCAACCGACGCTTTATATTCCGGGAATGAGACAAGAGCGGAATTCACCATACCGGAGAGTTCTCTGATAAGAGTTGGAGGCGACACGCAACTGGAGTTGATGAAGCTCAGCCAGGGGCTGACACAGGCGGATGTGGCTTCGGGTAAGGCTCGTTTCAGGAACAAAACCGCAAAAGGCGTAATCGAAGTCACCACCCCTTACGGTTATGTAGTCGGTCCGCCGGGGACCAGCTTCGACCTCTACGTCGGAGACGATACTTTGGAGGTGGTATCGCTGGAGGGAAAGGTAGATTTTATTCACGACGCCGACCAGGCGAAGTACCCGGTCACGGCAGGCTCCTCTTCGATCATCGCCAACGGAAAGATTGTGACATCCGGACCGGGTCGGACGGCAGAGGACTGGGAGCAATGGAATGAATCCAGGGACAGTACGCTTGCCAAAGAAAATCAAGCCGGCAGTGAGTCTGCACAGCACCTGCCGCAGGAACTGCGGGATTATCGCTCGGATCTGGATCGGAACGGCAAATGGCAGAGCGTCACCTACAAGGGCAAGCCCCATAAATTATGGCGTCCCGCCAATGTCCAACAGGATTGGGCGCCGTTCACGCAAGGGGCCTGGATGGACTACGACGGGGATAATGACTGGGTCCCCGATGAGCCGTTCGGCTATGTCACCATGCACTACGGAAACTGGATATGGGTGGATAACGGTTGGTTCTGGGCGCCTCCCGGCGCAATCATGGGCATCTCTTCAGAATGTGATTCCTGCTGGTTTCCGGGCAGGGTCGGGTGGATCTACACGGATGAAGACGTCGGATGGTTTCCTTTGGCGCCCTCCGAGACTTTTTACGCCGCCAACCAGTGGGGACCCGGCATCGTTGTCATTGACGCGGCTAACATCAACAACATCCATGTCGACTTCAAGAACTTCGAGTTCGCCAAGCACGCCGTGGTCGTCAATCAGAACGTCCTGTTCGGTCATATAAACTACGCTCCTCTCAGAATCAAGGGTGTGAACGTCGGGTCCATCGCCTCCACCTTTCATATCACCCCGGTCTTGCGTAGCGCGGTTGTAAAGAATTACGCTCTGAACTCGCAAAGATTCGCCGTTGGCAAAGAAAAGCCGACTTTTAAACCGGGCCATGCGGCGCTCGATCGAATTGCTTATAATGCGCGCACTGTCAAGCTGGCTTCAACCCAGGGGCTCAAAAACATCCAGCGCACCCTGGCAACGGCCAAACCCGGGCAACTCTCGCGGAATTCCCTAAATTCTCCATCAATGGGCGGCAAACTGCTCAACCCGAACGGCGCGAAGGTCAGCACCGGGCAAGGCGGGAAGGGGCAAGCGCCCACAACAGAAGTGCAACCGGGTCAGCAGCAGACAGTTAACGGAAATGGCGCTCATTCGGCTGAACAGGGGGGCCGGAAAGGACTTCCCTCCGGCATATCGAAGACCGGCGCCGGCCTTCATAAGCCAGTGCGGGTTACCCGGCCGATAACGCCTCCCGCGCCAACAGTCGCAGAAAAAGCACTGGGGCGAAAAAGTGCGCATCCGGTCAAACAGGCTCGACGGCCAGGCCAAAAAGGGCGAACCTCCCGGGAATTCAGGGCGCGCTCACGCTATCGGACACGAAGAGAGGTCAGTCGGCGACATATGGTTGCTCCATCAGCAGAACAAAGGGCGGCCCGGGAGCGCGGCGCTCATTCGGGCTTCGAAGCTGGAAGAACAACAGGCCCACGATCAGGCGACACTCACTTCCGGAGCAGATCGTCCGGTTATCCTTCAGTTTCGGGAAGCGCGGTGTCGAAGCAATGGCCGCGGTCCTCCACAGGACTCGGCCCCCACGCGCAGACTCCCTCCGGGGTGACGCCAAGACCGCGGGGCGCAACTCCAACACCGGGTGTGTTCAGGGGTCAGACTGCGGAGCCGAAGCCTTGGGGGGCGCCGCAAAGGACTAATACGCCGAGGTTTAGACCGGGGCCTTTTCCTTACTATAGATCGACGCCCGAGAGATACCGCATGGCGCCAAGTTATTCTTCTCCTCATCACCGTTGAGGCGCCAGAATGGAACAGGGCCGTCAGAAGCGTTCGGAGCAAGGAGAGGAAATGCCAAAATTGAGTTCCATCGGGCTCTCGGATACTGGTCTCAAACGTAAGAATAACGAGGATGCGCTCTGGGTCCGGGCGGACCTTGGGCTGTGCGCGCTGGCGGACGGCGTGGGAGGGGCGGCCGACGGGGAACTCGCCAGCGAAATATTCATCCGCAACACCATGGATATATTTAACAATGGGGGGGTCCACACTGAGCGTCAAACCATCGAACTGATGAGCAAGGTTTTCGTACAGACTAATGAGGCTATACTCGACCTGGCCAACGATCATTCCGAACGTGAAGGCATGGGCTGTACTGGTGAAATCGTGGTTTTTTACGGCGACAAGTTCGTTATAGGGCACGTGGGGGACAGCAGGGTCTATCTGTTCAGGAAGGGGCGGTTGAGGCAGTTGACGAAGGACCACTCGCTCGTGCAGCAGCAGTTGGACGACGGACTCATTACGCAGGCCGATGCGCGAAAGCACCCCCTCCGCCACGTGATACTTAGAGCGGTCGGTGCGGATGACCGCCTGGTCGTCGATATCATAAAAGGCAAAGTTGCCGCCGGTGATCTGTTCCTGGTGTGCTCGGACGGTTTGACCGATATGATCGACAATGCAATGGTAGGGGGGATCCTTGCCCTGGACGTCCCTATCGACGAAAAGGCCGGGAAATTGGTCTCTGCCGCCAATTCGGCCGGAGGATCGGATAACATTACGGTTATCCTGAACGCAATCGAGACACAGGGGCCGTCGGATTCGTGATGGTCTATCCGGAACGGACCCGCGGGTCGTCAAAAGTCGGCAAACTCGATGGAGCAATGGAGTTCATGAAATATGGACGCTATGAAATCCTAAAAGAGATCGGGAAGGGGTCCATGGGCGTGGTATACCAGGCCCGGGACCCTCACATCGATCGTCTGGTCGCCTTGAAAGTCCTCCGTCCCGACCGGGTTTCGAGCGAGGAGTTCATGAAGAGGTTCATGAAGGAAGCCAAGGCGATCGGGAGGCTTTCCCATCCTAATATCGTTGCGGTCTATGACATAGGCGAGGACCGTGGAACCGCCTACATCGCCGAGGAATACCTGGAAGGCCTGCCCCTTGACCTGACAATGGAAAAAGGGAGGCTGTCGACGCAGGACATTGTCGCAATCGGCATCAGCGTGGCTGAGACGCTCGACTATGCGCATCGTAAAGGGATTGTTCACCGGGATGTGAAGCCCAGCAACATAATCGTTCTCCCGGATAAGCACATAAAGCTGACCGATTTCAGCATCGCCCATATTGAAGACTCTGAATCCACAGTGCAAACTCAGGCCGGTGAGATCCTGGGCACGCCGGCATATATGTCCCCGGAACAGGTCTTGGGGCAAGCAGTGGACGGGAGAACCGACATATTCTCGCTCGGGGTTGTCCTGTATGAACTGGCGACAGGCGAACGGCCCTTTAAGGGCTCGAGTCTTACGGCGATCTTTCGGGCCATCACCACGGCAAGCCCCGCCCAATTTAGTAAATTGAAGTCTCCAGTGCCTCACCGGGTCGAGCGGGTCATCATGAAGAGCCTGGCGAAAGACCCGGGAAAGCGATATTCGAACGGCCTGCAGATGGCCGAGGCTCTCAGATCGTGCTGCGGCGAAATTGCCGATGAACAACAGACCGTAATCACAACGACCCGGAGCAAAGGGACCTCGAAGAGCCTACCGGCAGCCAATGGAAAAGATTGGAGAAGACCGGCGCCGGTACTGCTAGCGCTTGCCATGATAGTTGCCATTGGATTGGGCGGAGCGGCTTACGAGTTTTTTCAGGGGGAAAAGCCCCCGGTTACGGTCTCTGTTCCAGTCAAACCAGCGCCGCTCCAATCACTCCACAATCGGACGGTTTCCCCCCCAAAGCAGAGCGCTCCGCCGCCGGCACGGTCCCCTGGAACTGAACCTGCGACCTCGCCCCCACCTCTACTCAAGGCGCCTGTCAAGTCCCTCCCAAACAAGTTAACAATCGAGCCATCGGCTCCCACAACGGTCCCTGAGAGCATAAAAAACCCGACTCCGCCTCCTGTCAGGAAAAATGTAACACCTCCGGCCAGTCTCCCTGGTCCCGAGGTGACACACCAACCTCCTCCTCCCGCGGTCGATAGAGAACAACCGCCTTCCATAGTCAACAACCCGATTTCCCCTCCGGCAGTGAGAGAACTGTGGGACAATCCCGCCTCCGCCGCCGTGGAAGCCGAGAAAGCAAAACGGGTCGGGGAACTCCTGGTGAAGGCTGAGGCGGCCTATGACAGGGGGGACATCCTCACTCTTGGGGGAAGCAGCGCCGGACACTACTATAAGGATGTCTTCGCAATCGACGGTACTGAAATAGATGCTTATAAGGGGATGATGCGTGTGATACGGAAATACGTGGAATGGGCGGGAAGAGGGCCCTATAGAGGCAAGGGTAACAGGAAGCACTATTTATCCATGGCGAAAGAATGTCTCGACGTTATTCCCGAAGGGCTCAAGCGTGGTCACGCTTCGGAAATCGAGGCCGTCCACCGGGAAATCGAGTCGCTTTCATCTCGCATGGACTCTTTTGGGACCCGAAGGGGGAGCGCAATAAGATAAAAGCCCACCCCGTCATTGAGAGACCTCGAATTGCATTGAGAACGTTTGCGGTGACCGATCATTGCGGTTTCGACTCTCACAGAGGATTATTTACCGGCGCCTGCTCTTAGTCGGGTCTTGATAACTTTGCCGCGGTCCACTTGAGGCCGTTTGGCCGGTAGAGAGGTTTTTGAATTGGCTGAGATTACACTACCGGTAGGGGTTAGGAACGGCATGACGATGATGCCGAACACGGATCGCGACGTTCGGACGATTTGCGGCCTGCTCGATCGGATACCACCCACTAATGGCGGTACGGCCTCTTCCCCCGGCCAGTGGAGCAGCGATCACGACGCGCTGATTGCACAAGTTACTGCCGCCATTATAACTTTTCAGACTGCGAACCGGCTGGCCGTAATCGACGGGGTTGTCGACCCGGGCGGCCATACCATCCGGTTGCTGAATCAGCTGGCCGGACCGGGACCCGTCACCGCCACCGTAATGGCTGCGGACGTGAGTTCACAGTTGTGGATAGTAGCAAACCCGTCAAGTCTTGACGGCACGGCCCCTCTTGAACCTATGTCCATTTCGCCCCCGCTCACACGCAAGCTGGTAAGCGTGGAGGGTTCTTCCGTCAAATGGTTCGGGGTGGTTATCCCGTTGGGGCAACCCGGCGGTATTATCGGTGGTACACCCCATATCTTCTTCACGCCTTCCCCATGGCAGGGCGGCTACAACGATCCCACTTACGATCAGTTTACCGCTTGGCGCGGCCTGTGGGATAAGTACACTTCGGCCATCGGTTCTCAATTGGTTGCTTCCGGTGCGTCGCAAATTCTTGTGATCCCGTTTTATAAGAATTCGCAAACCGGGAATCTGGGCAGTTTTCTTGTCAATTGGAAAGAAGTTATTGCAGCCGTGATTACGGCGGCAATAAATGATACCGATCCGCTTTTCCTGCGGAACAACTTCGAGTTTGACGGGATTTCCTCATCAAGTTTCAGCAACGGAATTACGACTCATCAAAACTTTCACTCCCTGGGCACGGGCGCGGCTTCGATGACTCAGACGGCCTTCGATCTGGACGGTCACGCCGCGGGTTCCCACTGGCGTCCGAAAGGCGGAATAGCCTACATCGATACCGGTGCAAATCAGGCGGGCAACCCGATAGGAACTCAGTGGTTCGTGGGGGGGCGTTTTGGAAAATTGCGGCCGAGTTATCCGGGAACGAGCGATCACAACCTGTGCCCGTTTTTGCTCATGCATGGTCTTTCCATGTTCGGATGATTACGTAAATGGTTAGTGGTGATTAGCAAGCGGTGGTTACTATATAGTCCTCAGGGATTAATTTCGATTAAAGGATAAAGAAATGCCGCCAGGCCCCGCAGCACGTAAGGGAGATCCGGTAACCCACGACATGGTGGTTCCCGCCGGTGTTATTGGTCCCCCTGTTACAGGACCATGCCCTATGGCTCCGGTTATAATAGAGTTTTTGCCGGCGGCCCATGTGATGTGCAACGCGATTTGCTCAGGCGCCACGTCCGGAGGACCCGTTCATCCTCCCATGGGGACCCCGCCCGCTACTCCCCCGGACCCGATAGTGACCGGATCGATGACGGTCTTCATTCATGGCATGCCTGCGGCCAGGTGGGCGCCAAGCGGCGACGTTACGGTGTGCGGCGCTTTTTTGGGGTTGCCGGCGCTGGCCGCAGAGCGCACAGTTATAATAGGTGATTGAGGGCCTTTGCCGGCTTAAGTTGTCCATCCACTATTAAAATCCCCCCATATCAGTCACTTCCACCCCGCGCTATATTCAGTACCATTATGCAATAAGACCTGACCTGAACGGAATCGATTGTAAATATTGACAGTACCCTTAAGAGACAATACTTTAATATCAGGTTATTCTATATACAGAGCTTTGCCAATATTCAGTGCCGGAGGGGGGTAAGTAAAAGATGTCCGTCGATACTAATCGTGGCGTGATTATCCATGATGACTTGCTGCCGCCGGAGAGCGACGATTTTCACATTGTATTTGATGGAGTTATACTGGTTCTTACAAACTTTGATGTTAACGTCTCCGACCTTAAGCCACAGCACAAACCGATTATTGACAGGTTAGTCATACCGTTCATAGAAAAATTTGTTAAAATGTGGGGTGGAGGAACCTATAATCTCACTGTTGTGGGGTCGGCGAGCGCATCGGGGGGGTGGGAGCTTGATATGGACCTTTCCGCCGCTCGTGCCAGCAAGGCATTCGCTTATGTTGACCAGCAATTCAAAAAGAAACAACGGATCGATCCCGTACTCGCCAGCGCCGTGTTGATGCCAAATTATGCCTCTGTTGGAAAGACATTCTCTGAAAAAGATCCCTCGATCAAAGGTAGAACCAATGCGGACATCGACAAGGTTCAGGGCTATTTCAGAAATGTGCAGTTCATATTTACGGCGGTGATCGCTCCGCCCAAGGGGGCCTCGATATTCAAAATTCGGGAACATTATCATTTCAAGTTCAAGGCCAAGGAAGAGCAACTTCCTGAATTCATCAAGGATCTGGAAAACCTATACAAAAAGATCCCGGGGGTGATAACGCTGGGACTGGGCGAACTTCTTAGCAAAGTCCTCAAGCCGATCACGGAGAAGATTCCATTTTTAGGCATTGCCACGGATATGTTCAAGTTTATGATACCCCAACAGGCAACTTATTGTTACGAAATTAAAAATAAGGCCGAGTTGCATGCATTGTACCGGTTTGACGGGACGGAGCACGCCGAGCATAAGGGGTTATCCGATCTGCTTGCATGCCTGGGCAGTCTGTTTAGCTTTTTCAAGAAAGTCAGCGACATATACAAAAGTATAGGAAAGTACGACAAGCGAATTGAAGCCCTGCTGAAGGACATTGACGACTTCTTCCCGAACATCGACAAGACTTTGCGCCCGATCGTCGGTGATAGTGTTGCCGACAGCGTGAAGGCATTCCTGGAATTGGCAAAATCTGGCCAGCTCTACACGGCGGTGTTTGCCCCCAATTCCGGTTGGCAGGATTTCAAGTTTTACGGCGGTGGGGCCGATCACAGCCCGCTCCAATGCGGCGGCCCGGCGAAGAGGTATTATGTGGGAGCGCTGGCTATAGGCATGTACGAAGTGGATTTCGCGGGTTATGTCCCCAATAACTGGAGCGACTATAACGCTACTGCTTATATCAAGACCTTTTCGGGAAACAATGATCTCTTTTACGGCCATTCGATGGCCGACGGCACATTCACTCAAATCGGAGGAGCCTATACGACCGATCTGCGGGCAGGGCCCGGCGACCCGGTTGTTGATTCCTGAGGCGGATGTTTTTGATGACCGATTAGCGCTGATATTGCGCCAGCGGGCTATCGAAGTCGAACCCGAACAACCTTGGGTTCTCTCCGATTACGGCAGCTGAGACGATATAGAAAACGTAATCGTAGGTTTCCTTGGGAATCTTGCCGCTATACTGAGACAGGAGTCGCCAGAAATTCCTGTCTTTGGGATTTTCGGGCATCGAATTTATAAGCCGGATCACCCTGTTTTCCCCCCAGTTGTAGGAAGCCATCACGAGGAGCCCGGAAGCCTGCGCCTCCGTATCGTAGATGTATCGGATATATTGGGCGGCGGCCCGTGTGGATTTGGAAAAATCGTAGCGGTCGTCCCCGGGATCGAATTGGGGCAGTTGCGCCATAGGGCCTACGCGAAGTCCATAGGTCATGGCAGTGGTAGGAATGAACTGCCACATTCCTTTGGCGATTCCGAACCTGGTGGGCGGCCCGGTTGCTTTCACGTTGAAGTTGCTCTCCACCAGGGCAAGGTAGAGAAACTGGGGAGGCATGCCGTTATCGTGCAACGCTTTGGCGATGGGGCCGATGAAGCCGCTTCTTTTAGCCATCCCGATAGCGTTGACGTACCTGGAGGTCGATTTCCATTTTCCGATGTATTTTTTGATTTCCCCGATGAAAGCGTCGGGCATCGCGACTTCACATTCGCCGAAGGTACGCGCGATCTTCAAGATTAAACGA
>JARLHP010000139.1 GCA_031292195.1 Syntrophobacteraceae bacterium
CTCGCTCTAAAAGAACAGCACCGATTCCAGTTGAGTCGCTTATCTCAACAACATTGCCGCCCCCTCCCAGGTTCCGACAGCCCGGTTTGCGAATTTCTCTTAAGACACAATCTCTTCGCTTAGCCCCGCTTAGCCCAACCTTGTAACTTAAAAGAAAAAAGATAAGGCATAGGACGTTATAGGACGTATGGGACGAATAAAAAGCACCGACCGAACCCTCCCGACGCTTCGCGCCCCGGGGACGTGGGGAGCTGTTAAAATAATAAATAGCGGGGGGCACTGGCCCCCACACCCCCTCGCCGCTTCGCGGGTCAGTTTGGCGTTTCGGCGGCGGCCCGCGGCCAGACGCCGAAACCCGGGGAGCGCGGAGGGGACGCTCCCCCGCTCTGAACAGTTCTTGTTGGGCTGCGCTACGCTTAGCCCAACCTACAGGGCTTAGCCCAACGGCCATTTGAATAAAGTTTGCGTGTTCCAACCTGCGCTTGTATACTTTGGGGGGTCTTAAGAGGGATTATCAAGCCATTGATCATCGGGAGAGCAAAATAATGCACCGGATCAGACAATTCAACGATACTCCGTGGTATTTCAAAGTATTCGCATGTTTGGTCTTAGCCGATATTTTGCTTTCTTTCGCATCCCTGGTCCCGTTTCTTTACCAATGCGGATTTTCTCACCTGGGCAATATCTGGTGGGGAGTGATCTTTTTCAGTTTCTTCATTCCATTCCAAGACAATGACCGCGGCGTCAAGGTAATCAAACTGGCTGTTTTTGTCCTGGCGGCGATAAGAACGATCCAAACGGTGTCGACCTATCGCCTCCTTCTAAAGGCTCATTCAGACTTCCCCTGGCATCCGAGTTTCTTCTTTTACTGGTATCACTGGGTGGATGGCGTAGTGGTTTCCTGGATCATCGCTTTATTTTTCTATTTTTTGCCGACAGAGGCGTTGCCACTTCGGCGGTCGGAAAAAATAGCGAGCAGGTAGAGAGCGGATACACCCTGAAATATATCCGCCCAAAGGCGAAAAAGACTTTACTTAACCCGGTGGTCTGAAGCAAAATCAAGCAACATCAAGAAATCACATCCGCATTCAATCAAACAATTAGGAGGAGTGGAAATGAAACTGCTGTTTTTTGCTTTCTGCCTGGCTGTGTTATCTTTTCTTGCAACAGTCAATGTCAGCGCCCATCCTTATTGCGGAAGGGTATGGGTCCCGGGTCACTACGGGTGGCACCACAGATGGGTTCCGCCCCACTGGCATCATAGGCATTGGGTTCCGGGTCACCGCAACAGTTATGGCGAATGGATTCCCGGGCACTGTCGCTGATTTTGGCCTCACCCTTTCAGTGGTCGTTGCGAAATTGTTCCCCAGCACATCGGTATGTCTTCAAAGAGCCGTGAACAGGGCCGTCGTGGTCCCTGCCTTCCCGGCTCTTTGTGTTGGCGAACGCACATTAATTTAGGCCCGCGGCGCCGCAGGGCCTTCGAACGGCTTCACTTTTTTCTCGGCGGCCGCACTTTGGTCTCAGGACACGGGCACGGAAGCATTGAACTGCTCGGACATGCCGGAGCGCTCGAAACACTGCCGGGCCTTCTCCGCATAGCCGCGCAGCTTGTAGACGGCGCCCAGACGGGCCCAGCTTATCGGTTCAAGCCCCCCGAAGCGCAGGGCGGCCTCGAAAGCGATGTGGGCCAGCCCCAGGTTCTGGAAGGTAAAAGCCTTGGTGCCCATCCACTCCCAGCTAGGAGTTGATCAGCTCCAGCGCCCCATTCTGATCGTTTAGGCAATCTGGTAGTTGTGCAGAGGGTTTGGGCCGACAAGGCTGCCCACGGTGGCAAGGTTGCGCAGGCTCTTGTCAAAGTCTCCCATCTCGAAGGAGACCTTGGCCCGGAAAAGATAAGCCTCCGGAATGAGATGCGGGACGCGGTTTTCCAGGGGCTTCGGATTTTCGCCGACTCCCGCACGGTTGGAAATGTGCCCGTGCGGGACAGCAACATCACTCTGGCCAGGTCGCTTTCCCGGCTGGTCGACCTGTCCGACAGCTTGCTCGAAAGCTGCCCTTTTCTTTCCCGAAGCGAGGGAATCTACGCCGCGTTCATACCGGGAAAATACTGGATAGACGTGCGGCGGGCCCAGGAAATCCTGGATCGGTGTCTTTCCAAATGGCTCAGCATGGCAGACGGGAGCGCAGAGGAGGAGGCGTTAAGGGTAAAGGGTGGAATGAAACTTTGATTTTTGGGTGAACTTCTTGTAACCGATGATGAGGTTGTCAACCACCTTAAAAACCGAGGTGTCCCAAGGGAAATCATCAGTTCTTCCAATCCATTGTTCAGCCTTGGAATAAAATATTGAATCGGAGGCGACCGGTACAAAAAATCGCGAGATTATCTCCTTCATCAAGTGCCATTCGGTCGTCGGGTCATTCTTGAGGCTTGTGTTTCCCCGTAAGAACCAAAGAGTGTATTCGCGGTCGATAGGAGGAACGATATTGGGGAGCAGGTGGTGCATGACCTTGGAGTTACCGACAAGTGTGGCGCCAGTTGCCATCGCCTTGACTTTGCGAAATATTTCCTCAAGGACGGTCCATCTGGCATCGGTCATGTCACGAAAATCATAGGTCTGCGCTTCAACGATCCTGCCCTCCAGAGCCTTAATGCTCTGGGTCAGGATCTCGAAGCTTTGCATCTTAGGGCCACCTTCGCCCATTCTTTGCATGCCCCAAGAGGCAAGAGTCGCATAGACGTATTCCAGGTGAGTCAACGACATAGGCGCGCGTCGAGTCGCCAGGGCGCGTTGATGAAAGTAAAGACTTGGGCCACTAAATGTTTCAGCCCTATAATAGGCATCGTGGTACTCTTCGGTATTGGACAGTATTTCTCTAATTTTTTTATCATATTCGGCGCTATGTCCGGTATGAGTCGTGCAAACGGTCAAAATTTCGGGAGGTCTGAGCTGCGGATGTGGACGTTTCTCCCTGTCAGACAAGGATATTTTCATGGGTTTGGAACGCTTATCGCATATGCATGCCCGGCTTGTCCCCACGAATACGTAGATTTGCGCCAATAGCGCGTCATCTAAAGACCGGTAGTGCCCCCTCGCCACGCACCTTTGGTGCGAAGGGGTCCCGTAGAGGTCAGGATGATTCCTTTTAATTTGATCGCGGATCTCTTGCGGGGTCATTGGACCAGGAGCAGAGGCCAAGGTATCCTTAACCGCGTCGCTTAATTTCATTCCGCCCCTTCGTCATGGATGCTGAGCTTTCAGCCCACAGGCAGACCGTGAGAAACGCGGCCACAAGTTGAGACCGGCCTCACGGAAAATACCTGTATATTTCTTTTCTGTGCAGGAACCTGACAAATGTTACCAAATCACCTTCCACGATCAAACCCATTCGATAATCGCCAAGCCGAATTCTGAAGCAGGGCCCCTCCGCCTGCAGCTTCCGCAAATGACTAATGCTATTGAGGGTCCCGGCGGCCTCCACTTCCTCGATCACCTGTCTCACTTCTTTGAGCAGCGATTTATCCTTGACCCCCTTGAGATCCCTTTCGAAGCTGGCCTTGAATTGGAGTCTCACGGCCGCCCATCAAGCACATCAAATATTCTCTCTTTATCAACGGTCCCCGTATTCTCACCTTCCTTGATCGCGCGCACCAGCGCCATATCTTCTACGACTTCGGCAAGGACATCATATATAAACTGCCGTTGGTCTTTAAGTGCTTCGAAGACGGCTTCTTTCACAAGCTGCTTGAGCCTGCCCTCGTCGATACATATTTCCATCACCGATCTCCTGTATCACATCCCACTGGCCCGCCCCCGCCCGCTCAAATCAAGTTGGCCGGCGGCAAACTGTGAGTCAGTATATACTACCCTCGGCTTCCGTCAACAGCCAAGGGTATGGAAGACTGAAATCAGGCGGGAAGGTAAAGAGTGGAAGGAGACTGTGATCTCGAACGGGCAGTGCTTCTGCGCGACGCTTCAGGCCGCAGGCACGGAAGCATTGAGCGGCTCGGACATGCCGGAGCGCTCGAAACACTGCCGGGCCTTCTCCGCATAGCCGCGCAGCTTGTAGACGGCGCCCAGCCGGGCCCAGCTTATCGGTTCCAGCCCCCCGAAGCGCAGGGCGGCCTCGAAGGCGATGTGGGCCAGCCCCAGGTTCTGGAAGGCAAAAGCCTTGGTGCCCATCCACTCCCAGCTTCTGCCCCGCCCCGCCTCTGAGGAGTTGATCAGCTCCAGCGCCCCCTTCTGATCGTTTAGGCAATAGAGGCTGTAGGCTATGTGCAGGAGCAGTTCGGAGCCGTTTGGCAGTGGCTGGGAGGGATAGAGATCGGGAACATATTTTTTCCCGCCAACCTGCCGCAGGGCATCGACGGCCAGCCGATGCCGGCCCATCTGCTGGTAGAGTATGCCCATCTGGTAGTTGTGCCGAGGGTTTGAGCCGGCGAGGCTGCCCGCCGCGGCAAGGTTGCGCAGGCTCTTGTCATAATCTCCCATCTCGAAGGCGACCCTGGCCTGGAAAAGATAAGCCTCCGGAATGAGATGATGGTTATAGCCTTCTTTCTCGAAGCGCTCCAGGGCATCCGCCATGCACTCCAGGGCATCCTTTTCGCGCCCCAGCGGCGCATAGGTCAAGGCAAGGCTGAAAAGCATTCCGCCGTCCCCGGCGCCCGCGGCTCTTTGCTTTTCCATCATGGTCATGTTGCGCATGGCCTTGGCCAGTCGAGCCTCATTGGTCATATACCCCAGGTGGACGATCACAATTTCTGTAAACACCACCTCAAGACCGGCCCTCAACACGGATTCAAATGCCTGCTCATGTACCGGTCTTTCGAACTGGATATTTTCGGCGTTGGGGAAACACCTCAGCTGCCGGCAGGAGGTGGGCGTCAAATTCCCCTGATCGTTTTGCAGGATGAACCAAAAGGCTTTTCTGGAGTCGAAATCCGATTTAAGAGATTCGATCAGGAGCTGATTTTGCGAATCGATCCTGTCGTCCGCGTCAACCCAGAGGTGATAACTCCTGGTGGCCTTGGACTTGGCGAAATTCCTGGCGGCGGAAAAATCGTCAATCCACTCGAAATCATAAACCAGGGGAGTGAACCGGGCGGCAATTTCCTTGGTGTTATCGGCCGAGCCCGTGTCCACAACAATCAGTTCATCCGCAAAAGAGGTGAAACAGGCAAGTGAGTCGGCAAGGTTGGCCGATTCGTTCTTTACGATCATACAGACCGAAAGACCGGGGGATTTCGTCATGCTATGTCCTTCCGCCGTTTTCCCGGATTGGTGCGCGCTCAAAGCAACCGGCCCGTTCCTATTTCCCGTCGCCCAGTTTTTTCAGCATCTCCAGGGATGGAGCGTGAGCGGGGTCGATGGCGAGCGCCAGGTCCAGGACCCTTCGCGCTTCGGCCATTTGGCCGACGGCCTGGTGCAGCGAGGCGAGCACATAAAGGGCGCCGGGTTCCTCGGGCTTTATTCTGAGAGCTTTTTCCACGGCTTCGGAGGCGCCTGTCAAATCGCCGGATTTACGCAACTCCTCAGCGGTGTGGCGGTATATGTCGGCAACCGCACCAGGCAGCCCGTCGGGTTTCCACGCCGGCCGCGCGCTCTGCCGGACCAGCCCCTCAAATTCCTCCCACGCCCGGGAGTCTTTGGGAAACCGGCGCAAATATTCACGGTAGACGTCAATGGCCGTATCGACCTGGGCCGCCAGCACCAGACCACGGGCGCTATTAATGAGAATCTCTCCATCCTCGGGCTTTAGTTCGAGGGCCTTGTGAAAATGCTCGAGCGCCTCGATGGTCTTTCCACCCTGCAGTTTTATCACGCCCAAATTGTTGTACGCATCGCCCATCAGGGGGTCTTCCTCGATGGCCATCTCAAAGCAGGCCGTGGCGTGCGCCACGTTTCCCCGCCCGTAGCGAATTTCGCCATGCCGGTTGAAAAACTCCGCCGCCCGGGGCGAGCGCTCCTGTTCGGCGGGCCTGGAGAGAGCATCGAGCCTGGAGCGTACTTCCTCATCCTGAGGGTTCCTTTCCAGGTAGGCCTGGAAGACCTCCTTTGCAAACTCTTCCCTGCCCAGCGCGGAGAAAACACGCCCGCACTCCAGTATGGTGTTCCTATCCCCGGGTTGGAGTTCGAGCGCCTTCAGCAGTGCATTGAGGCTATCCTCGTTTTTTCCCTGCGCCCAGTAAACACCGCTCAACCGGGTGTAGGCCCCGGCGTCGAACGGGTCCTCCGCGAGCGCTCTACCAAAACAGCCTTCCGCCTCGACAAGTTTCCCATCGCGAAGCGCCGCCTCCCCCCTCTGCATCCAGTCCTGTTCAGACCGTGGTTCGAAACCCGTCTCCCACAAGGCCATTTCCATCGGCTCCCCTTCTATTGCGCACTATTTCCTTCCGCCACCCATCATCGGGAAATCCGGACATCCATTGATTCACCGTTGATTCACCGTCATTTTTTCGTCCGCCAGGTCAATAAGCCCTGGCACCAGCCAGTTTTTTGACTTCACTATCAAACCGTTCCGCGGAGCGGCATTGCTTTGGAGAGTTTCCGGCAGTCCTCCAGGCGCTTCGCGCCCCGGACACCTTGTGTCCGGGCCACCCCCGGTCCGCCGCAGGTCCGGGTGGTGGGCCAACAGGTGGGCCGACAGCCTTTTAGGAGCTGTGTGGAAAATTGTTTGGTGGGCTGCGCTTTGCTTAGCCCACCCTACAGGCTTGGCCCGACCCTCGGAACTCTGTTCTTGTTGGGCTGCGCTTCGCTTAGCCCAACCTACAGCTACAACCTTAGCCCAGCCTACAGCCCGGGCCGCCCGCTCCACCGCCGCTTTGGAGGGTTTGCGGGTTTGTCGGAACGCTTTGCACAGGTACTTCGATGCAATATTTCGGCCAAAGGGCAAATACCGGTCGATGGGGCGAATTGGTACTTTTGCTACGGAATCAGACCAGGTTGCGTTCAGGATTTGCCTGATGGGTTGCGCTTCCGCGCGTCTTGAACGCCGCTCCGCATCAGTCGCCAGCCCCGCTTTTTTTCATCTCCAAAACGGCCCGATAGACGGTTCTGCGGGGCAGATCGAAACGGCGGGCGACCTGCTGGGCGGCATCCTTGGCGGACATAGCGGACGCAAGCAGTGCTTCGAGCTCTTGTTTCCAATCCGGGGATGGAGGAGCGGGACATCCGGCCCCGGGCAGGTCAGGACCGGGGGAGCCATGGCCGGATAGAGTCTTCCCAGCGGCGCCCGGCGCCGCCCCTTCCACCACCAGGGCCACTTCTCCTCTCACTTCGCCCCCAAAGTGCGTTAGAGCTTCCGAGATTTGCCCCCGGAAGACCTCCTCGTGCATCTTGGTAAGCTCGCGGGCAACCGCCGCCTTTCTATCTCCCCAGCTCTCCAAAATGTCATTGAGGGTCTTCAGGAGCCGATTGGGCGATTCGTAGAGTATCAGCGTCATTTCGATGCCGGCGTTATGTTGGAAAAACCGGCGTCTTTCCGCGCCCCGGGAGGGAGGGAAACCAAGAAAGACGAAAGGCTGGGCGGGCAGTCCGGAGACCACCAGGGCGGAAATGAGGGCCGTGGGACCGGGAATGGAAACCGGTTCGATCCCGCGCTCCAGCGCCGCTTCCACCAGGAGCCTCCCGGGGTCGGATATGCACGGGGTCCCGGCGTCGGTGACCAGCGCCACGTTTTTTCCCGAAGCGATCTTATCGAGCAGGTCGCCCCCACGGGTCCGGGCGTTATGTTCGTGATAGCTGACGGTGGGTTTATGGATGTCGAAGTAAGACAGAAGTTTTCGCGTCCGGCGTGTGTCCTCGGCGGCAATCAGGTCGGCGGCGCGAAGGGTTTCGAGCGCTCGAAGCGTAATGTCGGAAAGGTTTCCTATAGGCGTGGAGACAATGTAGAGCTTTCCTTCCTTCGCCTCTTTGGACTCATCGGGGTTCGAAGGCATTGACTATCCAGTTTATTTCGGGTTCTCGGCCATTCCACCCGCCCCCCTTTTGAAAAAGGGGGCGAGCCAAATTTTCTTTTCCGCGATTGTTGCGATAATCCGTTTAGAAGAAACCGTATCATCTTGAAGCATTTTAAACCAGGCTTTTGGGTCACGAGTCACCGGCTTTCAAGTCGAGAGAGACTTTCCGCTGTGCCGGAACGCTATCAGTTGATATTATCCCGTACAAAGGTGCGGACAAGCCGGGGGGAAGTCGGAGGAAGAGATGCCATTCACAGCGGAAAGCGGCGGCTGGAAGCGGAGGTCCAGAGCGTGGACCGCAGGTGGTACAGCATGCGCATCATGCCCTACCGGACCACGGATAACCGGATCGACTGGGCCGTGCTCACTTTCTCCAACAGCGACGATCAAAAGGGCGCCCGGGAACTGCTCAAAGTGGGGAGCCTGGAAATGGAGCAGGCCCAGGCGCCGGCTCGCGGTGTCTTCAATATGAATCCCGCCCCCTGGCGGTGATCGATCCGCAGGGAAGAATCGTTATCGCCAACACCGCCTTTTGCCGATTAATGTGTGTAGACGAGGATAAGGTCTTCGGCCGCAATGCGCTCGCCGCCGATAGCGGCACGCCGGACCAAAGCTTTATTAAAAAGGCCCTGGAAAAGGGCTGGGATTTCCACAATATGCCAATTCCAATCGACTTCCCGAAGGGAAAGAAATACTTTGTCGCCCGAGGACAAAGGATGCCGTTTCCGGAGGATCAACCGATTCGGATACTGCTGCGTTTTGAACAAGAACCCGCGAAGGGGCATGACGATGTCCAGTGACAATAAGCACTCCGGTAAAACATCGCTTTTGCGTCGGCGCGCCGAAGAACTGCTCGCGCAGAGACCGGGTCCGGAAGCGCTGTCGGCCTCCGATCTGCTCGAACTGGTCCATGAACTGCAGGTCCACCAGGTAGAACTTGAAATTCAAAACGAAGAACTCCGGCGGGCGCAAGGGGAGATTTCCGCCTTGCACCGGGAGTATGAGGATCTCTACGAGTTTGCTCCCTGCGGATACCTGACCCTCGACCCCGGGGGGATCATAACCCGGTGCAATCTTACCGGCGTGAGACTCCTGGGTGTTGAGAAAACAAGGCTCAACGGTCTGGGATTCAGCAGGTTTGTGGCTAAGGAGTATCGTGACGACTACTTAGCGGCCCTCAAGGCGGCGGGACAACTCGGTGAAAAGCAAAGCATCCCTCTTAGGCTTATAAGAGAAGACAATACCCCGTCCTGGGCGGCGGCCGATATCCGGGCCGACCTGAGCGAAGCCGGGGAGGTGAGCCAGTGGCGTTTGGCGCTTGTGGATATCACCGAGCGAAGGCGGGCCGAGGAGGCGCTGCGGGATAATGAACTTCGCCTGAGAACCATTTTGCAAACGGTCAATGAAGGATTCTGGCTGATAGATAACAACACCGTAACCGTGGATCTTAACCCAAGAATGTGCGCCATCCTGGGCAGAAATCGGGAAGAGGTTTTCGGGAGAAAGATTTTTGATTTCGTAGATAGTGAAAACAGGGCCGTCTTCGAGCAGCAGATCAGAATGAGGACACAGGGAGAAGTGGGTACCTATGAGATCGTCCTCTCTCGACCCGATGGGGCAAATGTCTTCTGCCAGTTCAATGCAACGCCCCTTTTTGACGTCTCAGGCAACAGGGTCGGCTCGTTTGCAATGGTGACCGATATCACAGAGCGCGAGCGGGCGAAACAGGAGGCAAATGTCCAGCGCGAGACACTGGCAAGAGTATTTGAAAGCGCCCCCTATATTATGATGCTCGTTAACAAAGAGGGCCGTGTAACGAATATCAACCGTAAGGGTGTATCTTTTGCGGGCAAGACAAAGGACGAACTGTTGGGCCTCCTTGGTGGAGAGGTATTTAATTGTTTAAATTCTTTCGAAGGTCCGGGGTGTGGAAGGTTTGCGGAATGCGCCAACTGTCCAATCCGGACAAGAATTATGCACACTTTCGAGACCGGTCGGAACATCTTTGATGGGGAAGGCCGCTTAACACAGCGTTACGGCTCAACGAACCTTGCTTTTGATATCCTTGTGAGCACTACACTGGTGAAGGATACGGTTGACGACCAGGTGCTGGTCACTATCATCGACATCACGGATCGCAAGCGAGGCGAAGAGGAAAGACAGAAACTCGAGGAGCAATTGTTCCAGGCCCAGAAGATGGAATCAGTCGGACGGCTGGCGGGGGGAGTGGCTCACGACTTTAACAACATGCTGGGGGTGATTCTGGGGCATGCGGAAATGGGCATGGACCGAATTGATTCCACCCAACCGCTCTATTTCGACCTTCAGCAAATCCACCAGGCGGGTCTGCGCTCAGCCGACCTTGTCCGCCAGTTGCTGGCGTTTGCTCGCAAGCAGACCGTAAGGCCCAAGATATTGGATCTCAACGAAACCATTTCCAACATGATCAGAATGCTCAAACGACTCATCGGGGAGGATATCGAATTGATCTGGAGACCGGGGCATGCGCTTTGGGATGTGAAAATCGATCCGTCCCAAATCGATCAGATATTGGCCAACCTGGCGGTCAATGCCCGCGACGCCATTCCCGGCGCCGGCAGAGTCATTATCGAAACGGCTAACGTGGTGTTCTATGATGCAACCTTGAACAAACGTCGTGATTGTGCTCCCGGAGAGTACGTTTCCATCACCTTCAGCGATGACGGCATCGGTATGAGCGGTGAGATTTTGGGTAAGATCTTCGAGCCGTTTTTCACCACCAAGGAAGTTGGAAAGGGTACCGGCCTGGGTCTGGCGACTTTATACGGTATCGTTAAACAGAACCAGGGTTGTGTGGATGTTTTCAGTGAACCGGATAGAGGGACGACATTTGAAATGTTTATTCCCCGGTTCCAGCGGGAAGCGGATGACAAAAAAACGGAACTCTCCGCTGCCAAGCCTCCGATGGGAACCGGAACAGTGCTGCTGGTCGAAGACGAGGAAGCTGTCAGGAACCTGGGCGAGAGGATCCTCGAAAAACTTGGCTACACAGTGCTGAGCGCCAGTACCCCGGGCACGGCGATAAGTCTCGTGAAGGAACACCCGGGAGATATACTGTTATTGATCACCGACGTGATCATGCCGGTGCTAAACGGAAGGGAATTGGCCGAGCAGCTCACCGCGATCAAACCGGGCCTCAAGTGTTTGTTCATGTCCGGCTATCCCGCGGATGTCGTCGCCCATAGCGGCGTTCTCGACGAAGGCCTTCATTTCATACAGAAGCCGTTTTCCATTAGAGCCTTAGCTGAAAAAGTCCGCGACATTTTGGAATAAGTTATCAGGCTCACGGTGGGGGTTGGAAAGCATTGACTATCCAGTTTATTTCGGGTTTTTCGTCCCTCCACCTGACCGCGACGACGTCAAAGCGCATGTACGAGTCCGCCGGCCCCCGCTCTTTCAAGTACCACAGGGCCGCTTTGGTCAAACGTCTGAATTTATGAACGGTGAGGGATTCCTCGGGGCTGCAAAGCTCGTCCGACAGCCTGGATCTCACTTCCACGAACACAATGAACTTGCCGTCTCTTGCCACCAGGTCAATTTCACCAGCAGGACAGCGGAAGTTTCGTTCGAGGATTTTGAGCCCGCTTGTCGAAAGATATTCCGCAGCGGCCCTCTCGCCCTCTTTTCCTTTACTATACCGGCTCTTGGTCAGCATCGCCCCGGCACTCCAGACACGGCAAAACGCCCTTGAAAGTGACCCTGTGCAGCGAACACGGCCCAAATTTACGCAGCGCCTCATAATGGCGCGCCGTGCCATAACCTTTGTGAGAATCAAATCCGTACTGGGGAAATTCCTGGTGCAACCGACACATCAACCGGTCGCGATGGACCTTGGCGATAATGGAAGCGGCCGCGATGGAAATGGAAAGAGCGTCCCCGTGAGGAATTCCCTTTTGACCGATGGAAAGGGGAAGTTTGTAGGGCCCGTCGATCAGAAGAAAATCGGGGGGCACCGACAACTGGGAGACCGCCTCGGTCATGGCCCGAAAAGTAGCCTGCAGGATGTTTATCCGATCGATTTCGGCGTTGTCCACGACCCCGGTGCCGATGGCCAGGGCGCAGGCCCGGATTTTTTCGAACAGGTCCTCTCTTTGAGCGGGAGTGAGCTTTTTGGAATCGTCAATGCCCGTAATGCAAAGGCTGTTTGGCAGTATGACCGCGGCAGCCACCACCGGACCGGCCAGCGGCCCGCGACCGGCCTCGTCTATCCCGCAAATGTGACAAAACCCCTTCCGGCAGGCCGCCCTTTCATGAAGACGCATATCCACGGCTCGTGTTTCGAACATTTGCCTCTGCATCGGTTCCTTTTCACGCGAAGATTTGGGATTTAGCTTAAGGCGCCTCACGCGAAGACTTGGGCTTTGTCTCAAGGTGGCTCACGCGAAGACGCGGGATTTTTCGAAGCTGTCTCACGCGAAGACGCGAAAATATATACCGGTTTGGCTCGACTGAGCAAGGCGAGAATTGATCGACCGCCGGATGTCGAACCCGGACGGCAAGATTTATCTTGTCTCACGCGAAGGCGCGAAGATAAACAAGAACTACATTGGTTCTTTCACTCCTTTTCGTATCAGCCACCAGTTTACCGGGTAAGAAGTGATAAATCCGCACCCCATGGCGATCTGCATCATAAACCAAAAAACGGGACCGGCCTTGTCCAACTCGCGGCCGAAGATGAGGAAAATCGCTATGGCCATCCAGCCATACACGCCTGCCTGCCAGGCGGTGAGCGACAACGTGTCCGCCTTTATTGCCTCAATGAGTCCCTGTCTAAACGAGTAGTTCCTCATCGGTTTAACCCTCGGGCTGGAGGCCAGGTTCCACGGACGTGCTTTTCACGGGAAGGAAAAAGACCTGATCTTTTAGCCGCGCCGGATGCACTTTCTCATGGTTTCTGAGGTACAGGACGACCATGGCCAGTCCGCTGCCCGTTCCCCCCCAGAAAGCAAAAAGGCCCACCGGTGAATGGAACAGGTCCATCACCGCGGAGGCCAGCAGGGGACTGAGGCTGGCGCCGATGCTGTAGGCGAAAAGCAGGCCGGCGCTGGCGGCCAGGATATCCTTTCCGCCAAATATATCGTGAGCACGTGCGACGGAAAGGGGGTAGACGGCGAAGGCCGGGGCGCCGAAAAGCCCCATCTCCACAGCCAGTTTCCCGAACGAGGTCACCCCGTTCAGGAGCATGACCCCGCTGACCGCGGCCAGGACGGCAGCTATGGCGGACAGGACGATGGAGCGGTCGAACCTGTCCGATAAAGCGCCCACCAGCCACTGGGCGGCCAGGCCCGAAAACAGGGTGAGCGACATTATCCAGCTCAGCTGGTGGGGCGAGAGGCCGATGTCCGTGCACAACACCGGCGTCATGGAATAAAAGGAGCTGTTGGCAAGACCGGCCGCCAGGCACCCGAACATCCCCAAGGGGGCTTTCCGGAAAATGGCCACCAACCGATAAGGTTTATTTTCCGGCAGGTTGGGATGCCCCCCCCTGGTTAGGGAGATCGGAACCAGGCAAAACGAAAACACGATAGCGGCCACGACGAACAGTTTCGGCCCCTCGATACTGCCCAGATTGAGCAGTTGCTGGCCAAGACCGGTGGCCATACAGGTTAAAATCATGTAGACAGCAAACACTTTTCCCCGGTAACGCACTGCACTGCACTCATTTAGCCAGCTCTCGACGACAACGAACAATCCAAAGGTGGCGATGCCGCCGGCAAACCGCAAAAGGCCCCAGAACCAGGGGGAGATGCTGAGCCCGTACAGAAGTGTAGCCGCCGTCATTATGGCGGCGAACGTGGTGAAGGCCCGGATATGGCCGATTCTTCCCACCAATCGGCGGCAGATGAAAGCTCCGGCCATGAGGCCGGTGTAGTAGCTGGACAGGACGATGCCCGTTGTGATCACGGCATAACCTTCGCAAGCCATGCGGGCGCTCAAAAGAGTGTTGAGGAAACTGTTTGCGAGCACAAAGATAAAAACAGCGGTAAACAATGACCTGAACATCTTCAGGGAATTAAGCATGTGCCCCCTTCAAACGTTTTCCGGAAGCCCTCCACGAGATTGTGGCCTTCCTCGAAGGAGGTATAGACCCGTGCCGGGCAGGGATTTCCGCAGAATCCCGGTTGTCCCTGAGGGATTTCCCTGATTGAGACCGGTTTGCGTTCAAGGTTTGCCTGATGGGTTGCGCTCCGCTCCACCCATCCTACGCCAGCCCGTCGAGAGCCGCTGTAGGATGGGTGAAACCCATCTGTTTGACGCGTCTTGAACGGTCGTATGAGACCAGTCAGAGGCCCGATATGTAAGCTCGCCGGATTTGGATGCGGATACTAGCATGATTGCGGACCAGTAATCAATGATAGTCTTGGTATGATTGTGTTTGCCGTACGGAAGCGTATAGAAATGATGATCCCCATAATTCATCTGCTACGTTATTAGTCATATATGGATTTATTACTCGCAAAGTTACACATATCGATATATTAACAGGCACGGTTACTCAGGCAATAAGTATCAGCACACTCTCGCGGGTGTTCCTGTCCGAATACACTACTTTGCGGTTCAAAATACATATTTCATGGTATTTGCCATTTCAGAGGCCGTTGATAGCTTGAAATCGCAGAGATAACGGCTTTTGTAATCGGAATCGATTTCGATCGCCACAGGCTACATCCATGTTCGGCAATTAATGATGCACAAAACGCGACCATTGACTGGAAAAGGCAGCCCGATATGCAGTTGCAGAAAAATGAACGAAGGGCCTTGTGCGGCATTTGCCCGGCAGGTTGTTGGGTGATCGTCACTTGCGGCGCCGACGGGAAAATGAGTTCGGTCAGGGCCGACGAAGGCTCCCCCCTGGGCATAGTCTGCAAGCTCGGCCAGCATTCCGCCGAGATCGTCTATTCCGAAAACCGGCTTCAATATCCCTTGCGGAGGAAGGGGCCGAAGGGAACCTATGATTTTGAGAGGATAAGCTGGGAGGAAGCCTTTCAGACGATTGCAGGCAAACTCACTACCATCAAGGACCGGCACGGCCCGGAAGCGACGGCCATCTACACGGGCCGGGGAAGCTTCGAGCTGGCCCTGTGCGACGTGTTCCAGCCAAAGGACGTGGCGGTCTCGTCGGCTTCGAGCGTCCTTTTTCCCCTCGGGTCCCCGAATACCATGGGCGTGGGGGCCCTCTGCTATGTCTCCTTCGCCATGATCGCTCCCCATGTGACGATGGGCGGGATGCTCATCAACATGTTTTCGGAGATTGAGAACTCGGAGCTGATAGTGGTCTGGGGGGCCAATCCGGCGACGGACAGCCCTCCGCTGGAGCTCAACAGGATCCTGGAGGCGGTGGGGCGAGGGGCGAAGGTGGTGGTGATCGATCCGAGACGCACCCAGACGGCAAGGCTGACCGAGGCGGAATGGGTGCCCATCCGGCCGGGAACCGACGGCGCCCTGGCCCTGGGCCTGAGCCAGGTTTTAATCGAGGAAGAGCTGTATGACGAGCCTTTCGTGAAGCAATGGACACTGGGATTTCCGGAGTTTGCCCGATATGTGCAGCACTTCAGGCCGGAGGTGGTGGAATCGATCACCGGAGTTCCCCGGGAGACGGTGCGCAGCCTGGCTCGAAGGATAGCCGGGGCGCGCGGGGCTTCCCCGGTCATGTATTCGGGCCTGGAGTACAGCGACAGCGGGGTCCAGGCCATCCGGGCCACCCTGGTGCTGTGGGCCCTGGCGGGACAGCTCGATATGCCCGGGGGGCGATGTTTTACGATGAAGCAGAATATATTCCCGATCAACCGGGAAGGGCATATCCCCAATCCGAACCCCAAAAAAGCCCTGGGAGTCGAACGATTCCCCGTATACAGCGCCTACCGGGGAGAATCGCACGCCAGTTGTCTGCCGGACTCCGTTTTGCAGGGGAAACCGTACCGGATTCGGTCGCTGATGATCCTGGGGGCGTCGATGATCACGGCCTGGCCCCGGCCTGAAGTCTGGCGAAAGACCCTGGGGGCTCTCGACTTCCTGGTCTGTATCGATGTGAATCTCACGGCCGACTGCGCCTATGCCGATATTGTCCTGCCCGCGGCGACTTCCTACGAAATCGACTCCTACATGACCTATGGCCCGCTCTTCCGGCTCCGGGAGAAGGTGATCGAACCTGTCGGCGAAGCACGCAATTCGTTTTTCATCCTGACCGAACTGGCGGAGCGGCTGGGATACGGCCATCTTTACCCGCGGACCGAAGAGGAGCTTTTACGGCACGTGCTGAAGGGGTCCCCCTTCACCCTGGAAGAGGTTCGCGCGGCCGGGGGCCAGGTCCAACTCGACACCGTCATGATGGAATACCGGAAATGGGAAAAGGGGTTGCTGCGGGCTGATGGGCAGCCGGGATTCGAGACCCCGACAGGAAAGTTCGAAATTTCCTCGACTATACTTGAAGAACACGGCTACGACCCTCTGCCCGTTTATACCGAACCTGCGGAAAGCCCCTTGAGCCGGCCAGAGCTTGCCGGAGAGTTCCCGCTGGTCTTCAATTCCGGTTCGCGGGTGACCACAGACTTCCGGAGCCAGTTCCACGGGGTCGTGGGGCTGGCAAAAGAACGGCCGGAGCCAACCGTTACGATCAACACCCGGGATGCCTCGGCCAGAAACATTGGTCAGGGAGACAGGGTGATTCTTCGGAGCCCCCGGGGTTCGGTCCGACTGCGGGCGCTTGTGAGCGACGACATCGTACAGGGCGCGGTCGATGCCAACATGGGAGGTGGAGGTCCCCTTGGTCCGAGAGCGTGGCAGGAATGCAACATCAACGATCTCACGGACTTGAAATTCGACCCGATCTCCGGGTTTCCGATCTACAAGGCGCTGCTGTGCGAAGTCGAAAGGGCCAAGGAGCCGGGGCAAGCCATCGAAATTGATTCCGGGGAGTCGGGTGTCGTTACCTTTAAAGCAACGCAGGCCGGGGTGGAAGCCTTGGAGAGCATCTACCTCGATCATAACGCCACCACCCATCCGGACCCGGAAGTGCGGGCCCTCATGGACGACTACCTGGAGAGCCGTTATGGGAACCCTTCGGCCATTTACCGGGAAGGCAGGGAGGCGAAGGCGGCGATCGAGGAAGCCCGCAAGAAAGTGGCCAGACTGCTGGGATGCACGGCCCGCAGGATCGTTTTCACCGGAGGGGGCAGCGAGGCCAACAACCAGGTGATCAAGAGCCTGGCCCTGGCCGACTGGAACGGCAAAAAGAGGTTGATCACCTCGTCTATCGAGCACCCTTCCATCCTGAAGGTCTGCGACTGGCTGGAAAAATACGGGTTCAACGTGACCTGCCTGCAGGTGGATTCCTACGGGCGGGTCAGTCCCGAAGACCTCGAAAAGGCGATAACCGAGGATACCTTCCTGGTGAGTATCATGGCCGCGAATAACGAGACGGGGTCACTTCAGCCCATCGCGGAACTTGCCGGGATCGCTCAGCGCCGGGGGGTGCTTTTCCATACCGACGCCGTCCAGGCCGCCGGAAAGGTCCCTCTCGATGTGGAAACGCTGGGCGTCGATTTTTTAACTCTTTCCGGCCACAAGTTTCACGGGCCCAAGGGTGTGGGCGCCCTGTATATCCGGAAAGGGATCGAACTGGAGCCCCTGCTTCATGGCGGCGGGCAGGAAGGGGGGCTGCGGGCCGGAACGGAGAACACGGCGGGCATCGCCGGAGTGGGGAAAGCGGCGGAGCTGGCCGAGGAGCGTATCCCCGACATGAACCAGCGGGTTCGCCTCCTGAGGGACCGGCTGTGGGAAGGCATTCGGCGTCTAATTCCGGAGGCAAAGCTAAACGGACACCCGGAATACAGGCTCCCCAACACTCTTAACGTCTCCCTGCCGGGGATCCGGGGAGAGGCGATGGTGCTGGCCCTGGACCGGAAATCCGTTTTCCTCTCCTCGGGGTCCGCCTGCCGGGCGGGTTCTCCCAAACCTTCCCATGCCCTCTTGAACATGGGCTTATCGGAGGAAGAGGCTCACTGCGCCCTGCGTATCTCCCTTGGCGCAGGCACCACGGAAACGCAGATCGACCAGACGCTCGCGCGGATGGAGGAAGTGATCCGCGAGTCGATGACAACCGTTCGTTTCGTGCCCTGCAGATAGGTCGGGCCGCCCTTGTTGCGAAAGGAAAATGAAAGGACACCCTATGAATGGACCCGTTTCGAACCGGTGTGAAATCGGACCCGCGAGTATGGGTAAGAGTTCCGTCCGGAAGGCAAACCTGCAGATAGTGAATTACCTGAACGGAGATCACCGGGAGAAGATGCGCGAGGATATCCGGGAGGGAATGACCAAAAGACAGAAGCGCATTCCGGCCAAGTACTTCTACGACGCTCGCGGTTCCCGGCTTTTCGATCGGATTTGCATGACTCCCGAGTACTATCCCACCAGGACCGAGTTGTCGATCCTGGAGAGTTCGGCCGCCGAGATCGTGCAATTTTTCCTGGAGGAAGGCGGAGACCTGATAGAGCTGGGCAGCGGCTCCAATCAGAAGATCCGAAAACTGCTCGACGGGATGCTTCATCCCCGGCTGGGGCCCGTCCGGTATGTTCCGGTCGAAATCAGCCGGAGCTGCCTGCTCGAATCCGCCCGGGAACTTCTAGACGACTATGAAAATCTCACCATCCTGGGGCTTTTGGCCGATTTCACGCAGCATCTGGGGGTTTTGCCCCGCGGCAAAAAGCTTCTCGCTTTTTTCGGCAGCACCATCGGCAATTTTACGGACGGGGAGGCGCTCAATTTTTTGAGAAGCGTCCGGGCGATCATGAATGGCGACGACCGCTTTCTGCTCGGGCTGGATATGCTCAAACCCATCGAGATCATCGAGGCGGCCTACAACGACAGGCAAGGCATCACCTGCGATTTCAACCGGAACATCCTGGTGCACATCGACCGGGAGTTGGGGGCGGACTTCGACCCGGAAGATTTCGAACACCTGGCGTTCTTCAACACGGAAAACGAATGCGTGGAGATGCACCTTCGGGCCAGGCGCAACATCAAGGCCCGCATCGAAGAGTTGGGGCTGTGTGTGGAAATGAACAAAGGGGAAACCATTCACACCGAGATCAGTACGAAGTTCAGCCGCCAGAGGGCCCAAAGCCTTTTCCAGCGGGCCGGGTTGTCGGTCTCCAGGTGGATTACAGATCCAAGGGGCTGGTTTTCCCTGGTTGAACTGGAAGCCGGGGACATCCAACGAAACGAGCAACAGAGGGCGCCCGGAAGGAGGTGCAGGTGAAATACGATGCCATCATCATTGGCTCGGGGCAAGCCGGGAATCCGCTGTCCCGTGAACTGGCCGACCTCGGTTGGACCGTGGCCCTGCTCGAAAGAGCCCACCTCGGCGGCACCTGCATCAACACGGGGTGTACGCCCACGAAAACCATGGTCCACAGAGCGCAGGTGGCTCACTATGCACGCCACGCCGCACGATGGGGCGTGCGCTCCGGACAGATCGACGTAGACCTGGAAAGCATCGTCCGGCAAAAGGATCACATCGTCCAGAGCTTTCGTGACGGCCTGCAAAGACAAGTCGACAGGCGTCCCAACCTGCGTCTATATCGCGGACAGGCCCGATTCGTGAGCCCGCACCGGCTTGAAGTGGGAGAGCATCTGCTGGAGAGCGAAAAAATCTTCATCGACACCGGCGCCCGTCCCCTCATTCCAACCATTCCGGGCCTGGACAGGGTCGACTACCTGACCAACGAAAGCATTATGGGATTAACCCGGCTCCCGGCCCACCTGGTTGTTCTTGGAGGCGGTTACGTGGGGTTGGAGTTTGGCCAGATGTTCCGCCGCTTCGGCAGCCGGGTTACGGTAATCCACAACAGTGAGCAGATCCTGCCGAGGGAAGACCCGGAGGTGGCGGCCGAGCTTCAGAAAGCTCTTGCGACGGAGGGAGTGGACTTTCTGCTGGGCGCCCGGACAACGGCCATAGAAAAGAAGGAGGGCTCGATCATACTGACCGTCGAAGGAAATCAAGGCCTGTCCACTGTTACCGGGTCGAACATCCTGGTCGCCACGGGCCGGTTGCCCAACAGCGACGATCTGGGTGTAGACAAGGCGGGAATTGAAATCGATAAAAAGGGCTTCATCAAGGTCAATGGCCGCCTGGAGACGAATGTGCCCGGCATCTGGGCACTGGGGGACGTAAAGGGCGGGCCTGCCTTCACCCACATCTCCTATAACGATTTCCAGATCGTTTACGGCAACCTGGTCAAAGGCCGGGGGCTTTCGGTGGACAATCGGATTGTTCCTTATTGCGTGTTCACCGATCCCCAGCTTGGCTGCACAGGCATGACGGAAAAAGAAGCAAGAGCTAAAGGCTACCAGCTCAAGATCGGCAAAATTCCGATGACCGGCGTGGCTCGAGCTCTCGAACGCGACGAGACCGCCGGGCTTATGAAGATTGTGGTGGATGCGACGAACGATCATATCCTGGGCGCCTCCCTTCTATGCCCGGAAGCGGGTGAACTGGTCCAGATACTGGTTGCGCTCATGCTCGCCAACCAGCCTTACACACTCCTTAAGGAGGCGATCTACATTCACCCGACGCTGGCCGAAGGATTTTTCTCCCTCATGGAAGATGTGAAGCCGGTGAAGTGAAAGCAGTGGACGAAAGGAAAAGGACGATGGAAGATCAAAATATCCGGAGCGCGATTGAGCGCCACTGGGCCGCGTCCGCAGCCGCGGACCTGGAAGAGGAACACAATATTTATGACGACGACGCCCTGCTCGACTACCCTCAATCGGGCGAGCACATCCGTGGACGTCGCAATATCCAGGGGCTTCGCGCCCATCATCCTGACAAACCTTCCGGTTTTGGCGTGATTCGGATTCTGGGACGGGGCGATCTTTGGGTCTCCGAGTTCACCATCACGTACCGGGACCGCTCGTTTTTCACCGTAAGCATCATGGAATTTAGAAACGGCAAGGTGGTTCATGAGACGCAGTACTTCGGCGAACCCTTTCAGGCCCCGCAATGGCGGGCCGAGTGGGTGGAACGGGTGGGACCGCACTCGGAATGAACCGAAGGCCGTCCCGCGCCTCGCCCGTCGGCTGTTTTCTCCCTTCACCTTGTCGCCTTGAGCCTCAGGCCCTTGGGGATTAGGAGAAACTCCGCCAGGCCGAACAGGGCCTGCACCAGGAGGGCCAGAAACGCGGCGGGCACCGCGCCCTGGAGGATCAGTCCCAGGTCGTCCAGGCGGATTCCGGTAAGAATGGGCTGTCCGTAGCCGCCCGCTCCGATCAGTGCGCCCAAGGTGGCCGTTCCCACGTTGATCACGGCCGAGGTCTTAATCCCGTTCAAAATAATTCCGGAGGCCATGGGGAGTTCGACCAGCATGAGTCTTGCTCCCGGTGGCAGACCAAGGGCTTCGGCCGATTCCCGAATATCCCGTGGAACTTCATGAAGTCCCGCGTAGGTGTTTCTAACAATCGGAAGGAGGCTGTAGAGAAACAGCGCGGCAATGGCCGGCAGACCGCCGATTCCCAGAAGCGGGATCATAAAGACCAGAAGGGCCATGGCGGGAATGGTCTGGATGATGCCGACCACGGCCAAAATCACCTGTCCCGGGTACCGCCATTTTTCGGCTATGATGCCCAGGGGTAAAGACACCAGGATGGCGGCGCACAGGGAAATCGAAACCAGGTAGAGATGCTCTTTTGTATACTTCCAAACCCGTTGGGCCACGGTCTCCACGCGCACGCGGGATTCAATGGAGAGACGTTTGGCCAGAAAACGGGCCGCGATGCCGATTTCCGGCGCTTTTTTGAACTTGGCAAGTTCGTTTAGCTCGATCATTTCGGGTGCGGAAATTTTGCCATCGAGACTTTCCAGTGCGGCAATAAACCGGGGCGCACGCTTTTCCAGCTCCCTTCGATAGAGAAAGACCGCCTTGTAGGCAGGAAAATAATGGAGGTCATCTTCGAGGGTACACAGGTCGTAATAGGCAATCTCGGCATCCGTGGTATAAACATCCGTGGCGTCGATAGAACCGGACGCGAGTCCCCGATAGGCGAGGTCGTGTTCCATGCCGAACACATTTTTCTGCGGGAGGTCGTAGCGGTCGCGCAGTCCGGGCCAGCCGTCCTCCCGGTTCATGAATTCGCTGCTGAACCCGAAAATCAACCCGGGATGGCCGCGCAGGTCCGAGATTCGAAAGAGTCCGAGTTTTTTGCAGGTTTGCCTCTTCATCCCCAGGGCATAGTTATCCGTAAAACCCAGGGAGGGAGTCATTCGGATGCCCAATCGGCCCAGGGCCGCCCGTATGGCTTTTTCGCCGTGGATTCCTTTACCGGCAAAGATCTCCTGGCTTATCGTGCCGGTATATTCCGGATAGAGGTCGATATCGCCCTTCAACAGCGCATCCCAGAGTACGCGCGTGCCTCCCAGCCCCTTGCGGTCGACGACCCTGGCCCCCGCACTCCGGGCGATCAGCGCGGCCATCTCTGCCAGCAGTACCGATTCGATAAACGTTTTGGAACCTATTACGACCTCGGGGGATGAGCCCAATGCCGGCGGCGGCGCTCCCATCTCCACGGCGAGAAGGGATAGAAGCGCTAGTAGAGGAAGGGCGTATTTCACCGTGTTTTATCCCATCACGTCAAAGAGGAGAGTGCGACGAGCGTTTATAAAGTGCGAGACAAAAGGTTCCGCCGGGCTTTGCAGAAGTTCCTTGAGAGTACCTGTTTGTATGATCCGCCCCTTGTGGAGAAGGACGATCAACTCCCCGAAGAAGGCCGCCTCCCCCATGTCATGGGTGACCAAGATAACGGTTTTGTTCAGTGTTTGAAAGATTCGCTTCAAGTCCTCCTGCAGTTCCGCACGGATCATCGGGTCGAGCGCCCCGAGCGGCTCATCGAGCAGGAGCACATGGGGGTCCAGCATCAGGGCGCGCATCAGCCCGACCCGCTGTCGCTGCCCGCCCGAGAGTTGCGCGGGAAAGCGGTCGAGTCCATCGAGAGGAAATCGTGTAATGTCCGCCAACTCATGGAGCCTCTTATCCACCTTCGCGCCCTCCCATTTATGATAGCGAGCCATGAGCGTCACATTACCGCGAACGCTAAGATGCGGGAAAAGCCCTCCTTCCTGAATCACGTATCCCATTTTTTTTCGGAGCGAAAGAGCGGTGTGAGGCAGTACTTCGGTACCGTAAAAATAGACGTGGCCTCTTTCCGGACGAACAAGGCCGATAATGAGCCGCAGAAGGGTAGACTTTCCGCTGCCGCTCGGGCCGATCAGCACGGTCGTTTGACCTGGTTCGATCTTCAGATTGAAGGACTGAACGGCTTCGACCGTGGAAGAGTAAGTCTTGGAGACGCCTCTTAACTCAATCATGGATGGCCTGTTTTCCTGAACCCCTTTTATTCGTGACAAGTCCGGTCAAGGACCGGAGCGCTCCAGTCCATTCCGGTCCCAGAGCGCCAGCTTTGCCGCCGCTTCATAGGTGCTTTGGAGAAAGGCCAGGAGCACTTCGTCCGGATTCTTGGCGGTACGCACCACATCATAGGGGAGCAGGAATTCCCGTAGCTGTTCGTCATAGTAAGCTTCACCGGGTTTCACACGACAGGTGCGGAAGGCCTCCGGCTCCGGGTAGGCATAGGAATAAAAGGCCGGCATTCCCAGGCCGGCTCCCGGCCAGAACCCGCAACTGCTGACTTCATGCGAGTAGGCCTCGACCATAACGGAATGGCCGACATTGGGAACTCCGGGATGCTCCGGGGCCTTTCGCCCGGAGAATCGGGTTACGGCTATATCAAAAGCTCCCCAGAAGAGGTGCACCGGACTCGCTTTCCCGATAAATCGGGAACGAAAATCCTTAAAAACTCTGTCCACCTGCACGAGGGCGCGCCACCACCTGTTGGCATACTCCGGATCATAAGAAGCGTGCGTGTGGTCCTGCTCGAAAGGGATTCTCTCCTCCACTTCCACCGGCTTTGTCCAGATGACCAGCCCAATACCCAGAGATCGGAGAGCACCAAGGGTTTCGGTGTAAAAATCAGCTACCGGGCGGGGCTTTAAATCGATGGAGCGCTTTTGTCCGTCATTAGTCTCAAGGTGCATACGGTGATCTACAAAATCAAAGTTCATCTCGAATGTGCGCATTTGGTAAGGGATTGGCGAAGTGGTAAGACCGCGAGATGTGACATAGAAGGGCACCTGCCACCAGTGATTGGTCATGGGGGAGAGCTTGAGCCGGATTTTACCCACTACCTGCATCCACAGGTGGAGGGTGGTGCAGGTATCTTGCCATTCCTCGATCGGAAGAGGCGGCCACGGCGGCGTGCCGCCGCTGCCGGGCCCACCATGCCCGGGCCGCGGGCTTTTCGTGGTTTCCAATGTACACTCGTTTCCGAAAGCACTTCGCTTTCAGTCTGAAGGTTAATTTTTGTGTTTGTATCCGGCGCAGCCGAGACCGGATCTTTCACCCGGAACCAGACATCATCCGCGGGCAGAGGCCGGACAAAAGAGCTTGCAAAATTATTTTACTTCCACCTTGATCTCTTTGACCCTGGCTTCCGCTGTCTTTGCAAGAGTCACTGTCAGGATGCCTTTATCAAAAGATGCCTCAATCTTATCCGGCTGAATCTCAGCAGGCATACGGAAAGAGCGTTCAAAAGAACCACGATACCTTTCGGTATAATGATACTTCTCGATTTTTTTCTCTTCCTCTTTTTCCTTCTCGCCCTTGATGGTCAGGATATCTCCCGATATCGTGACGTCAATGTCTTTAGGTTCCATGCCGGGGAGTTCCGCTTTGACCACAATGGCATCCTTGGTCTCTGTTATGTCCGCCTTGGGTTGCCATTCTTCGAGAAAGGGGTTGGCAAGGTGTGTTTCACTAAAGAACCGGTCCCAAAGTCTCTCCATTTCCCTTCGCATGGAAGTCAGTTCTCGAGTTGATTTCCAGGGAACTAAGTTCATCACAAAACCTCCTTTCAGTCTTCAAGCTCTCCCGAGGTATTCTCCAATCACAAACAGATATATCGATAGTCTATTGATTCCTCATCGCTGGAAGGATTCGCAAAGACCCATATTAACGGTCCTATACGGTAAGATAGCGGAAAGACATAAAGAAGGTAAGAGTGACCCGCACCCTTTGCAATATTATGGCGGACGTTTTGTGGGGCTCCGCCCTACCCCAGCGATCCCGGCACTTTCCCAATCCGGGATGTGACATTGAGTAATGGAATCCCAAAATGGGATCCGGAAAGGGGCGGCGTCTGGTGGGTCAATCTCGTTCCAACGCAAGGCTCAGAAATCAAGAAGGCAGGTTCTCCTGTGTCCTGGTGGCCGCCCCTCCTGTCGAGCAAGCTCGAAGAACTGAGCGGCGTTAGCGGGCGCTGGACCGCGGCCGGTTAAACTCCACGCAGATATCCCTTGCGTATTGGATGGAGCAATCGTATCGTTTTGCGGATTTTGGGACCAAACAGGAAAGCTTTTCGTGATAAAATTGAATCTCGACATGGACATCGCGGAAGCTGGTCTGTTACTTTGGCCGGCGACCAAGCTTACGGGCGTCTTCAAAAGTCTCAAGAATACTGGAGCAGGCAATGAAAACTCACAACGTGCTCACTACGGACAACGAACAGTTTTCATCTTCTCTTGAGAATGGAATCCTGGTGATTCGCGAGAAGCAACATATCCTCCATGTAACTCGCAACCTCGACGACATTTTCTCGTTGTACGATTATATGAATTCCGTTCTCGCGAGCAAGGCTTGCAAAGCTTTGGTGATGTTTGCCCGTTCCGAGCAAAGTGCGTGCGCCGAGCACAGCCGTTTTCTTTCGGAAGTACTTTCGGGCGGCCGGGAAAGCTTTGATCTGGACCGCTTTTTGAATGTGGTTAACCAATTCATCCTGACATTATCGACGCTCAATTGCATGATGGTTTTCGCCGGGCAGGGGACCATCTCCCTGTTCTATTTGAATACCGGATTGGCTTATGACTACCGTATCGTTGCGGAAGACACCGTATTTGAGAACCTCAACCTGGATATCGGACTGATCACCAAAGGAAGCGGCTATTTTTTGCCGCGCCTTCTCGGGGTTCGGAAAGCCACTGAAGTGCTCCAGTGGAAGAGTTTTTCCGCCGAAGACGCCCTGCGATTGGGGGTGGTGGACAAAATCGTTCCCGCCTCGAAGCTGGAGGAAGAGACGATGGAGTTCGTGTCCGGAAAACAGCCTCATCTCTCCTCCACCCTGCTTGGCCTCCGCAAGTTGTTCAAGTGCGACGTCAAGGAGCTAAAGCGCAGTTTGGCGCTGGAAGACGATCTCATCAGGGAGCGCCTCAGGTCGGCGGAGTTCAGGCGGACATTTGCCGAGAAGCGTAAGGACTTTCTAGCCTGATGGCGGCGTGCCGCCGCAGTCGGGGCGACGTGCCGCCGCAGCCGGGATTGCCAAGCCCAAACCACGGACTTTTTTTGGTTTCCGGGTGTCCCGGGGCGACGTGAGAAACTGATTTAAAGAGCTCCCGACTGCCCCTCCCGGCGCTTCGCGCCCCGGACACTGTGTGTCCTGGCCACCCCGGTCGGGTAAATCCATGCCACGGGACGGTGTAATCCACACCGCGGCTCAAAAACCGAACAATGATGAATACATTACTAGGGAAACACATGCGCAGGGCTTCGTGGATTTCCAGAAGAGATAGGTGAATCGGCGAAATCCGGGGGGCATCCCATGCTCATGCGTCTCACGCTTCCAACGGCATGGAGAGTCATTGGGGAAGCGGCAATACCCGGTTTGGCGGGGAGGAAAAATCCCATGATCGGCCCAACCGTACCAGCCTGTGATGAAGGGGTAATCCGGGCCGCTGCCCGGCCCCTCAGGTGCCCGGAAGGCTCAAAGCGGTGGGTCCTGGCCGCGGCCATTCTCGGCTCAAGCATGGCCTTTATCGACACCTCGGTGGTCAATGTGGCACTGCCGGCAATACAGGCCGATCTGGCCCTGCCCCTTTCGCGTGCCCAATGGATCGTGAATGCGTACATGCTCATGCTGGGGTCCCTGGTTCTGCTGGGGGGCTCCGCCGGCGATCGTTTCGGCCGAAGGCGCGTGTTCGCCGCCGGAGCGGTCCTGTTCACCGCGGCCTCCATCGCCTGCGGTCTGGCCCCCGGGGCGACAGCACTCATTACGGCTCGCGCGATCCAGGGCGTTGGGGGCGCACTGCTTATCCCGAGCAGTCTGGCCATCGTGAGTGGGGCCTTTCCCGAGCGGGAGCGCGGCCGGGCAATCGGCTCCTGGGCCGGCGCTTCCGCGCTAACCACCGCGCTTGGCCCGGTGCTTGGCGGCTGGCTGGTCGACACATGGTCGTGGCGCGCCATTTTCTTCGTCAACGTGCCGATCGCTTCGGTTCTCCTTTTTCTGACTTTCCGGCATGTTCCGGAAGGCCGGAGTGAATCTGAAAAGGCGGCTTTAGACTGGCCGGGCGCTCTTCTGGCGACTGCGGGGCTGGGGGCGATCGCTTATGGATTGACCTCCGCATCCGGCGCCGGCTGGATGTACCCGCTGGTGTCGGTCTGCCTTCTTGCCGGAGTGTCGCTGCTGGGCATATTCCTGTGGTGGGAAGCGCACACAGTCTCGCCCATGATGCCGCTTGGTCTCTTCAGGTCCGGGACCTTCAGCGGGGCCAATACCATGACGATTCTTCTATACTTCGCGCTTGGCGGCGCGCTGTTCTTCGTGCCTTTCGACCTGGTTCGGATTCAACACTATCCCGCCACTCTTGCCGGCGCGGCCTTCTTACCGTTCAGCCTGATCATGGGCGGGCTGTCCCGCTGGTCCGGTGCTCTGATCGATCGCTACGGGGCACGTCGCCCCCTGATCATCGGTCCTCTCATCGCCTCAGCCGGGTTCGCCCTGTTGGCCGTGCCCGGAATCGGCGGCTCTTACTGGACCACCTTCTTTCCAGCAATGGTGGTGCTTGGTTTTGGCATGGCGGTGAGTGTGGCGCCCCTGACCACTACCGTCATGGGCGCCGTGGAGGATAGTCACGCCGGTATAGCCTCCGGCACCAACAACGCCGCCGCTCGCATCGCGGGGATGTTGGCGGTCGCCGTCCTGGGGACGCTTGCGGTTGGCGTGTTCGCCAGGACGCTCGACCAGCGCCTCACTCAACTGGGGACCCCGCCCGAAATCCGACAGGCCCTGCAAGCCGAAGCGCCAAAGCTCGCCGAAGCCGAAGTACCGGCACGAGTCGGTGCTCAGAGGCGGAGTCTACAACTCGCCCTGGCCGAGTCTTTCGTGTCGAGTTTTCGCGCAATAACACTGGTGGCGGCAAGCCTGGCGCTCCTGAGCGCTCTTTGTGCCTGGCTCACGATCCACCCGTCCGACAAGGCAGGGCAATCAAGGCCATAACCTGAGCCGGCAACCTCACTAGCAGCGGAAGCTGCACTACTCTGGAAAACGGCAAAGAGTCCAGCGCATTCGGATCGGCCAATGCGACCCGGTCCGCGCGGAAATACCCCTAAGCGCATTTGTCATTTACCGGCATTTCCCTTTAGCAGATTGGAGGACCGGTCCCTTATGAGTGCGCGCTTCACCATTTCCTGCCGGTACGCATTCATAAGTTGGCTTCGGGTGATCACTCCCAAAACTTCACGCTTGCCATTGACGTTTTGCACTACGGGAAGCTGCTCTATATCGATGAAACTGAATTTATTGAGGCACGAGGCCAGAGATTCATCCGGAGAGACGGTGACGACATCATTATTGGCGAGATCCTTGGCAATTACCAGGCCGTTCAGCCCATCCTCCAAAAGAGACTCTCTCAAGTCTGAAAATGATATGACTCCTTCCAATCCATTCGTCTTGTCGACCAGGTAGAGATAGTTGCATGCTCCGGTGAGACACCGGCGGACAACATCCTCATAGGGGGTCGCTTCGCCAACCACCGCGGCGTGGCGATCCATGACTTCACTGACCTTGAGGTTCGTGAGTATGCCCATCTCGCGTCCCGCGTTGATGTCCACACCTCTGCGAGCCAGACTGAGCGTGTAGATGGAACCGGAAATCAGGCTTTTCTGGACCAGGGAAGCCATGATGCACGCGGCCATCAGCGGCAGGATCACCGTGTAGGTGCTGGTCAATTCGAAGATCATTATGATAGCCGTCATGGGGGACTGAACGACCGCTCCGAGCACAGCACCCATCCCGACCACACCATAGCCTCCCGGATCGGCCGTAATATGGGGGAAGAAATGCTTGAAGACGATGCCGCAACCACTGCCGAGCACGGCGCCAACAAAAAGGGAGGGGCAAAGAACGCCGCCCGAACCTCCCGAGCCCAATGTAAAGGCCGTGGCGGCGATCTTTAATACCAAAAGGAGCAGCAGGGTTGCAAATACGAATTTACCGGCGATGGCGGCGGTTATGGGCGCATAGGAAAAGCCGAATATCTGGGGGCAGAAGGATCCGAGCACCCCGACGACCAATGCCCCGCATGCGGGTTTCAAGGCTGCAGGCAGGCGGACACGGTGGGAGAAGAAATGCTCGCTTGCCTGCATGGCCCGGATGAGCCCGGCCGACACCACTCCCGCCATTGCCCCCATGAGGGCATACAACCCGATTTCCCACGGGGAAAACAAGGTGTAGGGCAGCACCCGCATAGCCACCCCATGCCTTAAGAAAGCTCGGGAAAACGCCGTGGCAATGACCGAGGAAATGACGATGGGGCTAAAAGACTGCACATTGAACTCGCCCATCACCACCTCCAGGGCGAAAAGCACCCCGGCTATGGGAGCGTTGAAAATGGATGCCAGCCCCGCGGCGGCCCCGCACGCGGTGATCACCCGGAGGCGGTTTCCCGACACCCTCAGAAATTGTCCCACACCCGAGGCCAGAGCGGACCCGATCAGTATGATGGGGCCTTCGCTGCCCGCCGACCCTCCCGAACCCAGCGTGATGGCCGACATGGCCATGCAGAGAAGTGAATTGGACCAGCGTATACGGCCGTTGTCCAGCGCCACGGCCTCCATGGCGGCCGGCACTCCGTCCCTCGCCGCATCTTTGGGAAAAAGCTTTATGAAAGGATAGAGCAGAAGCGCCCCGGCAAATGGGGTTAGAATGACCAAAGCCTTATGGTGACCGATCCAGCCGGGAAGGATTTCCCAAAAAAATGCATGGGAAAACTCCAGCATATTTGCGTACAGAAAGGTGCCCGAGCCGACGACAACCCCCACTATGACGGCCACCATCAACAAAAAGGTCTGATCGCTCACCCTGAAGCGGCGCAGAAAGGACAAATAACCCCGTTGGAAGGCTTCGATAATTGGGCGGAGTGTCAATTACATCTCTTTTCAAAGTGTCTACGTTTACATTATCGGGCGTTACCCTGCCCGCAGTTACCGTTATTACGCTCAAATCTTAATAATAGCAGAAAATGTCCCGTTTAGCCATCTCACCACACTTTGGTACTGTTCAGGTCTGGCCGGGAGGCGTGTATGTCAGAAGACTAACGGAATGAGCTTGCAGCAACGGCGGGGGTTTGCGGGTGTCCGCAACCCCGAACACTGCATAAAAGGCCGGAGGTATTCAAATTCAGTTTTATGTAAACCAAGGGCGGCGGAGGCCTGCCCGCCCCGCTCTTCGAAGGCGCGGACAACGCGGCTGAATCGTTCAACGTGTTGCGGCGAACGATTTACAGGGCTTTAAGGATTTTTGTTGACCGTTATATAAAAATATGTATATTCAAATAATGGGCGGAGATGAAATCATAAAAGAGCTTGTGTGGATCGCATCAAGCCGAAAGGACATGAAAGCTTTGCCGCGTCCGGTTCAACGCGTGTTCGGTTATGCCCTTAGCGCCGTCCAGATGGGCGAAACGCCCCCCCGAAGCGAAGCCACTTAAAGGCTTTGGCGGCATGGGTGTGCTGGAACTGATCGAGGACTACAGGGGCGACGCCTACCGCGCCGTTTATACCGTTCGGTTCGCCACGAGGGATTATGTGTTGCATGTGTTTCAGAAGAAATCGAGGCACGGGATTGTGACACCCAAGCAGGACATGGATTTAATCCGCGAGCGATTGAAACGAGCTGAAAACCTTTATATGGGCAAGAACTAGAAAGATCGAGCCATGACGACGGATCACGAAAAGAGCAGCGGCAACGTTTTTGCCGATCTCGGATTCCCCAACTCTGAGCAAGAGCTTGTGAAAGCCCAGCTCACGGTAGAGATTTACCGGCTTTTACAAGACCTTGGGGTGACCCAAGCCGAGGCCGCAAAACTGCTTGGCACCACACAGGCGCAAGTGTCGGCGCTTATGCGCTGCCGCCCCGTGTCGGTGTCTGTAGGCCGCTTGATGGATTTTTTAACGACGCTTGGTCGGGACGTGGAAGTTTCTGTTAAACCGGCCTCACACTGCCGTAAGGGGGAGCACGGGCATATGTCCGTAACCGTGCAGCCTACCTGAGTCGGATCAAGGCACGGCTGGGCGTGAGCCCGTAGCGCCTCTTTCATTGCTTCCGCAATTGTTTATTGTTTCGCGCTTAAAGCCCTGTGAAGCGTTCGCTGCGAGATGCTGAGTGATTGAGCCACATTGTCCGCAGCCTCCCCTTGACCTGCCGGGAGACGATGGCCGATCAAAAGGGCAGGCCTTCGGCGGATAGGCGGCAGGCACACCGAACCACGGCGGAAGGGGCCATCGGACCGGAATGAGTCTTAACCTTGCGCGCTCACAATAAATTTCCGTTGGAACAGAATGCCCCTGGTCCGCAACCCCGAACACTGGACAAAAGGCCGGAAGTGTGTAGAATCGTTGATTATGGAAACGAAACAAACAACCCGACCGGACGATTTTGTGAGCCTCTACCGCTACGCATTCAAGGAGTTCGGCGCATCCGCCTTGTGGAGCAGCCGCCCCGTGCCCGATCCGACGTGCGAGGACGCCCTTGCCATCACCCGGAGCTTGCGCGTCGAAGGTGACCTAAGAGCGCGGAAGCTGGCCGAGCAGATCGAGAAGGCTTGCCATACCGCTGTCTAAACTCCAATCACCTATTTTGCGTGTCGGCGGCGCACAGCGACCCGGAAAGCTATGTAGCGGACAGCACGCCTTGGAACTCCATAATTACTTAGTGCTCCAATGAGATTGGACAGTGGGAACTTCCTTGTGCTCTGTTTTCGTTGGCGAATTGCTGTCGCGAACTGACTATGACCCCGCACATAAATCCCGGCATTCTATCCAGTTTGTACCGCAGGTCATGTATTCGGTTTTATGTAAACTGATGGCGGTCTGAATTTTTCCCGTCGCGATCAAGTCGAAACGAATGATCTCCTTTCATTAGGGACGACAGTTTTCGTTCGTGTTTCGGCTTCAAACAGGGTAAACTGGATGGAAGGGGGAGAAGTGCATGGACAGAAAAACACCAGACCCGATCCTTGTACGCTTTCGCGCGGCGCTCGATGAACTTTACGGTGATCGCCTTGCTCGCGTCGTGTTGTTCGGCTCCCGCGCACGCGGTGATGAACGAGCGGATTCTGATTACGATGTTGCCGTATTCTTGAAGTCGCTTACGGACAGGTGGGC
>JARLHP010000140.1 GCA_031292195.1 Syntrophobacteraceae bacterium
AAACTGGATCATCGGTCCCGTTCTGATGTTCGCCCTGGCCCTGGTTTTCCTGTCCGGTCACCACGAGTACATGGTGGGCCTGATCCTGATAGGCCTCGCCCGGTGTATCGCCATGGTGATCGTCTGGAACGATCTGGCCGCGGGCGACACGGAATACTGCGCCGGGCTCGTGGCCTTCAACTCCATTTTCCAGGTTCTTTTCTTTTCAGTCTATGCCTATGTCTTCATTACCGTTCTGCCGGGCTGGCTTGGCGTTAAGGGAGCGGTGGTCAACATATCCATCGGACAAATCGCGCAGTCCGTTTTCATCTACCTGGGCATTCCTTTTCTCTGCGGAATGCTTTCCAGGTTTATCGGACTGAAGACCAAAGGCAAAAAGTGGTACGAGGAACAATTCATCCCCCGTATCAGCTCCATCACGCTTGTGGCGCTGCTTTTCACCATCCTGGTGATGTTTTCCCTCAAAGGGGAATATATCGTTCAGTTGCCCCTGGATGTGTTTCGTGTGGCTGTCCCGCTTTGCATCTATTTCGTGCTGATGTTCTTCGTCACCTTTTTTCTTTCCATGAAGGCCGGCGCCACCTACGAGCAGTCGACCACCCTCAGCTTTACCGCCGCTTCGAACAACTTCGAACTGGCCATTGCGGTCGCCGTGGCCGTTTTCGGGTTAAACTCGGGGGAGGCTTTCGCAGCGGTCATCGGACCGCTGGTGGAGGTCCCGGTTTTGATATCCCTGGTCAGCGTCGCCTTGTGGCTCAAACGCAAGTACTTTCCGTATGCCGTCGAAACCCCTGCCGGGGTTTGCCATGTAACCTGCAAAATGTAGAAAAAAAGAGGAATTAAAAAATGAAGAGGATTCTTCCAATTGTTGCCGCAGTCGCTTTCCTGGCCGGTTTGTATTTCCTTCCCGCCGGTTGCCGGGCGGCCGCAACACCGGAGGTCCCCGCCAAAGGCCTGGTGACCATGGTGGATCTGGGGGCCAACAAGTGCATGGTCTGCAAGATGATGTCTTCCATCGTGGACTCGCTTCAAAAAGAATATCAGGGCAAGGCGGAAATTGTTTTCATCGATGTCTGGAAAAATCCCGAGGCGGGACAAAAATTCGGCGTCAAGGTCATCCCCACCCAAATCTTCTATGACAAAAGCGGCAAGGAGGTCTATCGCCACGAAGGCCTGTTACTCAAGGAAGCTATCATTTCTAAGCTGCAGGAGATGGGAGTCAAATAGAGCTCGCCAATATCCATAAGTCAAGGAGACCATCTTGCTCTATCATATTTTTACGATCGTAAACGGCTGGATGGAGGGAGGTTTTGTTTTAGCCGCGGCTGGCTGCCTCCTTTGGGGGGTGGTAAGCGTAGCCCTTAGTCCCTGCCACATCGCCTCCATCCCGCTCATCGTGAGCTATGTCGCGGGCCAGGAAAAAGCGATCGAGACCAAAGAGGCCGCCATTTACGCGGTGATCTTCAGCAGCGGGCTTTTTATCACCATCGCCCTGCTGGGGGTCATATGCTCGCTGCTGGGTACCATGCTCGGAGAGGTAAGCCCCTACTGGACTGTTCCGGTGGGCGCCATCCTCATATGGATAGCACTGGACATGTGGGGGATAGCCAAATGTTCCCTCTCCGGAAGCCTCATGGGCAGGATCAAAATCAAAGGCCTGGCGGGAGCACTGGTCCTGGGGCTGGCCTATGGAATTCTTTCCGGCTCCTGCACATTCGGGTTCATCGCCCCCATACTTGCCATCATCACCATTCAGCAAAGGGTCCTGATCGGGGTTGTCTATATCGTGCTTTTCGGCATCGGCCACTGCATACCCATTGCGATTGCGGGAAGCTCTACCGCCAAAGTCAGAAAGATTCTCGAAAGCGGTTCGTTTCATGAAGGAAGCCGATGGTTCAGGAAATGCGCGGGGGCCGTTATTGCCGCCTTGGGCCTTTATTTTGTGATCCGACCCTTTTAGGAGAAAATCATGCCTAAACTCGTGATTATCGGAGGCAGCGACGCCGGAATCAGCGCCGCACTGCGAGCTAAAGAACTTTCTCCCGCAACCGAAGTCTCGGTTGTGGTTGCAGACCGCTATCCCAATTTTAGTATCTGCGGCCTGCCCTTTTTTCTAAGTGGTGAAGTACCCGATTGGCGCAGCCTTGCCCACAGAACCACCCTGGATATCGAAAAAGAGGGAGTTCGCCTGCTTCTCGATACCCTGGCGACCTCCATCGACCCGGTTAGCAAAACCGTACTGGTGAGCGGCCGCGGCACGCAACCTCAAAAACTGCACTATGACGGACTGGTGATTGCCACCGGCGCCCGGTCCATCAGGCCGAACCTCGAAGGAATCGAACTGCCGGGTGTATTTGTTCTCCGCTGGATGGAGGAGGCATTCGCCATGCGCCAGTTTATCAGCGAGACCCATCCACGGTCCGCCCTCATAGTCGGGGCCGGATACATCGGAATGGAGATGGCCGATGCGCTTACCCTCCGGGGAATTGAGGTAACGGTGGTGGAATTTTTGCACTCCGTTTTGACCACGGTGGACAAGGAATTGGGAGAAAGAATCGAGGCAAATCTCAAGACCTGCGGGGTGAAGGTCAACACCGGCATCACCGTCACCGGCATCAAGGAGGCGGGCGGGCAACTCCTCGTCAATGGCTCCGGAGGCTTTTCCTGCCGGACGGATATGGTTCTGGTCGCGGTTGGCGCCAGACCTCGCACCGAACTGGCCCTTTCGGCCGGCATTGAAACAGGCTTGCAGGGGGCCATGAAGGTTGATCGCGCTATGCGCACCAACGCCCCGGACATCTTTGCGGCCGGCGACTGTGTGGAAACCTGGCACCGGCTCTTCCGGCAAAACAGCTACCTGCCGCTCGGCACAACCGCTCACAAGCAGGGCCGTGTGGCAGGAGAAAACGCGGTGGGGGGAAACCGCGAGTTCCAGGGGACCCTTGGGACGCAGGCCGTTAAAATATTCGATCAGGTCGTTGCCCGCACCGGGCTGCGAGACTCCGAAGCGCTCCCGGCAGGCCTTGAGCCGATTACGGTGGAGTTCGAGGCCTGGGACCATAAAGCCTACTATCCGGGTGCCCAAAAACTGTGGATACGACTGACCGGTTCGCGAAGTTCCGGTCGTTTGCTGGGGGCGCAGATCCTCGGGCATCGAGACTCTGAAGTGTCAAAGCGTATCGATATCATTGCATCGGCCCTATACAACGAAATGCGTGTCGAGGATCTAAGCGACCTCGATTTAAGCTACACACCGCCACTCAGCAGCCCCTGGGACCCGGTTCAAATGGCCGCCCAAGCCTGGAACAGAACGGTCCAGGAATCGAAATCCCGCATTCAGGGGTAGGGTGGGCAAAAGCGAAGCGTTGCCCACCAACGATTGATGGGCGCACAAGCGCTGCCCGTCCTGCGAAAATCAAGACAGCCGTGTAGGGTGGGCTAAGCGCAGCGCAGCCCACAGCCCATCCTTTCGCCACAGCCCCTCACCTCCTCTTTACACCCTCAAACCACCACAAGTCACAAAGGACCCGGGGCGCGAAGCGCCAAGAGGGGGTGGCGAAAATCAAGGCAGCTTACTTTTGACCCGGGACACTAGAAACGAATCAGGACCACCCCCGCCACCAGCAGCACCGCCCCCGTCAGCCGCACGAGGCTCACCGGGTGATGGGCGACCCCCAATATACCGAAATGGTCAAACACAAGGGATGAAATCATCTGCCCGGTGACGATCAGCGCCACGACCGTCGCCGCACCGAGCCTGGGCAGCAGGATGATGGAAATGACTATGTAGACGGCGCCGAAAAAACCACCCGTCCACAGCCACCAGGAACTCCTGGAAACGGATTCGGCGCTCAGCCACGGCTCCCGCATGGCCAAAAGAACGATCAGCATGGTGATCACTCCGCCCAGGTAGCTGACGAAAGCCGCCCAGGAAGCCGACCCGAGACAGCCCCGAAGATTCGAATTAAGAGCTTGCTGGACGACGAAGCTCACCCCGGCCCCCACGCCCAGCAAGCTCAACGCGAACAACACGATGCGTCCCTGCATGTCATTTCTCCCCGTTTTCATGCCCCACCCGTGCGTCTCCATTCGACAGCTTTCACAGAGCCGCATTTTGATGCAGCTTTCCCCCTCGCAAGATCTCTTTACAGCCCGCAAAATGATACAGTTCCGGACAAAACACAACTCCTACGCGCGTGACACGCCTTCCCGGATGCCTCTTTTCACCTCGGGCCCGCAGTTGGGCCTGGAAACCTGGAACGGCCCCCCTCAAAAGAGCTTGCACAAACGACGTTTGTATTCTATAAATTACTTAACTGTCGTACATAACCTGTAACCGTCGTTTATGGATTAAGCATGCCCTTGCCCTCAAAGTATTATTTTGGAACGAAAGACCTGGTGACCATTGCCGTTTTGGCCTGCATGGGGGCCGTGGCCTCCACCTATCTCGGCTATATCGGACATATGCTGGGCTCGGCCACCGGCATTCCGGTGCTCTCGCAGCTGTTTACCGGGCTCCATGTGTTCTGGGTGGTCCTCATCTTGGCGCTGGTGAACAAAAAGGGGAGCGGGGTGCTCTGCGCGGTCGTAGACAACCTGATCCAATTTTTGATGGGCAGCCACATAGGCGTTCTGGTTCTGCCGGTG
>JARLHP010000016.1 GCA_031292195.1 Syntrophobacteraceae bacterium
CTCTCACGGCCTGCATGAGAAAGCTCCTTACTATTCTCAATGCCATCGTGAGAGATGACACTTTTTGGTGCGCAAATTAACATCATGGCCTCTTGACTTCTAAGACAGTTGCTACAGGGCTCACCCCAACCTACAGGGCTTAGCCCAACCTACGGGGCTTAGCCCAACCTACAGGGCTCACCCCAACCTACGGGGCTTAGCCCAACCTACGGGGCTTAGCCCAACCTACAGGGCTTAGCTCAACCTTGAGGCTGCTTTACCGCTCCGCGGCAGCCCGCCCACCAATTGTGGGCATTTGTTGCCTTTACCGTTTGCGGCTCCCGGAATCGAAAAAAGAACCGATATCCCCCAAATGGGCGATGTATTGGACCCAGCCATATTCTAATATCGGTTGCAACTTGCAAATGGGAATTCGGACAAAATTCAGAGAAAAACAGCTCCCCGGGTCCGGGAGACCCTGAAACCATGAAAATTCGGGGGTTGCGGCCCGGCAATCCCGGCTGCGGCGGCACGCCGCCACGAAATAATGGAGGCTCACATGGCGCGTATCGGGATTGTCACATGTTCGAATTGTTCGCAGGAAACCAACTGTGCGGCGGTGGTCTGCCTGGCCGATATGAGAAAGCGGCGGGGGTTCTTTGAGAGGTATCGGCCGGATGAACCGCTGGATCTGGTCGGCATCATCAACTGTGCGGGATGTCCAACGGTAGCCGCGCCCCAAAAGATCCTCAAAAAGGTGCGCGCCGTGGCGGAATTCAAACTGGATGCCCTCCATTTTTCCTATTGCATGACGGCGTTGTGCCCATTCACGGAGCTTTACAAAAAAGTGATCGGGGAAGAATACCCGGGGCTGGAAATAGTGTTTGGCACGCACAAGCCGCTGGATAAGAAAGGATTCCAGGAGGAAGTCAGGGAGCTTCTGTGCCCCTCGGTTTCACCTCCCAAGGCGATGACGGACCTGATCAAGGCAGGACGATAAAACTTTGGTGGGCCGGGCTCAAGCCGGGCCCACCAGAGACTATTGCAAACAGCCGCCAGCCTAGCCCTTGACTTCGCGCTTTTCGCGAATTCTGGCCGCCTTGCCGACTCTTTTTCGCAGATAGTAGAGCCGGGACCTTCGCACACGGCCCCTGCGCAAAATCTCTATTTTTTCCACCTGGGGGGAATGAATGGGGAAGATACGCTCGACTCCCACCCCGTAGGACACCTTGCGCACCGTTACGGTAGCGCCCATTTTAGCCCTGTGGTAGCGAATCACCACCCCCTCGAACACCTGGATGCGCTCCTTGTCTCCTTCCCGGATTTTCACGTGCACCTTGACCGTGTCTCCGATCCGGAAGGCCGGGATATCGAAGCGCATGTGATCACTTTCGATCAATTCAAGCATACTCATAGCCATAATTCATTCCTCCATCAATTCGGTCTTCCCAGCAGCCGGTCCATCAGAATGGAAGCGGCGGAGCGCACGGGAAGGTGATTGTAGCCGTTAGCGCCGGCAATCGGTTCGAGGACCGCGTCCACGATATCGAAGACCTCCGGCGCCAGGCCCCAGCCCGTCCCCAGGATAAGCAAAAAAGACCGGTCTTCGTTTTCAAGCAGTTGTCTGGCCCGGGCATGGGCCAGCCCATTTCCTTTAGTCTTAGCCGAGGTGGCCCACAGGACCGGGAGCTTTCCGTCCCTTCGGACCAGGTCCTCTATGGCGGCGGGAATGCTTTCCACCACCTGCAGAAGCTTTAACGCCTCACGCCTTTCGGGCAGGATTTCTCCTCCCACCCCTTCGATCCAGTGCTTCGTAAGCCTTCCGGCAAGGCCCTGCTGGTCCTTTAGAGGCGTAACGATATAACACGCCGGCACGCCGAAAGTGCAACAAGAGCGCGCCAGATCGTGAAGATCGAGATTGGTGATCGCCGAGGCGATCGTCTCACCCACCCTGTTAAGGACGGGATAATGCGCCAGCGCCAGATAAAGCCTACCCATCGCCGTTTTCTTCCAGCAACCTGCGGTCTTCGGGGCTCAGTTCCAGACGGGCGAAAAGGTCGGGACGACGCGTCCTGGTCCTGCGCAGCGCCTGCCCGCGCCGCCAGCGGCGAATCGTTTCATGGTTGCCGCAAAGCAACACCGGCGGCACGCCCATACCCTCGAAATCCCGTGGCCGCGTATACTGGGGATGCTCCAGGACCGGCCGGCTGAACGAATCCTCCAAGGCCGAACCTTCATTGCCCAGCACCCCGGGGATCAGCCGAGCCACCGCGTCCACTATCACCATTGCCCCAAGCTCTCCACCGGTCAGAACGTAGTCTCCGATGGATATCTGGTCGTCGGTAAAATATTGCGCCACCCGCTCGTCAACCCCCTCGTATCTGCCGCAGATAAGAACCAGACGAGAAAGCAGACTCAACCGGCGGGCAATGTCCTGGTCGAACAGCCGCCCCTGTGGCGTGAGCAGTATGCTCCTGGCGGCAGGCCCGCTCCCCTCGATGGCGCGAAGGGCCGCGACAATGGGCTCGGGTTTCATCACCATTCCCTCACCGCCCCCGAAGGGCCGGTCATCGGTCATATGATGTTTGTCCTCGGTGAAATCCCGTATGTTATGGACCCGAACCTGGATCAGCCCGCGGTCGCGAGCCTTCCCCACCATGCCTTCTTCCAGGGGGGAAGAAAACATCGAGGGAAAAATCGTCAGGATTTCAAAGATCATGGTTCGAGGCCCTCAGGCAAATCCACGATAATTTTTCCGCTGCGCAGATCCACCTCGCTTACGACCTCTTCGATGGCCGGGACGAGCACTTCCTTCCCGCCGCCTTCCACCACATAGACATCATTGCTTCCGGTTTCCAAAACGGCGGTCAAGGTCCCAAGCGACCTTCCATCCTTTGTCTCCACCGAAAGCCCGATCAGTTGGAAATGATAATATTCACCCTCGGGCAAGACCGTCAAGCGATCTCTTTCGATAAAGATCTCGCTGCCCGTCAATGCCTCCGCCTGTTCCCGGCCGCTTACCTCTTCGAACTCAACGATCCAGCCCCTATTTTGGGCACGCAGATCCGCCAGCGTCAATTGCCGCCGCGTTCCGCTTTCCATGGCAAACAGCCTCTGGCCA
>JARLHP010000141.1 GCA_031292195.1 Syntrophobacteraceae bacterium
CCATCAATCAAGATATCTCTGATCAACCCCCGCTCTTTTGCCCTTCGTCATTTCAATGGGGTGGCTACCCTTGCCCTGGCTACCCCTATCCCGCTCTTTTGCCCTTCGTCATTTCAATGGGGTGGCTACCCTTGCCCTGGCTACCCCTATCCCGCTCTTTGCTTTTCGCTCCGGTCACCGGCCTCAATCGCCCTGCAAAGCGCCGCCCGGTGGAACTCCGCAGCCAGATGGACCGGGCTCTTGCCGTACATCGGGTCCCAACCGGCCGGGTCGGCGGTGCAAAAGAACTGGACTTCCAACCCCATACGGACGGCGGCCTCTTCCACGGGCAACCCCGCCACGCGGGCGGCGGCCTCCCAACTCGCCCCGCACGGTGCGCCGCGCAACACGGTGATCTTTTGAATCCTCTCGCCTTCGATTTCGATAGCGAACTCCGGCGCTCCGAAATGATCTCCGTAGCATCCCAGACGGCGGTCTCGGGAGAGCGCGCAACAGATCATCGGCGTGAAGACGCCCTGCACGCGCGTTTTCTTTCCGGAGGCGACCAGGGGAATCCCCCTGTTTTGACACATGACGGCAAGATCATGCGAGAGGTCGGGATGCTTCAGGTAATCCAGAACCAGATCGGCTTGAAAATCGGAGGGCAGGTACTCGCCCGAGTCATCGAGAACGGCGGGTACCGAACTCTCGACAGATATGATTCCCAGTTCGAAAAGATTTTGGCCATGCGTTCGGATGCCCCGGATCTTATTCTCCCCGCTCCCGTTCTGCTGAAAGACCAGCAGTTTCTGAACGGTGGTCGCCGGCCCCTCGCGAAGGGCCGGACCCGATGGACCGATAAACCCACAGTCGCGGATTTTCATATTCAAGTTTACTCGCTTTCTGAAGCAGACGATGGAGCAATATTGCAAGCCTGACCCGGCGGTCCCACCGCCGCACAAGACGTTTCCGCCCGGTCCGAATCTCTTTGAAAACAGAAGAAACCTGGTCTAAACTGCTTAGCATACCCAAGGCGCTTTCCTTCGACGACCTTTTTTAAGCCCGCGCCCCACCGAAAAGCGCCTTCAACTTTCTCAGGGATATGTCAGACTCCCGTGGTTTTCGAGTCTGCTTGCGTTCCCGGTCGTAACGAAGCTCGACGAGGAGACTCAAAGAATATGTCGGAAGAAATCAAATGGGCCAAAACTCACTGCGCACGGATGGATCATGGCGGATGCGCACTTCTGGTTGGCGTCCGGGGAAATGAGATCGTTCAGGTCAAGGGGGACCCGGAAGGCCATCTGAACAAAGGCTACACCTGCCACAAAGGCAGAGTGTCCGCGGAGCGCCTCTATCACCCCGATCGTCTGAGGTATCCGCTAAGACGCGCCGGCAAGCGGGGTGAGGGAAAATGGCGTCGAATCTCCTGGGAGGAAGCCCTCGATGTGACTGCGGCCGGCCTCCTGGCCATCAGGGAAAAATACGGCGCGCGGGCGGTGGGCTTTGGCGCCGGGATGCCCAAGGGCCTCGAACATTTCGTGCTGATTCGCCTCGCCAATATTTTCGGCTCCCCCAACGTGGTCGCCTCGCAGGACGTGTGCCACGCCCCCCGGGAGGTTACCGGTATTCACACCTGCGGGTTCTATCCGGTAGCCGACCTGCACCACCCCACGCGCCTCATCCTTTCGTGGGCCAGCAATCTGCTTTCCACCAGCGAAGAAGGACAAATCGCCAGTCTGCTTTTGGAACGGCTAAAAGACGGCGCCGGGCTGATAGTGGTCGATCCCCGCAGGACCGAACTGGCCGAAAAGGCCGATCTGTGGCTGCAGCTTAGGCCCGGGACCGCGCCGGCGCTAGCCTTGGGCTTTCTTCACGTCATTATCGAAGACTCCCTATACGATGCCGACTTCGTGGACAAATACACTTACGGCTTCGCCGACCTCGCCCGACAGGTCAAAGCCTACGATCCTCAAACCGTGGCCGGTATTACCCGGGTTTCTCCCGATCTGATCCAAAAGGCGGCAAGGCTCTACGCCACGGCCCGCCCAGCCGCCCTGCAGTGGGGAAACGGCATCGAGCACGACGTGAATGTCTTCGACGCGGCACGGTCCCTGGTCTGCCTCATGGCCATCTGCGGCAACCTCGAAGTCCCGGGAGGCAACGTAAACGCGCACGATCCCGCCATACTGGGGCTTGGCCAATTCGTACGGGCCGACCTCATTCCGGACAAGCGCAAGGAGATGATCGGAGCCTTCCATGGCACGATCCCGAAAATGATGACCGTTCCTCCGGCCTATTTTCGAAAAGCCGTGCTCGACGGGACCCCTTATCCCGTGAGGGGCTACTACGGCATGTGCACAAATCCGCTGGTGGCCTGGGCGGACAGCAAGCTAACCTATGAAGCCTTCATGAGCCTGGACTTCATCGCCATGGCGGAAATCTTCATGACCCCCACCGCCTCTTTGGCCGATATCGTCTTCCCGGTCGCCCACCAGTATGAAATGAACGATATCGGCCACTACGGAATTGGACACGGCATGATTCTCGCCCGGCCCAAAATCGTCGATCCCCCTCCGGAGTGCTGGCCGGACATAAAAATCATGAACGAACTGGGCAAACGGGTATCAGACCCTCAATACTGGCACGACGACTTCGAGCAATTCCTGGAAGACGTGGTAAGACCCGCCGGACTGTCTTACGCCGGGTTTGCGGCTGGAGGCCCCTTAAAGGGCCCGGATCTTTTCGGGCTGTACCAGGAAAAGGGCTTCCGTACCCCCACCGGAAAGGTGGAGTTAAAACTCAGCACAGCGGAAAAATTCAAGCTTAAGCCTCTGCCGGAATTTACCGGGCTTCCCGAAGCAGACGATCCGGAGTATCCGCTGACTCTTATCAGCGCCAAGAGCCGCTATTATCTTCTCTCCTCCTACCGTTGGGTGGAAGCACTCCGTAAGAAACGCCCCCGGCCACGCGTTGAAATTCACCCTGAAACGGCCAAGGCCCATGGGATCGCCGAGGGCGACCAGGTCGTCATCTCCACCAAATACGGGGAAATTACTCAGACAGCCAGGGTGACCGATATAGTCCATCCCGGGGTGGTGAGCGGCGCCCTGGGGTGGTGGTTTCCGGAAAGCGACGCAGCCGACCAGTTCGAATGGCGCAGGTCAAACTTCAACATGCTCACTTCCATAGGAAAGCTGGGGCGGGAATTCGGAACCCCCAACATCCAGAACCTGCCGTGCAAAATACGCCGGGCATGAAATCTTTTCCGCATCCAGCCGGCAAAATGTCTCACTAAAATTCGGAAAAGAAAGGAGACTTCGAAGCCGCGAGGTTAAAAAAACCAACGCACCCCGGTTCTTGCCGGCAAAGGGCACAGGACTTGCTCAACACCGGTTGAAGGAGATCATCGTTTTGGCCAGGTACGCAGTGGCACGGTTCACATGTTTGCTGGTGGCAATGAATCGCAAGCGAAAAGGAAAGGACCCAAGTCATGGGACCAGGGGCAAAAAGAATCGATGGGGCGTTGTTTTTGTTCAAGGTGGCGCTGGTGCTCGCACTCATTGCCGTCGCCGTTGTGCCGTGCACCGTTTCGACAGCCTCGTCGGCGTTGACCGTATACGGTGATGCTCTAAACTCGGCATGGGCCGACTGGTCGTGGGACGTAACAGACAACTTCGCCGCCACCTCGCCCGTCCATAGCGGAAAGCACTCCATAGCCGCAACGATCACTTCCGGGTGGGGCGGGTTATACCTGGCGGCAAGCCCGGCGATCTCGTCGAGTCCATACGATACACTGCAGTTCTGGGTCAACGGGGGCAGCTCGGGCAGCCGGCAAGTGCGGGTGATGCTGGCCGACGGAAATTACAACCTGCTTTCAAACAACGCCGTCCAGGTCTCCATGAAAGCGGGCGTCTGGACGCAGGTGACGCTCAAGCTCTCCAGCCTGGCAGGCCCGGCGCAGATCGGCGGGATAGTGTGGCAGGATACGAGCGGCGCCGCCCAGCCCACATTCTACCTGGACGATATCTCCCTTAGCGCCCAGGGGACCCCGCCTCCGGGCAAGGGACCGAATCTCAGCATCGACGCGGGATCGAACCGGCACGTCATCAGCCCGGATATCTACGGCATGAACTTCGCCGGCGCAACCCTTGGCGCCGCGCTGAAAATTCCCGTGCAGCGCTGGGGCGGTAATTCCACCACGCGCTACAACTGGCAAACCAATGTTTTCAATACGGGCAGCGACTGGTATTTTGAAAATATCCCGGAGTCGACCGGGGGCGCGGTTGCAAACGGTTCGGCTTCCGACCTGTTCGTCCAGCAGAACATCGGGTACGGGGCGCAAAGCATCATAACCGTTCCTCTTCTCGGTTGGACCCCGAGGGCCGGCAGCCCCGCCGATCACCCCTATGACTGCGGCTACAAAACCTCCAAATACGGCGATCAGATGAGCACCGACCCCTGGGACACCGATTGCGGAAACGGCGTTCTCAAAAACGGCCACAACGTTACCGGCAATAACCCTCTGGACACCAGCACACAGATCGACTCATCGTTTGTTACCCAATGGATCGGTCACCTCACCGGAAAATTCGGCTATGGACTCGGCGGCGGGGTCGAATTCTACGAACTGGACAACGAGCCAATGTTGTGGAACAGCACCCATCGGGATGTGCACCCTTCCCCGACCACTTACGATGAACTGCTGAAGCGCACTCTTTCGATCGCCCCCGCCATAAAGTCCGCCGACGGGACGGCCAAGACGCTCGGCCCGGTGGTCTGGGGCTGGTGCGCCTATCTTTATTCCGCACTCGACGGCTGTTCGGCGGGAAGCGATTACCAGAAACACGGAAACACGTACCTGGTGCCGTGGTACCTGCAGCAAATGCAGAGCTACGAGAAGGCCCACGGGATACGAATCCTCGATTACCTCGACGTTCACTATTACCCGGCATCAGACAATGTCGCATTGTCCGATGACGTGGACTCCGCCACCCAGGCCCTCAGACTACGTTCCACCCGTTCCCTGTGGGACCCCACATACAAAGATGAAAGCTGGATTTCACAGACGCAATCCGGTGGAGTCTCGGTGCAGCTTATTCCACGCATGAAGCAGTGGGTGAGTGCGAACTACCCCTCCACAAAACTCTCCATAAGTGAATATAACTGGGGGGCGCTCGGCAACATCAACGGTGCGCTGGCCGAAGCCGACGTATTGGGGATTTTCGGCCGTGAGGGTCTTGACCTGGCCACGCTGTGGTCACCTCCGGGCCAAACCGATCCGGGCGCTTTCGCCTTTCGCATGTACCGCAACTACAACGGTGCGGGCGGCGCGTTTGGCGATATCAACGTACAGGCCGCCAGCACCAACCAGGACCAGGTCTCCGTCTATGCGGCCCAAAACAGCTCGAACAACGCCCTCATGATAATGGCAATCAACAAAACGGCCGGAGCTCTTTCCAGCAAGGTCACTCTTTCCAACTTCACCCCCCAGGGAAGCGCCGCGGTTTATCAATACAGTCAAGCCAATCTCTCGGCCGTTGTGCATGCCCCCAATCTGGCCGTGACCTCCAGCGGGTTTACCGCTGTTTTGCCGGGCAATTCGATTACGCTTTACGTCCTGGCGCAACTCCCCGCTGTAACCGTTAAAATTGCACCCACAAGCGCGACGGTGCAGGTTGGAAAAACGCGGCAATTCACCGCCACGGTTACAGGAACCTCCAATACTTCGGTTACCTGGCGGGTAAACGGCGTTGCGGGCGGCAACAATACCATCGGCGTGGTATCGGCGTCCGGCCTCTACACTGCCCCGTCCAAGGCGCCCAACCCGGCTGTTGTGACTGTTAGCTGTGTATTGAAGGCGGATACTACGAAATCGGCCTCAGCCAAGGTCACGGTCGCACCGGCGGCCACCGCCGCAGTCGGGATTGCCAAGCCCAAACCACGGGCTTTTCATGGTTTCATATGTTTAGCGTTCAAGTGCCGACTTATGGCTCTTGCTCTTTCCCCTTTTTCAAACGGGGGGAAGAGGGGACTTTAGATTTGTCTTGAACGCCAACCGGTATCAGGGCGTTCTAGAGGGGGGACAAGAGGAGCTGGTTTTAAATGTTCGTGGGGGCGCCTCCCGGCGGTTCGCGCCCCGGACACCGTGTGTCGGGGGCGCCCGGGTCCGCTGCGGCTTGCTTTTCTCACGCGAAGACGCGAAGGGAATAAGGAGAAGCCCCCAGTTCAGGCGCCGCCGTAAAACAAACGGAGGGCGCAGGAATGAGTCACCGGTTTGCCCATGTCTCCTGTAAAAACCAGAGAGAGTTCCTTGTCCGGGCCTTGCGGCCCGTAACCCTCCATGTTACAGTACATTCATGATCATAGGATTCAAACACAAGGGACTGGAGCATTTCTTCACGCATGGGAGCAAAGCAGGTATTCAGCCAAAGCATGCGGAAAGGCTGCGCCTTATACTTGGTCGCCTTCAAGCCTCCAGCTGTCCTCAGGACATGAGTCTCCCCGGTTTGGGTCTTCATGAGCTAAGCGGTGAGCGAAACGGTGATTGGGCAGTGAAAGTGAGCGGCAACTGGCGCGTCACATTTCGTTTTGTTGGCAAAGATGCCGAGTCAGTAGACTACGAGGACTATCACTAGAGGTGTGAAATGCAGATGTATAACCCTCCCCATCCTGGAGAAATCATAAGGAAGCTGTGCCTTGAGCCGCTCGGTCTATCAATAACCGAAGCGGCGGAAGCTTTGGGGGTAAGTCGTAAGACATTATCAAGCATTCTCAACGGCCGTGCGGGCATAAGCCCGGAGATGGCCATACGGCTCTCCATTGCTTTCGATACAACCCCTGAGAGTTGGCTAAACCAGCAAGTCCAATACGATCTCCAACTGGCGGAACAGCGCCGGGGGGAACTGCGGGTCAGGCGGTTGTCAGCCGCATAGCTTTCATGGTTCTCATACGATTTAGCGTTCAAGTGCCGACTTATGGCTCTTGCTCTTTTGACCGGCCGCCGTCTCCCGGCCGGTCAAAAAAGGAATCCCTCTGTGCCTCTGAGCCTCTGTGGTGGATTTGTTTTAGATTTAGCTTGAACGTAAACCGGTATCGAACTGGCTAAGGAGATAAGCCCACAGTCTAAGCGCCATAAAACACCGCCAACCACACGGTCTTGCGGCCGGGTTCGGTCCATTCCACCCGATGTTTCAAATGCGCCGGGATATCCACCCAGTCCCCCGGCCTCAAGACAAGGATTTGTTCATCTCCCTCGAATCTCAGACCCGCGCTCCCTTCGAGCACCATGACCCATTCCGATTCCTCCTGGTCGTACCAGAATCCTTCCGGCGAACAGTTGGAATCGGAAATTATCCGTTCGATCCTTACGGCCCCCGAATCGATCAGAGTTTCGAAAATTTCCTCCGGCAAGCTTTGCGGCACGGCCGTGTAAATATTTCCCTTCCTCACGATCCGTTCTCCCTGAAATAAAAAAATCCCCCCGGCCGGGATTTTCGCCGGCCGGGAGGACTTCAACACCAAAGTCAATCGAACTTATATATCGAAATACAGCTTGTATTCCATGGGATGCGGGCGCATGCGCACGACATCCACTTCGTTCTTGGTCTTGTACTCGATCCAGGTGTCGATGACGTCCTGGGTGAAGACATCGCCCTTGAGCAGGAACTCGTGGTCTTTTTCGAGGTTCCTCAGGGCTTCGTCCAAAGCGCCCGGAGTCGACGGAACCTTGGCCAGTTCTTCCGGGCTCAGGCCGTAGATGTCCTCATCGAGAGGATCTCCCGGATCGATCCGGTTTTCGATGCCGTCAAGGGCAGCCATCAGGATGGCGCTGAAAGCAAGGTAGCCGTTGCACGAAGGATCGGGGAAACGAACCTCGAGGCGCTTTGCCTTGGGATTGGCCGAGTACATGGGGATGCGGATGCTGGCACTGCGGTTGCGGCTCGAATAGGCCAGGTTCACCGGCGCTTCATACCCGGGCACCAGTCGCTTGTAAGAATTGGTGGTCGGGTTGGTAATGGCGCACAGGGCCGGGGCGTGCTTCAAAATACCGCCCGCCGCCCAGAGGGCCATCTGGCTCAGTCCGCCGTATTTGTCGCCGGCGAAAAGAGGATTGCCATCCTTCCAGATGCTTATATGGGTGTGCATGCCCGTGCCGTTATCGCCAAAAAGCGGCTTGGGCATGAGAGTAACCGTTTTGCCGTGTTTTCTGGCTACATTCTTTAGCACATATTTGTACCATGCAAGATTGTCAGCCATTTTTACCAGCGGGGCGGCCTTCATATCGATTTCCGCCTGGCCGCCTGTGGCCACTTCGTGATGCTGACATTCCGTCTCGATACCCACCTGCTCCATGGTCAGAATCATATCGGAACGGATATCCTGCTGGGAATCCATGGGAGGCACGGGGAAATAGCCCTCTTTGTAGCGGGGCTTGTATCCGAGGTTCGGGCTCTCGACCCTGCCGGTGTTCCACTGACCTTCCACCGAATCCACGTAGAAGTAGCTGGAGTTGACCGTAGAGTCGTAGCGGACATCGTCAAAGATGAAAAACTCGGCTTCAGGGCCGATCCAGACCATATCGCCAATCCCGGTGAACTTCAGATATTGTTCGGCCTTTTGAGCGATATTCCTGGGGTCCCGAGAGTACCTTTCCATCGTGACCGGATCGACTATGTTGCAAATCAGCGACAGGGTCGGATGAGCCATGAAAGGATCCATTACCGCGGTTTCCGGATCCGGAATGATCAGCATGTCGCTGGCGTGAATCGGCTGCCAGCCACGGATGCTCGACCCGTCGAAACCGTAGCCGGTTTCGAAATCCCCTTCACCCAATTCATGCATGGGAACCGAAAAGTGCTGCCATACGCCGATGAAATCCATGAATTTGAAATCTACTATTTTTGCGCCGTTTTCTTTCGCAAAAGCCACTACTTCCTTCGGGGTCATATTCTCCTCCTGAGAATTCTCAAAATAGGGACATTCCGTAAACCGGTCAGGCATGTCTAGGCAAAATGCCTGCCAACGTCAACTATTTTTTTCTTCTCCGCTTCCATTCTGGGATTCGGAGCTTTTTCCAATACCTGGAATTTGGAATTAAGAAACATTTTCGTTACGTATGAGCGGGGGTCCATGCCAAAAACCGGGGCTCCCCAAATAGCTGCCCATCCAATTAGCTGAAAATTCAATTGAATATGTAGTTTAAAAGTACATCATAACCCGCAACAAAAATGTACCTCCAGGGTTGCCCCGTTTCACTGCGCAACTTCTACACCGACTCCAGACAGGCAAGAAGCTTTTCTCTTACCCTCTCATGCATGTCGTAGCTCATCAGCTTCTCTCCGCTGAGGTCGGTAACGTAAAAAATATCGACCACCTGCGCCCCGGGAGTCGATATCTTTGCCAACTGGATATTCAAATCCAGCTCGAAGAGCCCCTTGGTGATGGCATGCAACACGCCGGGCCGATCCCATGTGTACACTTCGATCAGGGTGTAGAAGTCTGAAGCATCCTCGTCAACTATAACTTTGTCGTCTTTTCGGGGAAGACGCTTGGCCTCGAGCACCGAGGGCCTTCGCCTGTCGCCCAGCATTTCCTCCAGCCACGATGAATTTTCCAGCGCGCGCCCGAGATCAGCTTCCACCCTGCCCCACAGCTCGCCGGGGTGAAGAGGATCGGGAATTCTTTCCGCCATAAGTATATCGCAAGCCACACCCGGTTCACGGGTGAATATTTCAGCCGACAGGATATTCAACCCCCGCAGCCACAGCACCCCCGTAATCAATGCAAACAGCCCCGGCCGGTCGCGGGTTACGACCGTGATCTGCCACATCTCGCCTTCGGCCGGTTCGGCCCTGCAGGAAACGGAGCGGCCCGCCAACTCCTTTTCCATGCCGTAGTGCGTGAGAATATCCGCGGGCTGCTGCGACAACAGGTACCGGAACGAAAGCTTCTCCATCCATTCGGACACCATCTCGCTCTCGGCCGGGTCGGGCAGAAGCGAGAGAACTTTTTCCTGGGTCTTCGAAGCCTGCGCCTCGGTATTTTGCGGTTCCAGGTCGGGGCGCAGCAGCAGCCTGTCGACTTTAAAGAAAAGTTCTCTAAGAAGCGAGGCCTTCCACGCGTTCCATGCATCCGTACCGGTGGCGCGGCTGTCGGCCACTGTAAGCATGTAGAGAAGAAGCAACCGGCCGCGGTCCTTGATGGTCACCGCGCATTGAGCCACGGGCTTTTCGTCCATAAGATCCCGCTTTTGAGCGATTTCGGCAAGAATCAAATGCTGCTCGATCAAAAAACAGAGCAGGTTTTTCTGCTCCTCATCCATTCCCATCCTCGCGGCAATTTCCCCCGCCATGCCCGCGCCGCGGATCGAATGGTTCTTCCCACCCCCTTTCCCGATGTCGTGCAAGAGCCCGGCCAGAAAAAGAATACGCCTCTGCCCGGAACTCAACAGCTCCGCGCCGCTCTTTAGAGGTCCTTCTCCGTCCACCTCTCCGGCTTCGATCAGGTGCAACTCTCTCACCGTGCGCAGAAGATGCTCATCGACCGTATAGACATGATAAGCGTCATCCTGGGCCTTGTAGCGCACGCCTGCGAATTCAGGGATGAACGTCTGTAAAAACCCGGTCTCCAGCATGGTGTTGAGCACCGCAAAAGAATGGAGCGGATCGAGCAGGATATCGAAAAACTGGCTCACGACCTCCGGATTTCGCCTTTCCTGATCGCGAAAGCCGGCTAAATTTTCCCGGATTATTCTGCCTGAAATATGGTGGAAGTGTGCGCCGGAGCGAGCCGCCTGCCAAAAAAAGCGCATGACTAAAACTGGATCTTTTCCCACCCACTCCGGCTCCATGAAGTGGAGGTGCTTGCCTTCCAGAAGAAACGGCCCGGGCAGAATTTTGCGGCGCAGATGGAAGGCATGAAATTTCCTTTTGGGCTCACCCAGTCTTTCCAGAAAAAAAGAGGTCGTCCTTTTAACGCGTGACGTGTTCCGATAATAGATGCGCATGAAGGCTTCCACGGCCGAACCTTCCGCGCCGGCCATGCAGCCCATCCGCTGGGCGATAAGTTCCTGTTCCGGAAAAAGCAGCCGGTCCTGCCTTCTGCCGCCCAACTGGTGGAGCTGGAGCCTCACCCGCCACAGGAAATCGTACGACTGTTCGAGCCAGAGCTTTTCGATATCCATCAGCCAGCCGTTGCCGACCAGGGCCTCATAGGAGGAGTCCTGGAGGTAAACGATTCCGGCCCACCGGATGGTATGCAGGTCCCGCAAGGCGCCCACCCCGTCTTTGACGTTGGGCTCCAGTATGTAGGTGCTCTCGCCGTACTGTTTGAGCCTTTCGGTCCTGTAGGCCGTCAGGTGCTCGAGAAACCGCCGCTTTCCGGTATTGCCAAACGATTTGAGAAAAGAGCTCTTCCATTGGCTGAAAAACTCGGCGTCCCCGGCTATGAATCCGGCTTCGAGATAATTTGTCAGAATGGAAAAATCGTTTTGCACCATATCGCGGACCATGGAGACCGAAGCGGTGGCGTGTCCCACTTCGAATCCGTTGTCCCACAAGGCGTACACCAGATCATGGATGAACTCGGACAGGTGCGTGGGAAGCCGCTTTTTATAGAGGAAAAGAAGGTCCATGTCCGAAGCGAAACTGAGTTCGCCGCGGCCCAGGCCGCCCACGGCCAGCAGCGCCCAAGCCTCACGAGGAGCGTTTCCGTCCAGCGCGTTTCCAAGCGCCTCCCGCAAATTGGACGAATAAGTCCGCGCCGCGAGCAGCCCGGGAACATCGCCGCCACATTCCTGGTTGAAGCGCTCACGCAGGCTTTTCAGTTTTCTAACCGCATTGGGATTGATGGCCATATTTCGTGACTCGTGATTCGTGACTCGTGACTAGAAAAAGCTTTGCATTACTCGCACACGGCGCCGCGCCGCCCCCACGTTTAAAATCAGCCTATAGCGCGCTTTCCCCTGTCTCGCCCGTCCGGATGCGGATGCACTCCTCGACGGGCAGGACGAAAATCTTGCCATCCCCGATTTTACCCGTATTGGCCGTTTCTCGGATGGCCGCCACGATCTCTGCCACCTGCCAGTCGGGAACCGTTATTTCTAGTTTTATTTTAGGAAGAAAGTCAACTACATACTCAGCGCCCCGGTAGACCTCCGTGTGGCCCTTCTGGCGCCCGAACCCCTTTACCTCGGACACTGTCATTCCCTTTATCCCCAGACTGGTCAGCTTTTCCTTCACATCGTCCAGCCTGAACGGCTTGATGACCGCTTCGATTTTTTTCATCGCGTCTCTCCTCCTGGAAAAGTTTATCAGGTCTCGACGTAACCCTGTGCGATCGGATTGCGCCGGCCGATACCGAAAGCCTTCGTGGTTACTTTCAATATGGGGGGCGCCTGCCAGCGTTTATACTCGTTTAGTTCAACCCGCCTGGCCACCCACCGTACCGTTTCGGAGGCGAACCCTTTGGCCACGATCTGCCGGATTGGCAGACGCTGCTCGACATATTCGCTCAAAATCGCATCGAGAATCTCGTAAGGCGGAAGAGTGTCCTGGTCCGTCTGGTTTGCCCTGAGTTCGGCGGAGGGGGCTCGCGTCAGAATGCGCTCCGGGATCCAGCCATGGTCTTCCTTGAGCCTGCCGGCAAGCTCGTAGACCATGGTTTTGGGAACATCTCCCAGGACCGCCAACCCCCCGTTCATGTCGCCGTAGAGCGTACAATACCCTACGGATATCTCCGATTTATTTCCGGTGCTAAGGAGAAGCCTTTGAAACTTGTTGGAAATGGACATCAAAATCATACCCCTCAGGCGGGCCTGAAGGTTTTCCTCGGTAAAGTCGTGGGGTAAATCGCCGAATAGGGGGCTCATCGATTTGAGCGAGGTGGAAAACAGTTCCCCTATGGGAACCACTTCAAAGCCAATACCCAGCCTTTGGGCCAACTCACGCGCGTCGGTGAGGCTTTCCGGCGCGTTATAGGGACCGGGCATCGCCACCCCCAGGACATTTTCCGCCCCCAGGGCCAGCACGGCCAGGCAGGCCACCACCGCCGAATCCACCCCGCCGCTCAGTCCGATCACCGCCCGGCTAAAGGAGCACTTTCGGGCATAGTCGCGCAGGCCAAGTGTAAGGGCGCCGATCACCTCCGAGATAGGCTCGCACGGCGATGGGTGCAACCGGGGCGCACTCCCCTCAGTGTCAAGGACTATCAGGTCTTCGGCGAAATCGGCCCCGGTGGCCAACAGTCCGCCTTTTTCATCCCAGACCATGCTGTGGCCCTGAAAAATCAACTCGTCATTGCCTCCCACCTGGTTCACATAGATCAGCGGGGCGCAGACGCAGGCCGCCTGTTTTTTCAGCAGTTCGCCCACCAGGGCCGTCTTGCGCACATGGTAGGGTGAGGCGGAAATGTTTACCAGCAGGTCGATGGAAATCTTCCCCAGTTCACAGACCGGGTTGAAATCGTAGAGGGGACCGGGAAGATAATCGGGGACATTCCATGCGTCCTCGCAAATCGTAACCCCGATCCGCTTGCCCCTGAAATCGACCCAACCGGCTGATTTACCCGGCTCGAAATATCTCTCCTCATCGAAAACGTCGTAGGAAGGTAAGAGCATCTTGTGGGTTATCGACCTCAGTTCGCCGTCGTCATAAAAAACCGCCGAATTGAAGTAAGGCTTTCCCCGCCCCTCATTGATCGCCACGGCGCCGAAGATGACCCCCACACCTTTGCCGGCCCTCGCAATGCGCTCCCAGCAACGGATGCTGTCGGATACGAAACCGCGCTTGTCCAGCAGATCGCGCGGCGGGTACCCCATTATGGACAATTCAGGAAAAATGACCAACTCGGCGCCGGCCTTTTTGGCTCTTTCCACAAATTCGCATATTTTGAGCGTATTGCCTTCAAGGTCTCCAACAAAAGGATCGATTTGTGCCATTGCAATGCGCATTACCGGTTTCCTCCCTAATCAAAGGCAGACGCTATGCTAAACTATCTCCGAGCGGGGAGCAAGGAGCAAGGAGCAGGGAGCAGGAAGCAGGAAGCGAAGAGAAAAAAACAAGACCCTGCTTCAGGCTCCGCCCTTCATGCTCACTGCTCCTTGCCCCTCGCTCCTTGCTCCCAACCATAATGTAATCCCATTTTTTGGTCCTCTATGCTATAAGAAAAATATACTGGCGTTTTGCTTCCGTACAGTAACCCCCCGCCCATGGGACAAGATCGAACTCAGCAAAGAGCCCGTGGAGTGGGCAAGGCAATCCTGGCGGGCGGTCCCACCACACGGAGAATTCGAGCCCATGAAGGAATGGAAAGAAAAAGTCCGCAAGAGCAAAGGCAACGAGCTCGATATACTGCGCACAATAATGCGCGACGGGGTCCGTCTTTATATCGGGTCAGCCTGCGGCGAGCCTCAGCACCTGGTGCGTTCTCTTATAAAACTGCTGCCCAGGCATCGCGATATCGAGATAGTCCAAAACCTTTCCTTGGGCTCGCTTCCGGAAGACTGGAAACCCCTGCAGGAAAATGCGCGGCTCAAGACCTTCTATGTGGGTCCGCGGGTAAGGAATGCGGTCAATGAAGGCCTGGCCGATTACATCCCGATTTATTATTCTTCCCTGCCCCGTCTTTTCAAAGAAGACCCTTTATGGAAATTCGATATAGCGCTGGTGCAGGTCTCCCCTCCCGACGAACACGGTTACTGCTCGATGGGAATATCGGTGGGCATGGACAAGTGCGCCGTCGAATGTGCAAGCATTGTGGTCGCCCAGATAAATCGAGAAATGCCAAGAACCCTTGGGGACAGCTTTCTGCACTCCTCGCGGATTCACTACAGTGTCGAACATGACGAACCGCTGCCCGAAATCATTTTCAGGGAACGCAGCGCGGTAGCCGAACGCATCGCCAAGTACATCTCCCCGCTCATAGAGGACGGATCGACCATCCAGACAGGGGTGGGACGGATCCCCAGTTGGGTGCTGATTTACCTGGAAGGCAAAAAGGACCTGGGCATCCACACGGTGGTGCTTACCGACGCTCACCTGCATCTTATCAAGTCAGGCGCGGTCACCGGGCTGAAGAAAACTCTGAATCAGGGAAAAATCGTGGCCTCCTTCTGCATGGGGAGCAAGCAGCTCTACGATTTTGTCGACAACAACCCGGAGGTGGAAATCTACCCCACCGAATACGTCCACAACCGCAACCTGATTCGGCAGCAGCATCGCATGGTGGCCATAAATTCCGCACTGGAAATAGACCTTACCGGACAGATCTGCGCTGAATCCATGGGCCATACGGTCTACAGCGGAATCGGCGGCTATGTCGATTTTATGCAGGCGGCTTCGAGCGCCAAAGAGGGAAAGACCATTATCGTGTTGCCCTCGACCACCTCCGACGGGCGCAAATCGAGGATTGTGAGCCACCTGACCAACGGGGCCGGAGTGGTCAGCCCACGCAGCACGGTCGGGTATGTGGCCACCGAATTCGGCGTGGCCTACCTTCACGGTAAAACCATCCGGGAGCGGGCGCTGGCCCTCATCGGGATCGCCCATCCACGCTTTCGCGAGCAGTTGATGACCGAGGCCAAAGACATTCACTATGTCTATGAAGATCAGATAGCTCCGCCCATATTCGAGCCTCTCTATCCGGGCCAGTGGGAGACCCGCCAGGTTTTTCCGCCAAACGACGAACTCTATATCCGCCCGGTGAGGCCCACCGATGAGCGCACGCTTCAGGAGTTTTTCTACACTCTTCCTTTCGAAGACATCTATTTTCGCTTCCTCTCGGCCATGAAGGCTTTCCCCCACAGAAACATCCAGGCCATGTGCAATCTGGATTACGAGCACGAAATGTCGGTTATCGCCGTTACGGGGGAAATGGGCTCGGAGAAGATCGCCGGAATCGCCCGATACATCCTGGACCAGAAGAGCAATTTAGCCGAAATCGACGTTGCCGTGGGCTCCGACTGGCAGCACAAGGGAATCGGGACGTTCCTGGTCCACTATATTTCCGAAATAGCCAGAACCAAGGGGATAAGCGGCCTTATGGCCTACGTGCTGGCGGCCAACCGGGCAATGCTCGCACTTTTCCACAGTCTTGGCTATGCCGTGCATTCCAAGCTGGAGGAAGGCGTCTACGAAGTTTGGCTCCGATTCGATGAACCGGCGCCCTCTTGCCGGGTATCGGAGTACAAATGAGTCGGTCCCCCATCCCGCCCATAGACCCCGGCACGCTGGCCTTCGACATCGACGGAGTGGTTGCCGACACCATGTTGGTCTTTGTCAGGCTGGCCCACGAAAAATACGGCCTGACAAACCTCTCCAAGCAGGACATGCTCTGCTACAACCTCTATGACTGCCTGGGCCTGGAAAAAAAGGTCATCGACGACCTGATACTCCTTACTCTGGACGAAGAACACACCAAAGGGATCCCCCCTGTTCCGGGCGCACCGGAAGTGCTTACCGAACTTTCCGCCGCCGCGCCCCTCAGGTTCATAACGGCCCGCACCGGCGCGGTCTCCATAGCGCAGTGGATGTTTTCAATCCTGCCGGACGTTCCTCGCAGCAAAATCACCGTCATAGCCTCCGGCTCCCCTGAATCCAAGCTGGGCATCCTCCATCAACTGGGAGTTCGCTATTTTGTGGAAGACCGGATGGAAACCTGCATCCACTTGAAGGAGGCCGGAATCGAGCCCCTGGTTTTCGAGCAGCCGTGGAACCGCGCCGACCCCGCGCCCGGATTCATTCGGGTAAGGGATTGGGTGCAGCTAAAAGAATGCCTATTGCCCTTGGGCGCCAACTTGGGGTAAAGTGTTCTGCACTTGGTGGGGACCATCTCGCGCTGTTTTATCCAGCATCTACGCCCTGACTATAATTTCACACTTTTAATGCCCCCTGGGCATATTCGGGTTCATCGGGCAGAAGCTATGTCATCTTCCGCAACGCCGCCTGTATTGATTAAAGCCGACCGCGCCGGCTTCACCGTAATCCCGGCCCGGGACGCCTCCTTTGATTCCGTTATGGCCTTCCTGGCAGAGCGACTGGTCCAGTCCCATGATTTTTTTCACAATGCGCAAATGGTCCTGGATCTCAGGAACAGCCCCATGCGATCCGACGAGATTTCGGAACTCTGCGCCATGCTCTACCAGAAATCCATGGTGAGGGTGGTGGAAGTGAGGCTAAGCGACGATCTCTCGTTTGCCCTGGCAGGCGAGCCCAGGAAAAGTCGCGCCGCGGCCCCGGACGACCGGGAAAGCTATGACAGCGCGCCGCTGATTGTGCGAAATACCTGCCGCTCAGGCGTGCGCGTCGTGTCTCCATCAGACTGTATCGTGCTGGGCGACGTCAATCCCGGAGCTGAAATTATTGCCGAGGGTGATGTCATTATCTTCGGAAAGCTTAGAGGCGTTGCTCATGCCGGGGCCGGAGGAGATCAGAGCGCCAGGATTTGGGCGCTGGGCTTCGAGCCCAACCAGATCAGGATCGCCGATCTCGTGGCGGTGCCTCCGCGTGGGGCAAAGCCTGCCCTCAGCAGGTATGAAATGGCCGAGATCCGCAACGGCAATATTCAGGTCGTTAGTCTCTAAGAACATATTAAGTGATTTGGCAAGGGGCATCGATGTCCGTGGAACCGATTTCTAAATTACAGGTGATGACATATGGCGGGTAAAACAATTGTGGTCACTTCCGGCAAGGGTGGGGTCGGCAAGACAACCACCGTTGCCAACCTTGGAACGACACTGGCCAAAAAGAAGTACAGTGTCGTACTGATAGACACCGATATAGGCCTGCGCAATCTCGATGTGGTCATGGGCCTGGAAAATCGAATCGTCTACAACCTGGTAGATATCATCGAAGGCAAGTGTCGCAAAGAACAGGCCATGATCCGCGACAGGAAGCTGTCAAACCTTTGCATGATTCCCGCGGCCCAGACCAGGGAGAAAAATTCCATCACCGAAGAACAGATGAAGGAACTCTGCTCAACTCTGGCCGCCGAGTTCGATTATGTCATAATCGACTGTCCGGCGGGCATAGAGCAGGGATTTAAAAACGCCATTGCCGGCGCGGATACCGCCATTGTCGTGACTACGCCCGAGGTGTCGGCCATTCGCGATGCCGACCGGGTGATCGGTCTCCTGGAAGCCGCTTTGGTAAGGCATATCAACCTCATCCTCAACAGGCTCAACGCCAAAATGGTCAAAAGGGGCGACATGATGTCCACCGAGGATATCATTGCCCTGCTTTCAGTTCCCCTTCTGGGAGTTGTCCCGGAAAGCGAGGATGTGGTGGTGTCGACCAATCGCGGGGTCCCTCTGGTCCACGACCGGAACAGCAAAGCCGGCGCCGCGTTCCGAAGCATAGCCGGGCGCTTGAACGGTGAAAGCATTCCACTCGACGGTGATTCGCGAGGACTTTTCGGACGCATGAAGCGCCTGATCTGGAACTGAAAGGAGACGGGCCGATGCTCGGAATTTTGCGGCGCATTTGGGGAGACGGGGCCAGCGGACAGGTCGCCCGCAGGAGGATGCAGTTCGTCCTCATGCACGACCGGATCGACATCACCCCCGATATGATGGAAGCGGTCAAAAACGACATAATCCAAGTGCTGTCCCGGTACATGGAAATAGACGGAGAATCCGTAAAGGTCGATTTGGAACAGGGCAAAGACTTTATGGCCCTCATCTCCAACGTTCAGGTAAAGCGCGTCTTCAGGAAATCCGCATCACGCTGATCATCGGGCGCCGGCAGGCAACTCGGCAGGTAGCATCCTGAAAGGAAAGTCAGCAGGTTGGGCTAAGCCTGTAGGTTGGGCTAAGCGCAGCGCAGCGCAGCCCAACAAAAACTGTTCAGAGCAGAGACGCTGTCAAGTACCCCGTCATTGCGGCAATGCTCTTGAGCCGGAATCCGTGGTTTTTATCCTTCAAAAGGGACACGCACCGCGGCCCCCCCCGGCTTACAGGCTGCCGGGGCGACGTGCGTACGCTACTTCCCCCCGGTCGCAAGTATGAAACCCCGGGCTCCACTGCCCATGCGCAGGCTGAGCTAATCTCCGCAGGTCGGGCTAAGCGCAGCACAGCCCAACACCATCCACACATCCACACACGTGAATACGTAAATACCCCCTATTCACCAATCTATAGTTCTTCCAGCGCCTCCTTGAGCTTTTGCACACCGGCTTCCAGCTCCGAGAACAGTTCCACCGATATGGTAAGCCCCTTTTTGGAGGGGTGATATTCTCCGTCGTCCCCCTTGTAATAGATTCGAAGGTCCACGTACTGCTTTCCCTTGAAAACAGTGATCGACGACCGGACTTCTTCCAGGGGATTTTTGGGAAAAGAGTGCACAGTTTGAGGTTCTTTTGCCATCTTCACTAATCCTTGGCTCAGGTAAACAGTATACTACCATCAAAAAGCCCATCCGGAGATGGGCTTTTTGATTTATTTTAAGTATGCGCCGGTCTGAATCAAACGGCAACTTCCGGCGCCAATTCGGCGGCGCCTTCCGCATTTTCGTTTTCGGCGATGTATCTTGCCTTTACCTTCATCAGCATCAGGACCACCGGCCGGTAGGCCAGATGCGCCCACTTGGCGAAGGGGACCTCCAAAACCAGCATGGGAATGGCCACCATCATATGAATAACATAGATGGCGTAGGTCAAAAACGGCAAGTCGAAGATGTGTCCAAGGTTGATCAAAATTCCGGTCACAGCGGTCGCCTGCAGCAGGATCAAAAACATCCAGTCCGTGCCGTGCGAGTTCTTGAACTGAGGCTGGGTCTTCTTCAGCCTCGACCAGATCACATAGCTCGTTCCATACATCAGGGCGAAGAAGGAATAGTAGCCGATAAGCCTGAGCGGATTAAAGATCGAAATCTCCCGCACGTGCCCCATCGACTCCCATCCGCGCTGAAACTTGAGAAAATTGATCCCCATGAAAGGCAGACCGTTTACAAAGACTACCACCAGCAGGAATACGCTGGCATACCCGGTCATAATCGCCAGGTGCGCGATCCAACGCGCCCTGTTGCCCTTGGTCTTGCAGCCGTCGAACTGCTTTTGGGTCGCGAACTGAACCAGCAGATACTTCATCTCGTCATAATACATCTTGAGCGGTATTTTCTTGAAATAGTCGCCCAAGACCAGTTTTACGCAACGGTAAAGGTTGGTGAGAAGGAAAAACGACAGTATTCCCGCCATCACCAGGTCCGCGATTTCGATCCCCTCCGTCGACCACACCGAACTGACATCGGCGTGTTGCCAGTTGATCATCGACCAGTTGGCTATGGCCCAGATGATCATGCCAAGACCGACGAAAGCGCCAATCGCGCCCACGGCCATCGTTTCGAATTTTTCCGACGTGTAGAATCTTTTGGAAAAACCCGTCCAGTCGTAAAGCGAGGTAAGATATCTGCGCAAAACCATCATCGTCTCGCCGGGGTCCGCTTCGCGCGGGCACCGGACCGAGCAGTCGCCGCAGTAATAACACAACCAGGGCTCGGGTGATTTTAGAATCTTTTCCTTTTGCCCCAGTTGAACGTACCGGACCATTTTTCTGGGAAACGGGTTTTCGGGGGTCGACAGGTCGCATATCGCGGTACAGTTGCCGCAATTATAGCACTTGCTGGCGTCCTTCAGCCCGTATTCCTGCAACTCTCTTATTAGATTTGGATCAACCCTGTTGCTCATCCATTAACCTCCTGAGCGTTCAAAACCGGCATGACTAAGCGTTAAAATCCCTTATACGGGTTGGCGCCGATTTCCACCAGTTTTTCCGCGAACTCATCGAGCATCGCCGGGACCTTCTGGTAATCGGTAATGGAGATATCCTCGAACCGTACGCGGTCGGATTCCAAAGCGAGCCGGTCAAGAGTTTCCTTGACTTTGCCCAGTCGAATGTTTGCCAGTTCACTGCCTTTGATGAAGTGGCACTGATAGTTTTCCCCGTGACGGCAACCGAGCAGTATGATTCCATCGATGCCCTTGGAGAGTGAATCGGCTATCCACACCAGGTTCATCGAACCCAGGCAGCGAAGCGGGATGATGCGAACCCAGGCATTGTAGTTCATCCGGCGAAGCCCGGCCATATCCAGGGTAGGATAGGCGTCGTTTTCGCAGCAGAACACCAGAATTCGGGGCTTTTCGTCATATTCGTCGGGGACGTTGATCGACTTGATCATATCGCCGATCATACCCACCGAGTAGTTCTTAAAGGAGATGATGCGCTCCGGACAGGCACCCATGCACACACCGCACCGACGGCACCGGGTAGGCTGAGGAAGAGGATTTCCCTTTTCGTCCTCGTTGATGGCCCCGAACGGGCATTCTTCCGTACACCGCTTGCACTGGGTGCAGCGCTGCATGAAAAACTCGGGGTAGCTCGTGTCACCGGCCCGAGGGTGAACGGCCATGCCGTTGGAGGTAAGCTCCACGCACTGAATGGCCTTCATGGCCGCGCCCGTTCCATCTTCGATGGCGCTCGAAACGCCCATGGGGCGGCGAACCGGGCCTGCCGGATAGATACCGGTCCTGCGGCTCTCGTAGGGGAAGCAAATAAAATGAGAGTCCGGGAAGCCGTATTTGAGTTCCGGAAGCTCCGGACCCTGGCGATATTCCAGGTTGAGGATGTCGGAGACGTAGATGGAATCCACCGAAGCGATCATGTCATTCTTTTTGTCCTCGTCGGACTGCTTCGCCTTGTAATCCGCCCCGAAGGCCGTGGCCGGCACCATGCCGGTGGCCAGCACCACCAGGTCCACGTCGTCTAGCAGAATCTTGTCTCCCAGAAGCTCGTCGAAGGCTTCCACGGCAAGCTTGCTTCCGCCCGCCAACACCTCGGGCGTCTGCGCCCTTACGAAAATGACACCCTCGTTCTGGGCCTTCCTGAAAAAGTCTTCGCCCTGGCCCGGGGTCCTCATCTCCTGGTAGAAGACGAAAACGTTCGCACCCGGATCCTGCTGCTTGACCTGGATGGCCTGTTTGAGGGCCGTAAAGCAGCAGATCGAAGAACAGTAAGGAAGATGCTGCGGGTCACGCTGCCCGGCGCATTGAATGAATGCCACCGTCTTCAGCGCACCGCCGTCGGAGGGCCTGGTTACGGCGCCGGACTTGGCGCGTTCCTCGAACTGAACGTTGGTGACCACATTGGCGGAAGCGCCGTAGCCAAATCTGGGGTCGAGCTTCTCGGCGTCGTAAGGCCTCCAGCCGGCCGCCAGGACCACAGCGCCGATCGGGTGCTCGCTCGTCGAGCCGTTCTGTTTGATCGTGGCGTTGAAAAGGCACGGACCGCCTGCCAGTTTTTCCAGCTTGGAACCGGTCAGGACCTTGATCTTCTCGTGGTTTTTGACTGCGGCGGCCAGCTTGCCAATTTCGTTGGCCTGAACCTCTTTGAAGGGGAAGACCACGTTTTGGGTCACGTTCTTTTGAAAGCCGCCCAGTTCTTCGGCCTGTTCGACCAGCACGGCGTTGTAGCCGGCCTTGGCCGCTTCGAGCGCCGCCGTCATACCGGTCACGCCGCCGCCCACCACCAGGATGTCCCTGGACAGTTCCTGTTCGGGTTTGAAGGGTTCGGGCGGGAGCATCGCCTTCATCCTGGCGCCGCTCATACGCAGATAGTCTTCGGCCATCATCTGGGTGTCTTCGTCTTTGGCCGGATGGGTCCACACTATCTGCTCGCGCAGGTTCACCCGGTCAAGGATGGCGCCTTCGAAATTGAAAACATCGTACATTACCCGCTGCGAACAGGCGCCGATAATCAGGGTGTTTACGCCCTCGCCCGCGATGTCGTCTTTTATCAGCTGCACGCCTTCAGGCGAGCACAGGCTCGCGTGGTTCTTGCAAATCGCGGCGCCGCATTCCGATGTTGCCAGCGTGCTGAGCTGATCGACGTCGAGGGCCTCCCCGATCCCGCAGCCAGTACAGATATATACAGCAGTCTTCTTGTCCATAGACTCTACCTCCTGACAATGGATTGGATGGCTTTAAGGGCTGCAGCCGTGCCGTCCTGAACAGATTCGGAAACGTTGATCGGGGTCCTGGTGCAGCCTGCGGAGAAAAACCCCGGGGTCACTTCCTGAGAGGCGATGAAGCCATAGTCGTCGCGCTGAGCGAAGGTGGGCTGATGCGCAATGGAAGTGTTGGGCTGCATGCCCGTGGCGAGCACAGCCATGTCCACGTTGATGGTATTGAGGCTGCCTGTGGCGGTGTTTTCCACCCTCAGGACCAGGTTCTTCGTCGGGCCGTCCTGTTCGATCTTGGCCACTTTGCCCTTGAAGAAGACTACGTTTTCATCTTTTTTCAGATCGGCGTAGAAGGTCTCCAGCCGGTCCATGGCGCGAATGTCGATGAAGAAGATGTATATCTTGGCATCAGGGTACTGCGCGCGCACATAGGTGGCCTGCTTCATGGAAGCCATGCAGCAAACCGAGGAACAAAACGGCAGGTGGTTCTCGTCGCGCGAACCGGCGCACTGAACGAAGGCCACCGTCTTGGGGGCCTCTCCGTCGGAGGGACGAAGAATCTTTCCCTTGGTGGGGCCGTTACCGGCGGCAAGGCGCTCCATCATCACGTTGGTAACCACGTTGGGGTAGGCGCCAAAACCCAGGGTGTCGAGCCTTTTGGCGTCATAGGGGGTCCAACCGGTGGCCCAGACGACCGCTCCCACTTTGAGGTCCACGGTCTGGGCCTGCATATCCAGATCGATCGCGCCATAGGGGCATGCGTCCTTTACCGTCTGTCCTTCCGCGCTTTTGGCCAGCGCCGGGTCGATCACATATCGGAAAGGAAAGGCCATATCATGGGGCAGATAGGCCGCCTTGATCTTGTCCATCCCGTAGTTGAACGGATTGTCGATCTCCGTACTGCACACCTCCGCGCATTTGCCGCAGGTGGTGCACTTTTCATTGACATAGCGCGGCTCGATCTTTATCCGCGCGTCCCAGGAACCTTTTTGCCCTGAAACCGATTCCACCTGCGCCATTGTTAAGACATGAATCCTGTTGTTGTTCTTGATTCTCCGGAAGTTGATCTCGAGGCCGCAATACGGCGGACACAGCTTCGGGAAATACTGATGAAGCTGGGATACCCGGCCCCCCAGATAAGGATTCTTCTCTACAAGGTAGACCTCACGGCCCGCTTCTGCTGCCTCGATGGCGGCCGTCAACCCGGTCATGCCGCCTCCGACCACCAGAATACTCTGCGTTTCTACGTCAACCATGCTTATCCTCCTGAGCTGGTTTAGGAATAATATATGAAAATCACACGCACATTCGGGCGCATTCTCATCCATGCAACCCCCGCATAGCCGGCGGGATCGCAAGCACGCGAACCTTCAAACGAATGCCTGTACTGCCCCGGGATGGTCCAAACCTGATGAAGAGCCAGGGAATGGACAAGACCACCAGGCGCCGGACGGCGCACGACCGTGCAAAACCGCATCTTTATCGGGCCGGATGGTCGTACAATGTCATTTATCGGTGTACAGTTTTTTCAGAGGCTTAATGAAGGTGCTCTCACATCAAGCCGACTGGCTATATCGCTAAATCGTCCTGATGTCAATATTTTCATTCATTTAAATCAGCCCTCCCCGCTCCCGGCCGTGAACTCGCCCTCGCCGATCAGCGCCCGTGCTTCCACCGACGGAAGCCCGTGCACGTCGCCCAGTTTTTTCTCTATGGCCCGCGATCTTTTCGCCGCCTCGTCCATGGTGTTCGCGGCCTGGTCGAGCTTTTTTTTCACTCCTTCGAGCACCGTTCCAAATTTACCGAATTCGGTCTTGACCGCCCCGAGCAGTCTTTCGATCCTCCGGGCGCCCTTCTGGACGGCCAGCGACCGAAAGCCCAGTTGCAGGCTGTTAAGGAGCGCCGCCAGGGTGGTGGGCCCGGCCACTATGACCCGGAATTCCCGCTGAAGACTTTCAACCAGCCAGGCCGTACCGATTTTCATCCTGATTGCCTCGGCATAGAGGCCCTCGGTGGGCAAAAACATGATCCCGAAATCCGTCGTAGCCGGAGGGTTCAGGTATTTTTGGCTGATCGTCCTGGCGCAAATCCTTATCGTATCGCACAACTCTTTTGAGGCCTGCTCGGAGGCCGCCCGGTCGCAAGCCTCCCTGGCATCGACCAGCCTCTGATAGTCAGCGGTTGGAAATTTCGCGTCTATTGGCAGCCACACCGCACCCGACCCGTCCTCATCGCGGCCCGGAAGCTTTATGGCAAACTCCACCGCTTCGCTGGAATCTCCATTGGTCCGCACATTTCTTTCATACTGCTCCGGGGCCAGGATCTGTTCGAGAAGCGTTCCGAGCTGGATTTCCCCCCATGTACCCCGAGTTTTCACGTTTGCAAGCACCCGCTTCAAGTCTCCCACTCCGGTGGCCAGCGCCTGCATCTCCCCCAACCCTTTGTGGACCTGTTCGAGTCTTTCGGAAACCTGTTTGAAGGACTCACCCAACCGTTTCTCCAGCGTCCCCTGCAGTTTTTCATCGACGGTCGCCCGCATCTGATCGAGCTGCCGTCCGTTTTCCTCCTGGATCTGCTTTAACTTCGCCTCGATCGTGTTTCGGAGACCGTCCAGCCGATTTTCATTCGATTCGGTAAGATTGCGGAGCAAATCGGCAAAGGTTTCCAGCTGGTGCTTTTGAAGACGGGCGATATTGGTCATGCTGGTTTGCAGGGAATCCCCGAAAGACCTCAAAGCACCCCCGGTTTCCTCCCTGCCCTGCCGGGCCACCAGTGCGGCCTCCTGCCGGTTCCGTCCGATTTCATCGCGCAGGGCCCGCTCGAGTCGCTCCGAGTTCTTCTCCACGGACTCCAATCGGGCCATGAGAGCCGAAGAGCTCTCCCCATTCCTGCGAAGCACAATAAGTATGAAGATCAGATTGAGCCCCAGCAAACCGGCCATAACAGCGAGCAATGCCACCTGCAACGGACCCGCCCCTCCGGATAAAAACAGCATTCGTCACTCCGCGCCACAAAGAATGTCACCTGAGAACCCTTCCCGCCCTTTTGCCTTTGTACTTTTGCCTTTTGCCTTCTTCAATGTCAATCGGCTTACCTCCGAACCTGGTAAAATCCGCCTTTTCGAGGAATTCTAAATTCTATCCCCTAAGCACACTAACGAGCACTAAAGAAGATCAGAACTTGGGCTGATGCTTCGTGCTCCTTCGTGGCTCCTTCGTGTGCTTCGTGGATCCGCTGGAGCTCTGGCCGGGAGACACCCGGAAACCGCGAAAAGTCCGTAGTTTGGGCCTGGCAATCCCGGCCGCGGCGACACGCCGCAATCTTCCCTTGACTCTTGCCGCCTTTTGACTATTTTCTTTTTTGAAGATACATTTTCGAACGAGAGGGAAAAAATGAGCCTGGAATATAAATCACAAGACTCCACTGCCGGAGAACCCGATGTCAAGGCCCTTCTTCGCGGCGCAAAAACGATAGCCGTGGTGGGCATTTCGCCCAAAGAGGACAGCGCGAGCAACCAGGTGGCAAAATACCTGATCGAGGCAGGCTTTGCGGTGATAGGGGTAAATCCGTCGCGCAGCGAAATCCTGGGGGTGAAATGCTACCCGGACCTCAAATCGATCCCCGAGCACGTGGATGTGGTCGATATTTTCCGGCGGGTGGACGCCATCCCGGCCATCGTCGATGAGGCCATCCAAATCGGGGCCGGCGCGGTATGGATGCAGCTTGGCCTGGAGCACGAGGAGTCGGCTCAAAAGGCAAGACAGGCGGGCCTGTGCGTAGTTATGAACAAGTGCACGAAAATAGAGCACTCCCGCTATTTTGGCCGCCCAACGCTTTGATCCGGGTTGCCGCCCCTGGCTGCCCGTCTCCAGCCAATCAAGGGGACCGCTCGCGAGGAAAACGAGAAGCCGTGAAAGGTCAGAGGTGATTTTCGTCCTCGCTAATAAGGTGCACACATCTGACCACCGCCCTCTTCAACAGCCAACGCCCTGTGAGATTGACCGAGATCCGATAGCCCCTGCCGCCGGTTCGGTGTGCCTGCCGCCTATCCGCCGAAGGCCTGCCCTTTTGACCGGCCGTCGTCTCCCGGCCGGTCAAAAAAAAGAACTCTCTGTGCCCCTGTGTCTCCGTGGTGGATTTTCCTGTTTTTAGCGTGAGAGCAAATTTACCGTGGGGCGCCAAGCCCGGCGCCCGTTAAGCCCGCGACTGCAAGCAGCGCCGCGCCGCCGCGCGGTTCTTGACCCAAAACGACCTGCCGGTTATGCTGAAAAAATGAGCCCTCAAGCAAAAAAATCCTTCGCCACGGTGGATTATCAGAAGTGCGACCCCAAAGGATGCAGTCCGGAAAAAGGGGTCTGCCCATCGGCAATCGCATGCCCCCGTAAAGTTATGAAACAGATCGACGGCCGGTTCGAACAGCCCATGGTTTTTCAGGATATGTGCATGGGATGCTGGGACTGCATCGAAGCCTGTCCTTTGAGCGCCGTGCAGGCAGTGCATCTCATGTAGAGCAATTACAGCATCGCCTCCCTCTCAACTCCCCCCGGCCTTGTGCAGCAGCAGCTTCCAGTCCTCCTCCACCATGGATTGGATCTGGTCCAGGTCTTTTTCCGTGAGGTGCTTGAATCGCCCCTGGAGCCGGAAATACTCCTTTACCAGATACCCTTTCGGGGAAAAATTTATGGTGTACCTCACGCCGTCTTCCACTTCGTAGAGCGGAAAAATATTGGTCTGAACGGCCATGCGGGCAATTTTGACCGATATCTCAGAAGGTATGCGCCAACCGGTGGGGCAGCTGGCGAAAATGTGGATGAAACGGGAGCCTTTTATCGCTTTGGCCTTTTCCACTTTGCGAAATAGGTCTTCGGGGAAGGCGATGCTCGCTGTAGCCGCATAGGGAATGCGGTGGGCCACCAGGGCCTCGACGATGTTTTTTTTGCGCATCTTCTTCCAGTCCCGACCGGGGGTGGTGGTCGTCCAGGCGCCGTAGGGGGTCGATGAGCTGCGCTGGATTCCGGTGTTCATGTAGGCCTCGTTGTCGTAGCAAACGTATATGAAATCCTCGTTTCGCTCCACGGCCCCGCTCAAAGCCTGGAAACCGATGTCGAAGGTTCCCCCGTCCCCCGCCCAGGTGACCACGGTGGTTTCGGTGTCGCCTTTAATATCCAGGGCGGCGCGCACACCGCTCGCTACCGCCCCTCCGGTCTCGAAAGCGGTGTGCAGGACCGGAATCTTCAGCGCCGACTGCGGATAGGCGCCGGCAATGATCGACCAGCAGCACGCAGGAATCACCATGACGGTCTTTTCGCCCAGGGCTTTGAGAACAAACCGCATGGCGATGGCCGCGCCACAGCCGGGACAGCCGACGTGACCGGCAAACATGTAGTCTCGATCATGGACCTCCAGTGGCATCCATCACTCCTTAAGGTCCGGCGCGTAAACCGGTAGAGGACGAAGCCCCGCCCAGATGCTCTCCTGCGGCGGGACGTCCTGGCTTTTAGTCTGCATGTAGATACTTTCCAGGTCGCTTATGGTCACATCGCGTCCGCCAAGGCCGGCGATAAAGCTAAAGACCTCCGGACGCTCAGGCAGATCGCAGAGCGCGGCCTTTACTTCCCCGGCGAATATGCCGCCTGAGCCGAAAGAAAAATTGCGGTCTATCACCGCCGCCTTGCGGACGTTTTTGAGATACCCGCGGATGCTTTCGGCCGGAAAAGGCCTGAAGAGCTTTATCTTGAGAATCCCCGCCTTTTCGCCCCGGCTTCTCAGCTCCTTCAAAAGCTGACGGCAGGTGCTGGTAATCGTGCCCGATGTCACCAGGATGATTTCGGCATCTTCACACGAGATCGCCTCGACCGCGCCATAACTTCGCCCGAAGATTCGCCTGAATTCCTCCTCCATTTCCGCAAAACCGCCCAGGGCCACCTTCATCCCGTCCTGGATGCTGCGGCGCATTTCCATGTAGACGTCCGGGGGGGCCATCTGGTTGAAAGCGCACGGTTTTTCGGTATTGAGCATGAATCTTGGCCTAAAGGCGGGCAGAAACCGATCCGCTTCTTCCTGGCCGGGAACGTCCACCGGTTCATAGGTGTGGGATAGATAGAAGGCGTCCAGCACCACCATGACGGGCAGGCTGACCTGTTCGGCCAGCCGGAAAGCCTGGAGGGTGGTGTCGAGGACCTCCTGGCCCGTCTCGCAGTAGAGCTGAATCCAGCCGGTATCGCGCTGGGCCAGACTGTCGGTTTGATCCGTCCAGATGTTCCAACCGGGGGCCAGGGCCCGGTTCACCTCGGCCAGCACGATGGGGAGCCTGGCGCCCGAAGCCCAGTGGAGCAACTCGTGCATCAGCGCCAGCCCCTGGGAGGAGGTGGCCGTAAAGGTGCGCACTCCCGCGCTGGAGGCCCCGATCAGGGCGGCCATGGCCGAATGTTCGCTCTCAACTCTCAAATAGCGGGCCTTTAGCGAGCCGTCCGCGCAAAAGTCGGAAAGCCGCTCCACAATGTGGGTCTGCGGCGTGATCGGATAAGCGGCTATGACGTCCGCTCTGGCCAACCGCACGGCCTCGGCTACCGAATGGCTTCCTTCCAGGACCCTTTTCATCGCTCCCCCAGTCGAAAAGAAAATCTACCGCGGAGACGCAGAGATCGCGGAGAGTATCTCATTCCTTTAAACCCAAGACAATTCTTCTGATGCCATCCTTCAGGACTCTGACGTTGAAGTTTATCAATAACGCCACCTTCCATCCACCAAGCACACGCTAGGCTGTTGGGCTAAGCGTAGCGCAGCCCAACAAGAACGAGTTTCGTATCCCTGTGCACATCAATAGCAGCCCAGATGACTTCAGCAGCCCCGGTGATTTCCTTTGTCATGGCTCACTCTCAGCGCTCTCTCGCGTCTCTGCGGTGGATGTTCAGTTCTTTTCCAGGCTCATGGCGTTGCGGGGACATTCCACCACGCAGATGCCGCACCCCTTGCAATGGTCGTAGTCAATCAGCCGTTTGCCGGAACCGCTTTCGATAACCACCGCCAGGTCGGGGCAATAGAGGCGGCAGTTGTCGCATTGATTGCAAAGGCCGCAGTTGAAGCATCGCTGCGCCTCTTTTTCAGCCATGCCGGCCGAGATTCTGAGGTCTATCTCAGCCGGGGTTGCACCGCTTTCATCCCTGAGCAGTCCTGGCTGCGCCACCTTGGGAGCGAATTGGAAATGATCTATGTTGATTTCGCTAAAAGCCACCACATGGCGATTTCGCGCACATCGCGGCCCCCCCATGTATATTTCCATGGAAAGCGAGGGACCGTCTCCCACCCGGCAGCTTTCAAGGTCCTGCAAAACGGCCTCCGGACCTTTTTGGAAAAGTATATCCAATCCGATTGCCGCTTCCTTGCCGGTTGCCACCTCGTGGGCCACGCTCTTTATGTGTGAGGCAAAAACTCCGCCGTAGACAATAACGGGAGGCCCCGGGACAATCAGCGAACCGGACAACCGCGGGGCCCCCTCCCGCTCCGCGGAAGCCACCTCTTCACCCGTGACGGGGAGCCCTTCGCCCCCGGATTTTCCGCAGCCGATAAAAACGGCGTCATATCCCCCCCGGATTTCCTCCAGGAAGGCTTTTGTGAGCGGTTTTGCGCAGTAAAGGGCAAACCCGGCCCCGCGGACTTGTTCTATTTCGGCATTGAGGACCGAAACGGGCAATCTGTTGGCCGGGGTAGCGTAGCGCAGGACCCCGCCCGGTTCGGGCGCCGATTCGAACACATCGCACCCGTAACCCAGGCGGGCAAGAAACCAGGCCGCGGCCAGCCCGAGGGGGCCGGCGCCCAGGACGGCTACTTTTCGGTTCCTGGACTCAAATCGCTTCAGGCGGGGTTTGAACCCGTTCCTGGCCGCAGTGTCGGCCAGGAATCGTTCGATCACATGAATGGTGATCCCCTCGTCGAACTCGCGCCGGTTGCATTTCGTCTCGCAGGGGTGGAAGCACACCCGACCGCACACCGCGGGAAAGGGGTTCTCCTCCAGGATGGTTTCCCACGCCTCCTTGAAAAGCCCCCGGGCCGTAAGCATTTCTATGCGTGCGATGTCCTCTCCGGCCGGGCAGGCCGCGCAGCAGGGGGCCCTTTTTTCGTCGTAGCGGGGCCGCAGGAATCGCCATGACCCGGTCTTGTTGCTTTCGGTGGTGCTGGAGGAATGAGGGACGAACAGGGAAATTAAATCCTTCATTTTGTGATCCCCGCTACCCGTTCATAAGCCTTTCGGGCGGCTTCGATATTGATTTCCAGTTTTTCCCCCATCTCTTCCTCGATGGCGCCGGCCACCGCATCCATCGGGGGGGCGCCCAGAATACGGGCGAAGGCGCCCATCATGGCCGTGTTGACTATGGGGTGGGTGCGCGTTCCGAGCCCCAGTTGAAGAGCAATCTCGGTAGCGTCCACCCAGGCAAGGCGGAAGTTGGAAAATCGGGCGACGTCGGCGGGGGGAGCGGGAGAATTGAGCAGGATCCGGCCCATCGGCTTAAGACCCCGCGTGACATCGATTCCTTCCAGAAGGGTGGTGTCCAGGACAACGACATGGTCGGGCGTGTAGGAGTTGGTCCTGATGAGGATTTCTTCGGTATCCAGCCTCAGGTAGGCTTCCACCGGCGCCCCCCGGCGCTCGACCCCGAAAAGAGGAAAGCTCTGTACCTGGTAGCCGGCGCGAAAGAAGGCTTTTGCGAGCAAAATGGTGGCCACCACCGCCCCCTGCCCCCCGCGCCCGTGAAAGCGTATCTCCAGCATGACCGCTCCCTTCCAAAAAAACCCGGCGCCTAAACCTTGCTCCAGACGACCACGATCGCTTTTGCGCTCCGGTCCCCAAGACATCGGAAACTGTGGCCGATATTAGACACGAAATAGATGCTGTCGCCCGGGTCAAGCACTTCCACCCGGTTGTGCGTGCGGAACTCGAGTTTACCTTCCAGAAGGGTCAGGAACTCCTCGCCCTCATGGCTGGCGAACACCATCTCACCGGTATCCCGGGCAGGAAATTCAACCAGGAAAGGCTCCATATGTTTATCGCTCTTCCTGGTTTCGAGCGCTTCGTAGATGTAGTTGACCTCGCCCTTCAGGTGATGGGGACGCCGAGAGATTTTGACCCGTTCGGAAAGCCTTGTCAGGGCGATTTCCTCGCTTTCCGGTTTTTCCTGGAAAAAGCAGCCCATCCCCACGTCCAGGGCTTTGGCGATTTTAAGCAGGCTCGAAACCGGCGGCGTAGTCTCGCAGGCCTCTATTTGAGACAATTCCTCTTTACTCAAACCCGTCTTGGCGGCCATGTCATGCAGGGTGAAACGGTGTTTTTCGCGGATCTCTCTTACCCTGGCGCCGATCTTAAGCGCCTCCCCGACCGCGTGATCATCTTCCATCCGCGCCATATGGCCTCCTTTCGGACTCGCTCCTGATCGCTGATAAAAAGCCCCACAAAACGAATACTTCAACCCGAATCGATCGGCAACCGCGCCGCATAAGGCAAGCATTTCATCTTATCATATTCCAGAGTTTAGACCACCATTCGCCGAGCTTGTTTACGCCGGCGCCCATCCGGAAACCCGTGTCGTTACAACGGTGGGGGAGCGAAGTGGGGTGATCACACCCGTCCACCCTACACCTGGCGCGGATCTGCGGAAACACCCGAAAACCATTATCCCTTCGCGCCTTCGCCCGGTTAGCCCGGACGCACGGTGTCCGGGCCAACCCCGGTCCGTAGCGGCTTTTGGTGGTGTGGGGTGTGGCCGATTGCCCCTAAGGAGCTGCTTTGAAAAGCTGGTCGCGGCTGGAAGCCCGCACCTCAGCCCAGGAAGGCATGCGAACTTTTCGCCTATTCCGGGTGTCCCGGGGAACCTCCTTAATCGCGCCCAGCCTTTGCGAGCGGAGTTATCAGTGCCGCCGTTTTGCAATTCGCGTCCTCCATGATTTGGGATCGCGATGTAGATGCATTACGGAAACTACAAGCAAAGAATCTCCCCCGACCTGATAGATGATTCCATATGGAAAACGCCTGGTCCGGCAGCGTCTTGTTCTCTTTGAGATAAGAGGCCATGCTTCAGGATATTCGATAATTCTGAGGATAGCCGCTTGAACTTCCTCAGAAAAGTTCGTGCCAAGCCCAGCCCCTTGTGAGTTATAGTATTCGATGGCCTCCAAAAACTCCGCCTGTGCAGGTTCAAGGAACTGAACATCCATCAGGACTTCTTATCCAGTTGCTCGAAAACCTGTTTGGCTGAAATCGTCTTGATTTCGCCCCGATCAAAGGCATCCAGACGCTCTTCCGCCTCCTTCGCCCATAGGACATCTATAGCCTCCCGGGACGGAGGGTCCAGGCTCGACAACAGATGCTCGGCGATTTCCGCCCGCTCGGCAGGTGGAAGCGCCAACGCCTCTTTCAGGACCTCCGTGCTTTTCGACAACATGGTGGTCACTCCCTTTTTTAAAAAAACATCGTTTAGCGAGTCGCCTTTTGCAGCCGAGTGTGATCAGGCGCAAGCCGGATGCCTGAGATTCGACACTTCCGATCACATCTCTCTAACCGAACCTCATTTTACTCATCACATAATCTCCGCGATAGGCCGCACCAGTTCACGAATCGCCCCGGTGCCGACCACTTCCAGGAACTCCTCGCCAAGACGCTTGCCGGCCTCGATGACTTCAGTCCAATAAGCGATGCGCTCTTCATCCCGTCCACGGAAAGTGGGGAAATCCTCCCTGTCCGGGATCTTTTTATACGGCAGATTTTCAACGAACTCTTTGGACGGAGAAACCATGAGCATGCGCTCCACGTTTGCTTCCCGAGGCTTCCTCCACGAAAGGTGCTTATCGAACCAGCCCGGTATTATCCTGTTTGCATAGTGCGGGAAAAGAATCAGTCCATCTGCGCTTTGGCCGTTTCGCAGGAGCGGCAGATCGAAATGGTAGTCCAGGATCCCGCCGTCCCGATACATCCCGGGCGGAGCATCGGCAATGTTTTTCACCCCGCACATGACCAGGGGGATGGCCCCGGAGGCCATTAAAACGTCTTTTAAGTTTTCGGCCGAAAGGGGCGCCTTTCTGGTCTGGAAGTCCGCCTTCTCACCCAGCGGCGGGGAATTCCTGGGGTCGCAGAAAAGCACCCTGTCGCACAAAAACCCCAGGGCGTTTCTGTTCACGGCGTTATATAGGGCGGCATCGATGAGCCCCAGGCCCAACAACACCTTGTTGTCACTGGCGAGCGGCCATTTGCAGTGAGTTGCAAAAACGGTCAGTCTCAAGAAGGGATGGCTCAATATCTGCTCTATTCCGCTCTCGCCCAGGAGAACATCACGTACCTTCTCGCATTCCAGCGTGATTTCCTCTCGTCCGGGATGGAGCGAATAACTCTGGGCGACATAGGCGGCCAGGAATCGGTCCAGGGCCGCCGAGGGGTCGCTTTGCGAAACCGCCGCAAATCGCCATGCCCCGATAGACGAGCCAAACAGGAAAAGCGGTTCGTTCCTCCCCGCAAACCATGTGGAGAACATAGCGCGGTCCAGGCCGTAGAGAACAAGCCACTTCGGTCCACCGGCCGCTCCCAGGACAGCTTTGATCATCGATGGACTGAGCCCGTCGCGGCTGATGGCTTCCATCGCTTTTGTCCCTGCATAGAAAACGAGATTACTCGACATAGAGAATGTACTCCGGGATAAATGGACTTATTTACTGCTTTCCACACCGCGCACAACCGGTTGATGGTGCTAAGATAGCAATGCAGGCAGAGGATTGGAAGACTTTTAAGCCCCCGGCATCGAACCATTGGAGAATCGCCGGTACGAAAAACGGGTGCTCGATGCCGCGGCTCAACGCCCCCCTATTTTCCCCTTCGCCTTGTCAATGACTCAGTGGTAACCCCACAGCATTGATTTGCCCCCCCCGCATCCAATGTTGTTGAGTTAAGCGACTCAGGGGGAATCGCTGCTGCTCTTTTAGAGCGACGATCATGATCCCGGAGGGATCAAAGCCATTAGCCGGGGGTTGAGGCCGGAGGCCGATACCCCCGGAAAGGAACGAAAAAGAAGGAGACGACCCCGTCAGGGGTCGCAGATCAAGCGGTGCTCAGACAGGCGGGAAAAGCTTGGGATTTCTTAACTCAACAACATTGGCGCCGGGGGGGGGGGAGTTCTTCGAAGGGGTATTTGGTTCAGCATTGATCTTGATGTAAAACCGCCGAGTTACGACCTGTTCTGGAGCGTGGGACGCAGATAGATCGATGGTGTTGTAGGGTTGAGGTGCAGGCTTCCAGCCGCGATCAAGACAAATCGCAGCTGGAAGCCGCTCCCACAAAGACTAGGAATTCCCGGCAGAACCAATTTATCATGGAGTTCTTCGGTTTCAAGAATCTCCACCTGCCAACCGATTATATCATCGGGTTAAAGTGTCATACCGGTTTCCACTCCCGCCAAATTTTGTAAACGCGGAGAATGATGATGCTTCAATGCAGTATTTCCGAGGACTTCGGGTTCAAGTGGGTAAATGCGGAGGGTCGTATAGACGGATTGACCTCACCGCAAATTCATAGCTCGCTTTCCGAACTGGTCGAAAAGGGTGAACGGGTTGTCGTGGTCAATATGGAACGGGTGGGCTACGTCAGCAGCGCGGGACTTCGAGTCTTTTTGATCGTCCAAAAGCAACTGAAAAAGGTTGAGGGGGAGGTCGTTCTCTACGGGCTTTCGCCCCAAGTGGCCGCGGTTTTCCAAACCGCGGGCCTTCTTGGTTTTTTCACCACCCTGTCCACCCGGGAAGAGATCGCGGCACGGGCGGCGGCCCACCTTGCCCAAACCCCGGAGGCTTCCACCCGGATCGGAAATATCGATTTCAAGAAGGTTGGACGCAATGTCGAAAACGGCGCCTACCTCTCCATAGGCTCGCAGAAGCCGTTGGCCTGCTGTGGTTATTCGGTCGAAGACGTGGCCGAAATCGATCCGCGGGCGCTGCGGTTTGGCCTGGGTCTGGCCTGCCTTGGCGACGACTGGGGGGAGTATAAAGGGCTTTTCGGAGAAGCGATAGTAATCGAGCATTCCCTGTTCTTCTACCCGGCCCTCAAGCGTTCGGCGGTCGATTTCATGATCTTCTCGGAGCAGCAGCGGGGAGTGGGATACAGGTTTTTGCACGGCTCGGGTTTCACCGGGCAGTTCAAGTATTTGATTTCCTTTGAAGCGGTGGAAGGGTTGGTGCTCCTCTCCGAACTGATCGAGGGGATTTTCGAGCTGGTGGGTGGCCGGCATCTTGGAGTGGTGCTGCTGGCCGAGAGCAAGGGGCTTTGGGGAATGAACCTCAAAAAAGTGCCGATTGTCGAAAACAGGCCTCAAAACGGCAAAGGCATATTCGACCCGGGAAACTTCCCGGAATGGATGGAATTTCCCATCGAGCCATCGGCTTTCAATCACATAGTGGTTGCGGCCGGAGTGGCCGCAAAAGACATCGCCTCCGCGGGTGCTCTAATGGGGGCGGACCTTCCCGAGGAGGGGGGCTTCCATATGCACGCCGCCGTATTTGCCAAAGGTCCGCTCAGCAGGAAGCCGGAAAGCCTGGAACTGGAGCTAAAACGGGTAACGGGCGAACTGGAGGTCTTCAGGGTCCAGCACATGCTGGGACAGAGCGGTTTTGCCGGCGGCGTGGCGGGGATCGTGGAAATCGAAGGGTAGACGAGTATGGAGCTGTGGGTTGGAGCGATAATTCTAGGCTTCTTGTATGCCTTCCTAACGCTGGGGAGCTTCCTCACCTTCAGGGTTCTCCACTTCCCCGACATCACCGTGGATGGAAGTCTGACAGCCGGTGCGGCAACTTCGGCGGTCCTCATCGCAGCGGGTTGGAACCCCTTCCTGACCCTTGGCCTGGCCTTTCTGGCGGGCGCCGCGGCCGGGAGTGTGACCGCGGCAATCAATACCCGGATCAAGATAGACGGTCTTCTGGCCGGAATTCTGGTCATGACCGGCCTTTATTCCGTCAATCTTCATCTCATGGGCCGCTCGAACATATCTCTCATAAACCACACCACTTTCGTAAGCTGTCTGGAGAAGATCAACCCGGGGTTGCCGGCCGAAATCTGGCTTCTGGTCTGTCTTGTCCCCATAATGGCACTATTTTGGATCGCGGCCTCGCTCTTCTTTAAAACCGACCTCGGTATCTCCATGACGGCCACCGGCAACAACCCGACGATGGCGGCCGCGGCGGGCGTAAACGTGGAGCGAATGAAGATCTTCGGGATTTCGCTGGCAAACGGATTAACCGGACTTTCGGGCGCGGTCGTCGCCCAGTACCAGGGGTTTGCCGATGTGGGGATGGGGATAGGCACAGTGGTCACCGGCCTGGCCTCGGTCATCATCGGCGAGACCATTTTTCCGTTGCGATCCATCTATGCGAAAATATTCAGTGCGATCCTCGGCTCGGTTGTATTCCGGCTGATGATAGCCCTCGCCCTTTCAGCGGGTTTAAACCCCATCGATCTCAAGCTGCTTACCGCTGTTTTCGTTCTGGGCGCACTCGTTTTGCCCGGGACCTTCGCCAAATGGCCGAAGGCGAGGGCGGCCTTCGCCGGTTTTCCGCGCTCGGCCACGAACCTTCGCCGCATCAGGATCGCACTGCCGGGAGTGGCCATCGCGGTTCTGGTCCTGTGGTCGGCCGTTCATTTTTCCCAGCACGGGGTGATTGGGACCAAAATCTGCCGGATCGGGATCGTTCAGATCTCGGACCACGCCATGCTAAACACCACCCGGGAAAGCTTCCTGAAAGAGATGAACGTCCAGGGTTACCTGGAGGGAAAAAACTGCGCTTTTCTCTATCGGAACGCACACTCGGACACGGCTACCATAAACAACATCCTCGATGATTTCCTCCGGCAGGATGTCAGCCTTGTGGTTGCCATTTCCACCCCCTGCACGCAGGCGGCCATCAACAGGATCAAGGACCGTCCGGTGCTGTTTGCCACCGTGGCGGACCCTTTCGTCATCGGCGCCGGGAAATCCGATACCGAACACAAACCGAATGTCACCGGCGTCTACGGCGCCGTTCCGATGGACGTGCTCCTCGAAAAGGTGCGCGCCACCCTGCCCGGGGCCGTAAGGATCGGGTGCATCTGGGACCCTTCCCAGATCAACGCGGTGGTCAACGTCGAAGACTTCCGGAAGGCCGTTGAACGACACCCCGAACTCACCTTTGTGGGGACCGCGGTTTCGGGGACATCGGAAGTCTACCAGGGTGTCCTGTCCCTGGTGCAGCGGGGTGTCGATGTCATGGTTCTGCCTCCGGACAATGTCATCTACTCCGCCTTCGAATCCGTGGTGAAGGCTGCAAAACCGCGCAAGATCCCCATTTTCATTACGGACGTCGAAAGAATCCAGGATGGAGCGCTGGCCGCGCTGGGCTATGACTATACGTCCAGCGGCATACAGGCGGCCCACCTGGCGGAGCGCATTCTGAAGGGGGAAGACCCCGGACGAATTCCTTTTCAGAAGTACTCCCATTTGACTTTTGCACTGAACACCGAAGTGGCCCGGGAACTGGGCGTAAAGTTTCCCCCCGCAATCGTGTCCAGTGCTACCAGGATTTACGGGGACAAGTCGGCTCCCTGCCTCGGAGGCCTCCAGGCCTCGACCGAAAAGGCGCCATCCCCCGGGCGGGTTCGAAGGCTGGCGCTCTTCCATTTCACCGACAGCGAGACGGTGATGCGGGCCGTCAAAGGGTTCATGGATGAACTGGAAAAGGGCGATTTTCTGAGGCGCCATGCGGTCAAGGTCGATAGAATCAGCGCTCAAAACGACTGGAACCTGGCGCAGGCCATCGCCCGGGACATAGTCAGGAAGAAGTACGATTTTGTAGTCACGCTGTCCACACCGACCCTGCAGATGATGGTCCGAACCAACCGGGAGATCCCCGCGGTGTTCGGAATGGTGAGCGATCCCTACAGCCTGGGAGCGGCCAAGACTCCGCGGGACCACCCGGCCAACCTCACCGGCGTCGCCACATCCCCTCCTGTGGAATCAGCCCTTAAGATCATGAGAGAACTCTTTCCCAAGGCCCGAAAAATCGGAATGGTGTGGAACCCTTCCGAGGCCTGTTCGGAAGCGAGCATGCATAGAGCGCGCAAGGCGGCCCCCGCTTACGGATTCGAACTGGTGGAGGCCACCGCCGGCAGCACCGGTGAAGTTCTGGATGCGGTAAAATCCCTGGCGGCCAAAGGGATCGATCTCTTTTTCACCTCAAACGACAACACCATATCCCTGGCAGTCGGGAGTGTGGCGGCGTTCCTGCACCAGCAAAGGATACCCTACTTTTCCAATACGCCCGTGCACGTTGAGCAGGGGGCCTTCCTGGCCATAGGCGCCGATTACGAAGAGGTCGGGAAAGAAACGGGACGAATGACCAGGGAGGTTGTTTCGGGTAAGTCCCCCAAAACGATTCCCATCCTGGAATTCGTTCCGGAAAGGGTCTACATAAACCGGGGACTGGCAAACGAGTACGGCGTCAAGCTGCCCCAACCATTGGCCGAACACGCCACATTCATCAAGAGGTAAGGGGCGATGATCAGGATCAGGGATTTTCACAAACGCTTCCATGCCGGTTCCATCAATGAAGTCTACCCCCTGCGGGGCATAAATCTGCATGTCCGCCCGGGCGATTTTGTGACCGTGATCGGCACGAACGGATCAGGAAAATCGACTCTGTTGAATGCCATCGCGGGAGCTTTTCCGCCCGATTCGGGGACCATCGAGATCGATGGGGAGGATGTAAGCGGCAAGAAGGATTTTCAAAGAGCAAAGCATATCGCCAGAGTCTTTCAGAACCCGTTTGTGGGGACCGCTCCGGAGATGAGTATCGCGGAAAACCTGCATATGGCCCATTTGCGCGGGAAAAAGAAGCTCTTGCGGCTGGGGCTTGGTTTGGAACAGCGCGAGCGGCTAAGAGAAGAAGTCCGGCAGCTTGAAATGCAGATGGAAAACAGGCTGGAAAACATGATGGGCACGCTGTCGGGTGGCCAGCGACAGGCCATTACGCTGCTCATGGCGGTAGTAGCCGGGCCGAAGGTTCTTCTGCTCGACGAGCACACCGCGGCGCTCGACCCCAAATCCGCAGCCCAGGTGATTGCTCTGACCAAAAGGTTTGTCCAAAACGGAGGCTTCACCACCCTCATGGTCACCCACAGCATGCAGCAGGCCCTCGAGCTGGGCAACCGCACCATCATGATGCACCAGGGGCAAATTATCGAGGACATATCGAGCGAAGAAAAGCGAAGATGCACAGTGGAGGACCTCTTGGACAAGTTCTCGGAACTGCGCAAAAAAGAACGGCTGACCGCAGAGATGCTCGAAAGACTTCGACGAAGTTACTAACCGTCACCTCCTCTTTTTGCGCCAAAGGCCAGGTGGTCCTATGCGTACTGTTCCTCCCATGCCTTCCAGTTTGTCAGCGATTAACCGCGCCCGCCAGGAGGTTTCCAAAGAACACTATTTAACTTATGAAGGTGCAAATTACCGCCGATATACCTTGCAATAAGACCTTAGGAACGTAGGACCTTGTTTCATGGATTTCTTGTTTTAGAACAATTCCGACCGGAGGATGGATGGATGGATGGAGACAGAAGCTCAATCAAGAATACAGTCCCACAGGCCAATGGCTCCCGGGACCACCGGTCCCTCGGTATAACAGGCAAAATAATTCTGACGGTTTTCGGCATCCTGGCGCTGACACTGGTGGTGAACTACTATATTTTCACCGCGGGTTACCGCTCCAGCATGGAAAAAGCACTGGTGGCAAAAGCCGCCGCATTTTGCGCCTGTGCCGATAACATTAAATCCAACGTCTCGATGCAACACCAGCAGGGTGATTATGACCTGAACGGGTTGATGGCTGACCTTAAAAAAGTCCTGGCAAGCGGGCGCTCCTACCGGGACAGCAAATTCTACAGTACCATACCGGTTGTCTGCGCCTGGAATATTGCCAAGAAAACGGCAAAAGCGGAGAATCTCGATTTCAGAGTGGTCGCCACTCAAGCCCGCAATCCCGATAATGATCTGGAGGCCGGTACATTTCAGCGCAAAATGCTCGATGATCTGATGGTGCAGGCAAGGGATGGCGGCAGCACCTTTATGTCACGCTTTGACCCGGCCAAAAATACCATATACGCCATGCGCGCCATCGGTCTCAGCAAGGACTGTCTCCTTTGTCATGGCGCCCCCGGATCGGCCGGCGACGTCAATAAAGACGGAAAGGACGCCGTTGGTTTTCGGATGGAAGATTGGAAGGCGGGTGATTTTCATGGCGCCTTCGAATTGGCCATACCGATGACCCCCGTTGATAAAAGCGTCAGATCGTTCCTTCTGAGCGGCCTGGCCTGGAGCTTTCCGATTGCCCTACTGGCAATTGTCTTATTCTTCCAACTGGTTCGCCGCCTGATAGGCAACCCCATCCAGATGCTGTTGGGCCGTTTCGGGGAGGCTGCCCGGGGTAATCTTTCCGCAAAAATGGAAACCGGCCGCAGCGATGAAATTGGCCACCTGGCATTTGGATACAACGCCTTCCTGGATCAATTACACGCCATGATCGGTGATATCGCCAGGACTTCGGACACCCTGTCCGCCTCATCGGCCAAGCTGGCTTCGGTAGCCAACGGAATGGCCACAGGGGCCAGAGACATGACGGAGAAGGCCCACACCGTGGCCGCGGCCGCCGAAGAAGCCAGCGTGAATACCCTTACGGTCGCCCAGAACATGGAACATATGACAGACAGCCTCACCTCTGTTGCGGGCGCTACGGAAGAAATGAGCGTGACCGTTGGCGAGATCGCCTCCAACACCGAAAGGGCGCGCTCCATAAGCACCGCGGCCACCGGCCAGGCGGCGGCCCTCTCCGGTATTATGGTGGAACTGGGTCGGGCGGCCCGGGAGATAGGTCAAGTCGTTGAAACCATCACCAGCATTTCAGACCAAACAAACCTACTTGCGTTAAACGCCACCATCGAGGCGGCCAGGGCGGGCGCGGCCGGCAAAGGTTTCGCGGTCGTGGCCAGCGAGATCAAAGAACTTGCGCAAATGACCTCCAAGGCAACCGAGGAAATCAAAACCAAAATTGCCGGTATTCAGACCTCCACCGGGAATACGATCGGAGACATTGAAAGCATTGCATCGGTGATCGGACAGGTCGGCGACATTGTGGCCACCATAGCCGCGGCTATTGAAGAGCAATCGGTGGTGACTCGTGACGTGGCCTCCAACGTTGCTCAGGCCAGTACGGGCGTAAACGACACCAATGAAAACCTTTCTCAAACCGCCACCGTTTCTCAGTCCATCGCCAAGGATATTGCCTCGGTCAGTGTGGCGATCGAGTCGATCAGCGCCGGCAGCCAGCAGGTGGAGTCGAGCGCCGGGGAGTTGGCGGAAATATCGACAAATCTGCAGCGTCTGGTGAGCAAATTCACCTAACCGGAGACGGCGCCGGCCTTGAGCGGCGCAACCGTTTCCGGGGGACTTGAGTAGTTGTTGGGAAAGGTTTTCTCACGCGAAGACACGAAGGCGCGAAGTGCATAATGGTTTTTATGGTTTCCGGGCGGCGCGGGGGGGGGCATCGACTCCCCGCGCTTTTTTGCCCTTCACCTTTTCAATGACGCAGCCTGGAGTCAACACCCTCGTGGAAGAATGCCCCCCAAGACCATGGGCTGCCCCGGACCAATGTCCATGGGGGGTTGAGATAAGCGACTCAACTGGAATCGGTGCTGCTCTTTTAGAGCGACGATCGTGATCCCGGAGGGATCAAAGCCATTAGCCGGGGGTTGAGGCCGTGAGGCCGATACCCCCGGAAAGGGACGAAAAAGAAGGAGACGACCCCGTGAGGGGTCGCAGCTCAGAACCATCAATCAAGATATTTCTGATCATGCTTAACCCTGCTTAACTCAACAACGTTGCGGCCCCTGGCTCACTATCTCCCTGAGGTTTCCCGTGCGGCCCTTGACGCAGGGCGCTGGCTCCCTTGTAATAGCCTTTGACCACCCAACTCCAACACACTCATGCTCGGCGCTACAGGAAACAACGAACCGTCTTTGCGGCGATGCATACTTTGAAAACGGATTTTCCGGCCAGGTTGGAGCACCTCCCGGATATTTTCGCTGTGCTCCTCAGGCCCCGCGTTGGGGTCAACATCGTATACGGACAGGAACAACAGTTCCTCCCCGGTATAGCCGAGACCGGAACAGGCAGCCTGGGGTCCGCAAAACGGCTGCGCTCGAGTCCCGTGGCAAACGAATCCATTCCTTCAGACACCCCGTAACCGACCTAATGTTTGTTCCACTCATCGTGCGATCCCATTTCTGCTTTTACGTTGATAACTTTGAAAGTTATTAAGACATTGTGACTATAAGATTTTTTTCATCGGTAAGCGTAAAGGAAATTGACAGGAATCCGCATGAACCACCCCACTCATTCACCCATCGAGTGTGAGCAGAGTACGCACCTTGCCTTGTGCGCATTTGACGCTCTGCCACTTACCGCCGTGGTGTTAGGGGCCGATGGGACCATAAAGAGCGTCAATGAGGAGTGGTGGCGCTTTGCCCGTGCAAACTTCATTCAGAACATCGAAACGATTTCCCCGGGGGCCGGCTACCTTGAAGAATGCCGCCGTGCTGTCCGAAGAGGCGATCCGCTCTCAAAAGATGGACTGGAAGGAATTGAAGCCGTCATCAGAAGCGAGATTTCCCAATTCTCCCTGGAATACCCCTGCCACTCTCCCGCGGAAAAGCGCTGGTTCCTGATGAGTGTAAAACCTCTTGCGGACAATACCGAAATTCTCATTACGCACCTCGATATCACAAATCTCAGAGTGGCCGAAGACGAACTCCGCGAAAGTGAATCCCGCTACCGTTCACTTTTTTCATCAAGCCTCATTGCCGTGCTCTTGACCGCTCCCGATGGGCGCATCTTTGCGGCCAACGAAGAAGCCTGCCGGATGTTTGGCCTGACAGAACACGAACTGATACGGGCCGGCCGGGCGGGCGTCACTGACAAAACCGATCCCCGTTTGGTCGCGGCCCTGGAGATACGCCACCGCACGGGGAGGTTTCACGGTGAACTCACTTACATTCGAAAAGACGGAACGAAGTTCATCGGGGAAACTTTCTCCTCTATTTTCCTGGACCTGCACGGTCGGCAGTGCTCCAGCATGGCCATTCGGGACGCCTTGGGGATCCAGGGTTTTTTGATGAAGCCGGTGACAATAACCGAGCTCACGGCAACTGTTCGAAAAATACTGGACCAAAATCAAAAGAAATGTCAATGAACCTGCTTCCGCGAATTCTTTTCCGGTTTGAAAAAACATCTCAATTTTGCAACACTTTTGCCGACCTATAAAGATATAGCCTGAATGTGTCCGCACTCAGGGATGACCTGGTTCTGTTCCAAGACGTCATGCTTCAGAACGGGCGATTGCTCGTTGCCAGGGGATACAAGGTCAGCCGGGCCCTGCTGGAAAAGCTGAGGGAATTTTCGGAAAAACCCGGTATAAAGGAACTCATAACCGTCCTCATTCCAAACCAATGAGTGATCAAATCCCGTCAATTGGGACCACGAGGGAAAAAAGATGAGTTACCGGGTGCTGCTGGTCGATGATGAACGAAGGGTTACCGATGGACTCCGGCGTGCCCTCCATGCATATTATACCGTACACTGCGCCCCTTCCGCCAGGGATGCGCTGTTTATTTTGAATCAGGAAAAAATTGATGTCGTGGTTACAGATGAAATTATGCCCGGAATGTCCGGTACTGATTTGTTAAAAGAAATCTATGCGCGGTACCCGGATACAATCAGGATTATTTTGACCGGAAATCCCAATCTCGATACCGCGTTGCGTTCAATCAACCAGGGGCATGTGTATCGTTTTTTCATTAAGCCTTGCAGCGGAGTGGAACTTCACCTGGCCATCAGACAGGGCTTGCAGCAACGAGAGCTGTCCAAGGCAAGTATCCATTTGCTGGACTCTTTTCGAAGGCAAGAAAGAATTCTGAAATACCTCGAGCGGCGCTACCCCGGAATAACAGAAATTGATACCGATCGACATGGCGTAATCGCTGTCGATTATACAAACTGCGATCTTGATAACCTCATTGATCAAATAAATACGGAATACACGAAAAGCATATGCTCACCAGACGAGCAGCCGGCCGCTGTTAAGGAGCCGGCACAAAATGCGGGGAACCGGCGCCGCACCGCCCGCGACCTCGATCCTGCATACGCGGACGCAAATCAACCATCTCCGGATGAACTCTTTAGAGTCCTCTTCGACCATATCCCATCGATTATTCTTGCCGTGGATCACGACGTGCGAATCATGGAGTGCAACAATGCCGCTGCCGATCTTTTAGGAGCAAAGAATAGCATGGTCCTCCAAATGCGGGGCGGCGACGCTTTTCATTGCATTCATTCCCACGACGCTCCGCAAGGTTGCGGTCATGGTCCGCATTGCGGCAACTGTGTAATACGAAATTCCGTCAACGACGCATTCAAAGGCAACAATGTTGTCCGCCGCAGACACAAGATGGAAGTAATAAAAGATGGTCAAGTCAAGGAAATATTTGCCATGATAACGGCCTCGAAAGTTGCCTATAAGAACTTGAATATAGTACTCCTGATTATAGAAGATATAACCTAGATACTGGAGCTCAGAAAGATCATCCCCATTTGTATGATTTGCAAAAAAATACGTAACGACAATCAATACTGGACCCAAGTGGAATCGTACTTCAATAAACTGATAGATGTAGATTTTTCACACGGTCTATGTCCGCAATGTTATGAAAGCGAAATGAGTAAGTTAAATGAATTGCCATAAATCCAATCATCGACAATACTGTTGACTTAAGGCCGGATCATTGAAAAAGCAAAGTGCAAAAGAGCGGGAGTTGGGGGGACATGTGGTCCCGTGCCCCCACGGCAATGTTATTGAGTTAAGCGACTCAGGCGGAATCGGTGCTGCTCTTTTAGAGCGACGATCATGATCCCGGAGGGATCAAAGCCATTAGCCGGTGGTTGAGGCCGGAGGCCGATACCCCCGGAAAGGAACGAAAAAGAAGGAGACGACCCCGTGAGGGGTCGCAGATCAAGCGGTGCTCAGACTGGCGGGAAAAGCTTGGGATTTCTTAACTCAACAACATTGTGCCCCCACGGGACCCGGATCGCGGGGCGGCTGTGCCGCACTCCGCTTAGCCCGCCACTGGAAACCGGTGGCGCAAAAGTCTGTTCCTGCTTAAAGTCAACAACATTGGAGGGGGGCATCGACTCCCCGCGCTTTTGCCCTCCAAACGAATCAGTTCTATCAGAAACACCGTAACCCACCTCAATATTTTTTCCTCTCAACGTGCGATCTGATTTCCGCTTTGACGTTGATTGCTTTCGTAGTTATTACAGTTATCAGCGCCGTTGAACGGAGGCGGTATGAAGAAGAAATCGAGCAAGAACGCTTCGACGGATGACGACGATATGCGGTCCGCAGTATGACTTTGCGGGCGGAAAACGCGGTATGCGTTATCGCGCCATGCAGTCCGGCTATACAATTACCGTCCGCCAATCGGATGGCACGACATTGGCCAAAGAGGTGAGGCCGAGAGATGATGCGGTAATTCTTGAGCCGGATGTGCTGGAATACTTCCCTGATTCGGAATCGGTGAACACCGCGTTGCGCTCACTCATCAAGTTAATCCCTAAAAAAGCGCGACTCGGGGACCAGGAGTAAGAAACGGTCAAAGCGCTCAGCGCTGAATTCGGACGTAATGAACGCTGGAAACAACAACTAACCTGGAGTCTTGGTCCAGGTCGGAAATGAGCGAGGTCCGACCATGGCGGTGTACACATCGTTGCATGAGAAGTTGATATGAAGCGGCTGCCTTTGGAATACGAGAGCCTCGCGCAGTTGTGCCGACGGCATCACATTCGCCGGCTGTCGCTGTTCGGTTCTGCGCTGCGGGGTGAGGACCTGCCGGATAGTGACGGGGACCTGCTTGTCGAATTCGAACCGGACAAAGCTCCCGGACTGCTGGGACTGGCCGGCATCGCGTCCGAACTCTCGGTCCTGCTTGATGGACGCCGGGTGGATCTCAGGACCGCCGGGGACCTTAGCCGTCACTTCCGGGACGAGATCCTGCGAACCGCAGAGGTGCAATATGCGGCGTGACGATCGTGTCCGTGTGATGCACATGATCGAACCGAAGCTCCGCGGCATCCTTCAGGAAGATCATGTTCGGGATATTCTCCACGATCATATCTATAAGAGCGCTGGTCTGCCGCAACTCCTCTTCCGTCTTGCGACGCTCGGTTATGTCTATGCACCGTCCCTCCCAGTGCAGAGTCCTTCCATCTTCGCCGTACACCGCATGGACCCTGAGTGAGGCCCAGAAGGTGCTCCCGTCTTTGCGCCTTTGTTCAACCTCGAAGTCCCCCGTTTCGGTTTGTGCGGCCAGAAGCCGTTTCAACCTTTCCCATTCTTCCGGCAAGACGTAATTGCGGTCCACCACTTGAAGGATCATCTCTTCGGGCGACCCGTATCCATACATCCTTGCCATGGCTGGATTGACATCGAGAAAGCGCCCCTCGGGCGTAGTCTGATAGATACCCTCCCTGTCGTTTTCAAATATGCTTCGGTATTTCTTCTCGGCTTCCCGTATTATTTTCTCCTGCTTTTTCAGATCCAGGATGTTTTGTTCCAGCTGCCGTCGCAAAACAGTGTTTTCCGAGGCGACTCTGGCGGCGTAAGAGAGGTCTTTACCGATTATCAGTATGGTGATTACGGCATTATTGTGCCTATTTACCCCGTCGTCTGAAAGCCCCTGCTCCCCAAAGCTGTAAAAGCCGGCCAGGGGGACATCGGGCGCTATCCCCATAATGCTTTCTATCTCTTCGCCGATTCTTTCTCCCAGTAACTTCTGCTGCACGGCGCAGGAGAAGACGATTGACGCGGCGGGTCTTTCCACATTGCCTCGGACCAGCGCCTTGCGAAAGGCCTCCTGGCCGGCGGCTATCAGATTGTGGGGCTCCGATTGCATGAGGGTCAGGGCTGTTCCCCGGGCGATCGGCTGACTGAAGCGTATTCCGCCGTCCGGGGTCAAAAAGCTTGCCACACAAATGCTGTATTGCCCGAAAGGGTCGGGGATGCCCACGGGCCGGCCGGTCGTAAAGGTGAGGTGCTTTCCTTCCAATGCTTTGGTTGACTCGCCCAATAATTGCGCGAAAACCTCGGCGGCCGGCCGGCCATTGAGTTCCTTGACTTCATGCCCTTGCGCCCTGGTGATGACCACCTGCTCCGAACCGGGCGCAAAACCGTGATGAAAAGCCATGCCAAATTGCAAACTTGTCTCGATCACCGCCACCAGCAAGCTGTCTTTACAGGCCCTGCCGCCGTGGAGCACAAAGTTGGACTCCATGCGCCAGTCGTCGGCGGAGGAGCCGCCAAAAATGGGCAACCGGTTTTCCGAAAGTTGTTTTAGCTTTTCGAGGATCTCGAAACTGCGGGAGTCTGAATAACGGGTGTTGCCGGGAGAAAAGAGCAGTCCAAAAGCCTGTCTGCCCTCAAGTGTCATCATCTTGTGAACGCCGGTCGTATCGGCGCCAAAGTAGGGCGCCAGGTCGGGGCCACGCACCGCTTGCAAAACCGCTTCCTCCCAGCTTGAAGAGACTTTCTCCCCGATGCCGGCCGCCACCCTCATATAAGGAGATGCCAAAAGCACAACGACAACAGTTCCGCTGCGGGCTCCGTTGCAGATCTCGCCGGCCGTGGTCGTTCCCAATATTGGCGCACCGGGTATGACGCACTGGATTCCCCGTAACATTTCCTCCAGGTCGTATCGAACGGAAGCAAAGACCAGAGCGAGCGAGATGGAGTGCTCCCTGATGCCCGCAGCGGCCTGGCGTGCGGCATCGAGCCCCGCGGCAAACGAATCGGTTCCCGCGGCTACGCCGTAGCCGACCTCAATGTTTGTGGCACTCATCGTGCGATCTCGTTTTCGTTTTGATGTTTGTGACTTCGGAAAATGTTACTCTGATAGGGACTATAAGGCTATTCATTCATTATCGTAAAGGAAAAACACAGGGGTCCGCATTATTTAAACCCCTCACCACGCCTTATCTATCCACCTTCCGAGGGTACCTGGACAATGCCTTCGCCATTTCCGACGGGACGAGCACCTTTACGGGCTCCACGATGCCCGGGGCTTCGACAAAACCCTTTATTCGTTCACGGAAGGTCACGTTCACCCTGTAGCCTTTGACCACAACCAGGCGGCCGTCTTGCAGGAATAAATCGTCGTCAATGATCATTTCGTCCTGCAACTTACGCACCGGCAGGGACATTTTCTCATAGCCCGGCTCGACTCCCAGCACTTTCTGCAGCACTGCAAGCACATCCGGGTCATAGCGGCCGACTCTTGAAGCCATTATTTCCAGTGCATCATTATCAGTGACCTCGGTCGCATGGATCCGGTCAAAGTCCAGGACCACCTTAAGGATGCGCGAACCGGGCAGGAGTTCGCCATTGGCAGTGTCGTCGAAGCTCCTGTCCTGATCGGAAATGATTTTGGCGACGGTCTCCATTCGCGGGATATGGGACAAAAGATCTGAAGCAATAAGGGGATGCATGGAAAAAAGCTGTGCTTCCTCACCGGTAAGGCCGTCGCCCCTGTAAAACTTCTTGAGGACTTCCTCGGGCAAAATGACGCATCCGATCTGAGAAAGATAGGCCGCCGTTTCGATGTGCCACAAGTCCGGCGCCGGCATGGCACGTGCGACTTTCTTGACCAGATGGGTGATCCGGGTAGCTCGGCCGAAGGCTTCCGGGTTGATTAACTGAAGGATTTCGGCCAGGACCTTGAGGCTTCCCCGAAGCGTCTTTACCAGCAGTTGACGCTCCGCGCAAACGAGCTGATACTGGCGAACACCGGCCGCCAAAGCGCCTTTTAGAGTTTGCGGCGCACACGGTTTGGTGAGGAAGCGGAAGATATATCCTCTGTTTACAGCTTCTATTGCCGTTTGCAAATCCGCATTGCCGGTGAGCATAATCCGCATGCTGTCCGGACTCAGCTGCCGGGTTTGGTTGAGAAACTCAATACCGTCCATCCCGGGCATTTGCAAATCGGAGACGATCACCGCGAAAGGACCTTTTTCTAACGCCACCCGAAGCCCCTCCTCGGCGCCCAGGGCCGTTTCAACCCAAAAATCCTGCCGCAACTGTCTTCTAAATCCATCCAAAATGTTGGGATCGTCATCAACAAAAAGGATCTTTACCGCCATCTCTGTCTCCAAACCCGCCGGAATTACCGCCGCCGGTCGCAACTCCGCATTTTTGTCGGCTGGTAGCTCTTTGGCGCGTCCTGACGATTTTCCATCGTGAGCAAAACCCAACGGGACTTTACGTGCCAGACCAATAGCTATCATCTATAGCACTCTGCTTCAGAGTGCAAGCAACTGCTGAGCGAATTTTGCAGACCGGCCCGCCAACCGCTCCCAACGTTTTCCGGGCGCGGGTCCGATAGCCCTCACTGCTTGATCGAGGCCATATCGATGGAGAAGCGGTACTTGACGTCGGATTATAGTGGACCCCAATTTTGAGACAATAGTTTAAGCTGTGCTCCACCAGGAGGAACGAGCAGCAATGAGCGAAGCGAAGAAGAGGAAGGTCCACACCCCCGAGTTCAAGGCGAAAGTTGGTCTGGAGGCATTGCGAGGAGCAAAGACGATCAACGAGATTGGTCAGGAATACGGTGTTCATCCCGCGCAGGTTGGGCAGTGGAAGAAGGAAATTCAAGAGCAAGCTAAAACTCTGTTTGAAGGCGGGCGAAGCCCCGGGGCGATTGCGGCACACCAGGAGCCGGAGCTGCTGTACAGTGAAATTGGCAAGCTAAAGGTGGAACTTGACTGGCTCAAAAAAAAGTCCGGGATCAGCCTGTGATGATGCGGCAAACGTGGATCGGCAAAGAGGATGCGATAGCCGTAGTCAGGCAATGCGCCCTGGC
>JARLHP010000142.1 GCA_031292195.1 Syntrophobacteraceae bacterium
ATCAAGAAATGTAAGTATAGAAAGTCGAATATGAAGTTCTGTTGATGGGGTTATCATAGCAAATTCATCTTCCTTGGATTCCCATTTCGTAACAGCTTGACGAGTTTGTCCCAACATTTGAGCAACCTCAGTATAATTTTTTCTTAAGTATTGTCTAATAAATCGCACTTCATTTCCTGTAAGAGGGATCGGTTTTTTTGCTAAAAGTTCAATTACAGCTGTTTTTAGCTTATTATAATCTATATCGGGCATTTCTTCTCCCCAGTAGATTTTTATAGGAAACCCATAAAGGTCGATCGGAAATCCCAATCCATAGTATGTGAATTTTTTTGGTTTCTCTTTCATAGGGGAATCGCATGATACGGGACCGAACAAACCGTCCGCTATGGCTCTGCTGCACAGTAGGGATTCTTGTCGCGGTCATCGCCGCTGGAATACGGTTGCACCTCCTCGAAGTTCTTGGACTCCGAGCCCCTTTTGTTGTCTTCTACCCTGCCGTGGCGGTTGCGTGGCTATATGGAGGATTTGCGTCGGCTTTGCCGGCCACGGTCGTTTCAGCCCTCCTTGCCGACTATTTCTGGATGGAGCCGGTTGGCCACTTCGCTATTTCGGATTTCTCCGACCTGACAAGCAACATCGTTTTTCTTGCCGGTTGCACCCTGATCTCCTACCTGGCCGAAGCGGCATATCGAGCTAAGGCGCGGGCAAACAAAGCAGAGGAGCAGGCAAAGTTTGCTGCCGAGCGTAAGCAGACGGAGGTATTGCTGCAGCGCCAGGCCGAATTGCTGCATCTATCCTATGATGCTGTTATCGTTTGGCAGTTTGGAGGCCGTATCGAAACCTGGAACAGAGGGGCGGAAGCGCTTTACGGCTACTCGGAGGAAGAAGCTGTGGGGCGGGTCACCCACGATTTGCTTGAAACGGTCCACCCCGAGCCATGGCCTCAGATCGACGGGAAACTGCGCGAGCACAAATTCTGGGAAGGCGAACTCAGACACCTCACTCGCGAGGGTCGGGAAGTCATCGTTTCGGCCCGCCTTCAGATTGTGCTCGGCGCAGACGGCGTGGAACGAGTTCTGGAGATAAACCGCGACATCACCGAGCGCAAGCAGGCCGAGAAGGCGCTGCGTGAAAGTGAAGCAAAATATCGCAACCTCTTTATGAACATGGCTGAGGAGGTGCATTTTTGGCAGCTTGTACGCAATGAGGCCGGTCAGATCGAAACCTGGCGATTGGTGGACGCCAACCCGCCGACACTCAACACCTGGGGTCGGAACTCTCTTGACGAAATAAAGGGGAAGACCACGGACCAGATATTTGGCCCTGGTGCTTCGGACCATTACTTGCCGGTTGTGCGGAAGATCATGACCGAGGGCGTTCCGTACTCCTTCGAGGACTATTTCCCCAATATCGACAAACATTTCCGATTTACCAGTGTCCCTCTGGGGGATTACTTCATCACAACGGGCGCTGATATCACAGGAATGAAAAAGGCTGAACTTGCCCTGCGCGAAAGTGAGGCCAGGTTCCGCTCCCTGTTTGAGAATATGACTGAGGGAGTGGTTCTTCACGAGGTGGTTTATGACGAAAGCGGAACTGCCATAGATTACCGTATAGTGACCGCCAATCCCGCCTTTGAAAAATGCACCGCCATTTCGATTGAAAAGGCCCGTGGACAGCTCGCCAGCATACTTTACGGAACAGGCGGTGCGCCTTACCTGGATGTATACGCGAAGACCGCGAGTTCGGGCGAGCCGTATTCTTTCGAGACCTACTTTCAGCCCATGGAGAAGCATTTTCGTATCTCGGTCTCCTCGCCCAAACCTGGACGCTTCGTCACTGTTTTCGAAGACATCACCGGATCCAAACGGATGGAAATGGAGCGCGAGACCGCGGTTGAATTCCTTCGCCTTGTCAACCACAACAGCACAACAGCGGACCTGGTCAGGGGGGCCTCCATCTTTTTCCAGCGGCAATCGGGCTGCGAGGCGGTCGGCATACGGCTAAAGGATGGCGACGATTATCCCTATTGTGAAGCGAGAGGCTTCGCCCCGGAATTCATTTTGCTGGAGAACTCTCTTTGCTCCAGGGATGCGGCCGGCGACATCATTCGTGACAGCGCCGGCGAGCCCTGCATCGAGTGCATGTGTGGAAATGTGATCCGCGGGCGAGTCGATCCTTCCAAGTCTTTTTTTTCACCAGGGGGAAGTTTTTGGGCCAACAGCACAACCCGGCTCCTCGCCACCTCCAGCGATGCGGACCGGCAGACCAGAACCCGCAATCGCTGCAACGGGGAGGGATACGAATCGGTGGCTCTCATACCCCTGCACTTCGGCGCTGAGCGGATGGGTCTCCTTCAATTGAACGACAGACGACAAGGGATGTTCTCGCCCGAGGTCATCTCCCAGTGGGAGAGGCTGGCGGGTTACCTCTCCGTTGCATTGTCCAGATCGCAGGCAGACGATGCGCTGAGGGTGAGTGAAGAGCGTTTTCGCGTCATGACGAACTCCCTTCCGCAGCTCGCCTGGATTGCTAAGCCTGACGGATACATCTATTGGTACAACCAACGCTGGTATGATTACACGGGAACGACGCCCGAACAGATGGAAGGATGGGGCTGGCAGAGTGTTCATGATCCTGATGCCTTGCCTGGTGTTCTTGCTCGCTGGGAAGAATCTCTTGCTACCGGCAAAGCTTTCGACATGGTCTTCCCGCTAAGAGGGGCGGACGGAAACTTCCGACAGTTTCTAACTCGCATAGAGCCGGTTATAGATGCCGATGAAAATGTAACTCAATGGTGCGGAACCAACACCGACATCACCGAACGTAAGCTGATGGAAGAGGAGCTTTTTGATAGCAAAACGAAACTTGAGGCCGCCTTGGCAAGCATGACCGATGCGGTGTTCATTTCAGATACCGAAGGTCGATTCCTCGACTTCAACGATGCCTTTGTGAAATATCACAGGTTCAGAAGCAGGGACGACTGTTCCAAAGCGATAAGCGAGTGCGCCGAGATCCTCGACGTTTATATGGCCGACGGGCAACCGGCATCCCTTGATCAGTGGGCGGTCCCAAGAGCGCTTCGGGGTGAAACGGTCGCCAACGCGGAGTATACCTTGCGGCGCAAAGACACGGGCGAGATCTGGGTTGGAAGTTACAGCTTCGGTCCCATTCGTGGCGCCGACGGCTTTATTGTTGGATCGGTGGTGACCGCGCGTGACATCAGCGAGCATAAAAAGATGGATGAAGAACTGCGTGAGCTTACCCAGCGTCTAAGCTATCACGTTGAGAATTCCCCTCTTGCAGTTATCGAATGGGGGCCGGATATGCGGCTTATTAGATGGTCGGGCGAAGCCGAGCGCATGTTCGGCTGGCGGGCCGAAGAAATCATCGGCAAGCGAATGGAGGATTTCCCCTGGATCTATAAAGAGGACGAAACCCGGGTCACCGAGGTTTCATATGAGCTGCGGAGCGGTATTAACCAGCAACGTTTCTCGGCCAACCGCAACTACCGCAAAGATGGTTCGGTCATTCATTGCGAATGGTACAACTCGTCGCTTTTGTTTGATTCGGGAAAACTGAGGTCGATCCTGTCGCTGGTACTGGATGTGACCGAGCGTAAGAAAATGGAGGAAGAGCTTCGCACATCCCGTGACGAGCTTGAAATACGAGTCGAAGAACGTACTGCTGAGCTTAAAATGTATATGGCCAAACTGGAGCAGAGCAACCAGGCCCTCCAGGATTTTGCCTCCATCGCCTCACATGACCTCCAGGAGCCTTTACGGAAGGTGAAAGCCTTCGGGGATATGCTCAAACGGAAGTGCGGCGACTCACTGCAAGATCAGGGGAAAGACTACCTGGAGCGGATACTCGGCGCCAATCAGAGGATGGAGTCCCTGCTGAAGGGACTTCTCGACTACTCCCGAGTTACGGCTAAGACAGAGCCATTCCGGGAGGTCGATCTTTCCGATCTCATCGGTGAAGTCCTTTCCGACCTTGAAGTTAGAATCGCAAATACAGGCGGCGAAGTAAACGCTGAGCCCCTTCCCGTCATTTCTGCCGATCCAACGCAAATGCGGCAGCTTTTTCAAAACCTCATCGGCAATGCGCTGAAATTCCTCAAACCTGACGAGAAGCCGATAGTCCAGATCCGCTCCGTATCCAATCGGGATTCAAAATGTCAGATCATTGTCGAGGACAACGGAATTGGTTTTGAGGAGAAGTATTTAGAAAAGATTTTCGCTCCTTTCCAAAGGCTTCACGGCAGAGATAGCCGGTACGAAGGCACTGGAATGGGACTGGCCATATGTAAGAAGATAGTCGAACGGCACGGGGGGAGCATCACGGCAAGGAGTACGCCGGGTAAGGGCTCGCTTTTTATAATCGATCTTCCTGTGAGGCAAACGGAGTTATCGGAAGCAACTGCAAAAAAGTGAGCCTCTTGCAAAAGTCGACTTTGGGTGAATTTGTCCAATGATCATAATTGCGGCAAACTCTCATGGGCGTCCGCCCTGAACGGGCGGAATACCATAGCCCGGGGCACAATGTTGTTGAGTTAAGCGACTCAACTGAAATTGCTGCCGCTCTTCTTGAGCGACTATCGTGATCCCGAAGGGATCAAAGCCATTAGCCGGGGGTTGAGGCCCTGAGGCCGATACCCCCGGAAAGGAACGAAAAAGAAGGAAACGACCCCGCGAGGGGTCGCAGATCGAACCATGCCCCTGCTGGCACCCCCAATGTTGTTGAG
>JARLHP010000143.1 GCA_031292195.1 Syntrophobacteraceae bacterium
CCATCCGGGGGGCAAGTTTCTTCAAGTGTGCACCGCAGGCTGTAATTTCAGTTGCCGGGGGTGCGTATCCGAAGTCCTGACCGGCCACTTCCGGGCCCTTGAAGGCGTATTCCAGGAAATGGGGCCCGAGCAGGTGGTGGGAAAAGCCCTGGAGGAAGAGTGCCTGGGCATAATGTTTTGTTTCAACGAACCGACGGTTTCCTATTTTACATTCCGGCGGTTGGCCCGAATGGCCAAAGAAAAGGGGCTGCTGGTGGGGTGTTCGACCAATGCGTATTTGACCGAACCGGCGCTGGAAGGGTTGTTGCCCCTCCTGGACTTTGTAAACGTTGGCCTCAAAGGGCACAGCGAGCAGGCTTATCGCCCCTGCGGGGTCCCGAATGCGGCGCCCGTGCTGCGCAACCTCACGACTCTTCACCGAAGGGGTATCCACGTGGAAGTCTCCGCGATCCTCCGCAAAGCCGGCGAAGCGGAAATAGTGAAGTCGGCCCGGTTTGTAGCGTCCCTGTCAAAAGATATCCCCTTCCAGGTTATGCGCTTCGTTCCCTTCGGGGACGCACCCATCAATATGGAGCCAAGCGTGCGCGAGGCGGAGTCGGTTTGCGTGAAACTGAGGTAATATCTTCGCCATGTCTACCTTTTCAACACGCCCGGGACCGATGAGCTCACCAGCCGCTGCCCTCAGTGCGGCGCCAGGATCATGGAGAGGGGATTTTTCGGTCCCATGAGTTCGAATCTTTTCCGCTACAAGGCGGAGGGGTGTTGCGACTGCGGGTTCAGGCTGCCCATCGTGGGCAGGATTCATGACACCCGGTTCGAGGTAAAAGGGTATATCGGTGGTTACAGGTCAGTCGCCGCCCTGCATATGATCCGTTCGATCCTGTTTCTGCCGGGAGTTACCGAAAGAGCTCAAATCGAGGCGGTGATGGTAAAAGTCCTGCGGGAAGGCTTTATAAGAGAGCTCTACAACCGGCTAAACCGGATAGAGAGCTACCTTGAGACGGTAGATCACTTTGCGGCCCTGACGGACCAGGGAATCCGGGCCGCCGCGTTTCGGCGTTATGTGGAGTCCCGGGTGAAGCAGATACGAAGAAAAAGTCGAGGGATTGGAGAAACCGGCCGTCTACTATTCGCTGGGACACCCCCTCATCGCCATGTTTGAGGACAAATTGGAGTCGCGCCTGGTGGAAACCGCGGGGGGCAGATTGGTAAACGGCCTGCTGGAAAGGGACTACAGACCGGGCATCACTATTTCAAAAGAGCAGTTTTGCAAATTATCCCCCGACATCATCATCGTGCACGGTTTTACGGCCTGGCCCGTGGAAGATTTTATGGACTACTGCCATGAGAACGGCCTGGATGCCCCGGCGGTAAGGGAAGGAAGGATTTTTCACCTGCACCCTTACCGGGCTTCCGCCAGTCCGGATTGGATATTGGGTCTCCTCCGCCTTGCCAACATCCTCCATCCCCGAATTTTCCATTTTGATCTGCGAAAGGAAGCCGATGATTTCCACGCATTGTCAAAAGGTCCGATTCGAAGTATAAGGTCCGAGACGTTCTAACCCCTGAAATTTATAGCCCTTGCAATCGAAAGGAAGTAAATGCGAAGAGATTCATTCTTCGGCCTGGCGCTTGTGGTTTCCTTTGTTTTTTTGATCGCTTCCCTGCTTTCGCCGCTTTCGGCCTCCGCCAGGGCCAAGAAGCGGCAAGCCCATGCCGCGGGCAAGTCCGTGGTGCAACAGTCGGCCGCCGGCCAGCAGGCGAGCATCGGCGGCATCGGTCCCGCCGCCGGAGTTTCTCCGGGCGTGATAAACTCCCGGTCGGCCATGCTGATGGAAGTTCCGACAGGCACAGTTCTTTTTGAGCAAAACGCAGACCAGCTTATCGCGCCTGCTTCCCTTACCAAGATCATGACGCTTTATCTCGTTTTCCAGGCTCTGCGGCAGGGCCGCGTTCATATCACCGACCAGGTGTTTATAAGCAAGGACGCGTGGCGAACCGGCGGATCGAGGATGTTTCTGCAGGTGGGAACCCGCGTTACTCTCAAAGACATTATAGACGGTATTTCGATAGTGTCCGGAAATGACGCCTGCATAGCCGCGGCGGAATACTTGAGCGGCAGCACGGCGACCTTTGTGGACGCCATGAACGTCGAGGCCCAAAAGCTGGGAATGACTCACACCCGGTTTATGACCCCCGACGGCCTTCCATTCGATGGTCAGCTTACGACGGCCCGGGACATGGCGACCCTTGACCGGGCCATTATCCGGACATACCCGGAAGTATTGAAGTACACCTCCACGAAAGAATTCAAGTTCAATAACATCGATCAATACAACCGGAACCGTCTGCTGTTCCAATACCCGGATATTGACGGGTTAAAGACAGGATACGTGGCGGCGGGAGGCTATCATCTTTCCGCCACGGCCAACCGCAACGGGACACGACTCCTGGCGGTGGTCATGGGCGCCGATAGTCCCAGTGTGCGCGCCCGGGAAGCGCTCAGGCTGCTCAATTACGGATACAGCAACTTCACCTCGGTAAAGCCTTTCAACAAGGACCAGCCGGTGGCCAAAGTCTCCATCTGGAAGGGACAAAAGGACGAAGTGCAGCTTTATCCGGTCCAGGAAGCCTCCTTTCTCATCCTGCAAAACCAAAAGAACCTGCTGAAGTGGCAAATAGAGACGCCTGCCGATATTACCGCGCCGGTGGTGGCCAACCAGCCACTCGGCAAAATCGTTTTTACGGTTTCCGGAAAACCGGAGAGGAGCATCGACCTGGTCAGCAGGGAGGACGTTCCGCTGGGAAGCTGGTTCAAAAGGAGCAGACAGGCGCTGGAACTCAGCGTCCACACGATCAGTTGGAAATGGTTGAGTTGGATTCTGGGAGGTTTGGCGGCTATCCTTATATTGCTGGTGATTCTAACGGGCCGTAAATCCGGACGGAGGTAGCCTGGATGGAAAACAGCTTCAAGTTCTTTGTGCCGCTGCAGGTTCGATTTGCGGAAACCGACATGCAGGGACACGTTTTTTTCGGCCACTATTTCACCTACTTCGATCTGGGCCTGACCGAATATCTCAAGGCAGTGAGCTACACCTACGATGATTTTTGGAAAGAGGGCGTTGATTTTTTTTACGTCCAGACCGACTGCCAATTCAAGGGACGGGCTTTTTTCGATGAGATTTTGCACGTCCACGTCCGGGTGGGAAAAATTGGAAACTCCAGCTTCACCTTTGAGTTTTCCATATTCGAGGAGATTTCCGGACGGCCCGTCACCACCGGCCATATAGTCGCCGTGGCGATCGATAAACAGACGCGGGAGACCGTTCGGGTTCCGGAGCGGTTCCGCAAAGCCATAGCCGATTACGAACCTGCCGCCGCCTCGTAGGGACGGTCTCAAAACCGCGGTAAATCCGGCTGCTTTTGCCCCCCGGAATGGGAAATCGTTTGGAAGCAGCCCGGAGCCTGCTATGGATAATAGCCTTTTGGACACTCAGTCTCAGACCGGACCACAGTCCAAAACAGCCGGAATCGAGTTGTCGATCGAGGCGGGGGGGACCGTGCTTTCGGCTGCGGCGCACCTGCCGGCCGTGGTCCCCGCCCCTGTTGTTGTGTGCTCCCACGGCCTTTTGAGCGCCAAAAACAGCCCAAAGTTCATCGCCGTATGCGAAGCGTTGAGCCATGCCGGGTTTTGCTCGATTCGGTTCGATTTTTCGGGGTGCGGGCAAAGCCCGCGAAGGAGCGGACCGGGGCTGGTGGATGCTCGAAGGCTCGATCTCGGGGCGGCAATAGCTTTCGCGTTGAAGCAGCCTTGGTCGGATGGGCGCATCGGGCTTTTCGGGTCGAGCCTGGGCGGTTTTCTTTCTCTGCTTGCCGCCGATGAACGACCGGAATTAATTGGGCCGGCAGTTTCGTGGTCGGCGCCATTCGATATAGGCGCAAACCACTCGGAGCAGTTGCGGGCCCTCTTCCCCGAAGGGTCTGGATCCCCGACGAATTTGGCCGATATCGAAAAGGCCGGGCGCGTTCTACTGATCCACGGGCAGTTGGACGAAATCGTGCCGTGGCGGGATTCGGTGCGGATTTACAAGCGATTGAAAGACCCCGGGAAACTTCTCCTGCTGCGTACCGCGGACCACCGCCTCACCGACGCTTCCTGGCGAAACACGGCAATCCGCGAGACCGTGGAATGGTTTTTGGCTTATCTGAGATAGAGAGCCGGGGTCCTGAGCACGAATCCCCGAGATGTTTCACAGGGAATGGTTGCAACGGTGGAACTGCAAAATGTGATTCCTGAAATGAGCTATGAAAGTCGCACTTTGCCACATTTTTGAAATTCTTCTTCTTTGGTTTTCCTCTCGCTTCAAGCTGTTCTATGAACTTGGTTGCGTGTATTTTCACCGGGCTTCGCGCCGAGGACCCCGGCTTCCACTCCGAGGGCAAGAACGGGTGAATTGAGATTTCACTTGTCCAACTTTTCAGCGCCATGTTGATCGCTGCCTGCAAATCCTTGCTTCCGTAAGGCCTGGACAGAAAAGCCAGTGGCTTCTCCGGGCGGTTTGCCCCCTCAATCGGTCTGCCCGGTCCGCCATAGAAGAATAGCTCAAGCTCCGAGGCGAGACGGCCGGAGACGAAGTATCCCCGATTTCCACACCCCCCTCGGACAAGTATCCGCAGAATCGTGGCATCTCCTGATTGACAACTAATCTATACGATCTTAGCCTATCGATATTAATCGGCCATGGCGTATCAAGCATCGTTTGTTTCCGTTTCAAAGACTCACGCACTAAAGGTTGCGGGCAACCGGAGGATTTGTGGGATTACTTGATGTAAGAGAACATATCGCTCAACGTAAATACCTGGCTCAAAGGCTGTCTCTTTTCCTGACAGCCGATAGAAAGCAAGCAACTGAAACAGCATTAGGTTCACCGGCAAGGCAAACAAACTGTATGTCAAAATAGCTCCGATGAAGATGACTCCAGCCGTTGAAAAACGCCTTTATGCCTGGAGCCTGTATTACAACCGCGCCACTGAGTTAGCGGTGTGTTTGGATTCGGAAGCCTCAAACCGGACTGCCGGGTTGGGCGGCGTCACGCAAACTGTTGGATGGGAGAAAAAGCAAAATACATTCAGAAGAGGGGAAATCATGAAAGAGCCGAAAGTAATGCGCGGATGCTTTTATCTATTTGTACTGTTGTCAATCGTATCGGCACTGCTCTTGCCAGCTCTTGCCGCAGCTCAAGACTACCCTATCATGAACCGCATCGCCGATAAAGTCATCCAAAGGTACCAGAATTCAACCTGCGAGCAGTTGTGGCAGAAAAAGAGCGAGCCAAAGCCCGCGATGGAGCAAAGAGTCGTCGGACTGCTGAGGAGCGACCCACAGATGCGCAGGGCATTCCTCGACAGAGTTGCGGCCCCTATCGCCAACAGGATGTTCGAATGCGGCATGATTCCATGAATGTCGCAGGCTACAGGTTGGATTCGGTAGCCTTGTGGGTGTGAGTAGTCTCAGACCCGCAACACGCCGGAAAGGCGGATCGATCCCAATGGACTTCGCTGGAAAAGCAGGGCGCGTTAAGGCGATGGTGAAACCGGCAAAGGTCGATACAAAGTCGCTAAAAGAGCAGTACGGCGTCTTGGGCGTATTCATGAACGGTCCCCGGCATCGGAGCATTGGACTATGGACTGGATCGAGTTACCGGTGGGAGCGGAGCGCAACAACGCAACCGACTATCAAAGCGGTGATGTGTTTCACGCCGACGCTACCCTCGCCGAACATCCGCCCTTGTGCAAATCCGGTATTATCGGGGGCATGGATACCCGCCACACCCTCGAAGGCGACTACGTATGGTTCAAGATCTCACTCAGTCTGTGAGTCGCCTGTTGTCATTCGGCTATTACCATGAAACTGTCTCCCATTCACCACAAGCTGGCTATCGGCCTTATTGTCGCCTTGTTCTGGATGTGGCCCGTTCAAAGCCGGGCATTGGAAAAGATGCCGGTTCATCCCCGGAAGACTGTTTCGCAATCACCTTCAGGAGTAATCCCCCTGAGGGAAGTGCCATTGCGAGCCACTGAAGCATTGGAATTCCTTCAATCCCTGAAAAGGTACGAACTCCCCGACCCGCAAATCGAGGCGATTGAGAAAGCTCTTTCAGAAGCAACCGCGCAGATCGGGCAGCAACTCGCAGAGACAAACAGTATGCTCCGCAACCAGCCTACGTCTTTTGCGCTTCAGGCCGGACAGGAACACTGGCGGCAGTTGCAGCTAAAGATTTCCGGCTGGCTGAAGGAGACTACGCAATGGGCGGCGCAGCTTCGAGGCGCCCTTCACCGTCTCGATGATCTCAGCCGGACGTGGACCCGAACTCTCACCTTCAGCCGGGCCGCCAACGCACCTGGTCCGGTTGTACGGCAGATTGAGTCCGCTCTGGCTTCCATAGAGGCTGCGCAGCGAGTCCTGAAACCGCAATACGACGCGAGTCTCGACCTCCAGACGCGCATTGCGGAAGGAAAGGTCCGCTGTGACAACACAATTGCGCAGATCGCCGAAGCCCAACGCAGGGCGGTGAGCGGAATTCTGACCAGGGGCCTCCCAATCTGGGACCCTGGACTGTGGACGCCCGCCGGTGACATGCTTGTGCGCGCTCGTGAAACTGCCGGTGAGCGCTGGGCCGATATATCACAGTATGTCCGCGACCCCAAAAACGGGATGCCTTTCCACCTCTGCCTGTTCCTGGCGCTGCTTATCCTGTTCAATTCCGCCAGACGCCGAGTTCGTCTTCGGGCAATAGAGGGCGCGGACTTTCCGCCCGCCGCGATTGTGTTCGAGCGGCCATATTCATCCGCGCTGCTTATTCCCATGGCGATTGGCGCCTCGGTAGCCTTTTCAACGGCGCCTCCGACCGTTAAGGAGTTGTTCCCGGTCTTGGCGGTCGTGCCCATCCTCCGCCTCGTGGATCCGGTGGTTGATTCGAGGCTGGTGCGTTGTTTTGGGGTGCTTGGGGGCCTTTTTGCTCTCGATACCATCCTGGAGCTTTTCGGTGTCGCCGGGTCGGTCGAACGTATAATTATTCTGTTGGAGATCATTGGTGGAATAGTTGTGCTTGGTAAGCTCGATATTGTGCTCGCTGAACTCCACCCACGTTCGAAGGGGACCGTCGATGTCCGCTTCGGCGCGCTTCATATCATTCTTACGCTTTATCAGGTTGGCCTTGCCATCGGATTGCCGGCTACGCTTTTTGGCTATTTCCCTCTGGCCTGGTTTTTGACTTCAGACGTTCTCGCCGGCTGTTTTTTTGCTCTGGCGCTATATGCAATTGTCCGGGTGGTTGACGGGGTTGTCGCCCTGCTCCTTGGGAGTTGGCCGCTACAATCACTCCAGATAGTCCTCCGCTTCCAGGAGATATTCGAACGCCGCATACATCGCGCATTGGTATGGGCGGCTATCCTCTCATGGGTGATTCACTCCCTGGACTTCGTCGGACTCCTTCAGCCTTCAATTGGACTTGGAAGAGCCATATTTGCGGCAAAGCTCCAAATCGGGTCGATCAGCATCTCGGTCGAAAATGTCCTGGCTTTCATCGCTACCGTAGTGGTGGCCTATCTGTTGTCCATTTTCATCCGCTTCGTGCTCAAAGAGGAGTTGTACCCGCGGCTCGGGGTTGAGCCTGGCTTGTCCCACGCCATATCGAGCCTGCTGCACTACACGATTCTGGGTCTTGGGTTTGTTTTGGGAGTTGCGGCACTCGGGCTGAGCCTCACCCAGGTAAGCATTTTGGCAGGGGCATTCGGCGTTGGCATCGGGTTCGGGCTCCAGAGCGTTGTGAACAATTTTGTCTCCGGCTTAATCCTGCTTTTCGAGCGTCCGATCCACGTGGGCGACTCCATAGAGGCAGGCGACCTCCTGGGGGAGGTTCGCCGGATAGGCATCCGCGCCAGCACTGTGCGTACCACGCAAGGGGCTGATATCATCGTTCCCAACGCGCAGTTGATTACGGAACGAGTGACAAATTGGACCCTTGGTGACCGGTTGCGGCGAATCGATTTGCCGGTAGGCCTTAACTACGGCGCCGATCCCCGGAAAGTCATCGAACTGCTTGAGGCGGTGGCGCGCGGGCAACCGAACGTCTTGCGGAATCCGGAGCCAAAGTGCCTGCTCATCGGTTACGGCGATAGCTCAATTAATTTCCAACTCCGAGCCTGGACCGATCAGTTCGACAAATGGCAACTGATCAGCAGTGACCTGGCCTCTGCCGTCTACGATGCGGTAATTGAAGCGGGTCTGCAGTTTCCCTTTCCTCAGCGCGAAGTCCGGTTGCTTCGCGATGCTGACGCCGTCTCCGCTTCGGAAGCAAAACGAGACAGCCCATGAGGAAGCCGCCCAAGGTCGCGTGTCGTCTCATCTAAACAGACCGTGCGCAAAGAGGGGTGGTTTTTGTGCAATGGATACGTTTTCCACTCCGTTGCAAAGACCATGACCAATGCTTAACCCTTAAAGCAGATGGCATGCTGGTATGCCATCTGCTATGAAGTCTTATCGTTTGCCAACAGACATTAAATCCTTACCCGAGGAGGGTTATCATGCAAGCAAACAGAAGGTGGATCGGCGCCATGCTGGGCCTTCTCATGGTTTTTTGCACGGCGGCCGTCTCCAGAGCGCAATCGGCAGCCACAGCGAAAAAGCCTGACCCAACGGCAGTACTGCGGCAAATGTGTGACTACCTGAAATCACTCCAAGAGTTTTCCTTTCACGCCGATGTGGCCGACGACCAGGTTTACCTCGGCGGAAAGAAACTCCAGTACGGCATCGAGATGGAAACGTACGTGAAGCGGCCCGACATGGTTCGCGTCAATGCCGTGGGAGACCTGGTGAACAAGGAGTTTTTTTTACACGGCAAGACCCTCACCCTGTATGACAAGGACAAAGATGTCTACGCCGCCATGCCAGTTCCCGCGAACATTGAAGACGCGCTTGCCAAAGCCAACAGAGACTACGGTCTGCGGGTGGCCTTGACCGACCTGGCCAGCCCTCAGCTTTGGGAGCATGTCTCCGGCAAAATACAGCACTCGCTTTATGTCGGCCTGCACAATGTGCGGGGCGTCTACTGCCATCACCTGGCTTTCGATGGCAAAGACGTCGGAATCCAGGTCTGGGTCGATTCCGGGCGCAAGCCGTTGCCGCTAAAAATAGTCTTAGTCCACAAGACACTGCAGGGCGAACCACAATGGACGGCGTATCTGAGCTGGAAAACAGCTCCGCGCCTGTCTGATGCTCTGTTCAAATTTACCACGCCCGCAGGGGTCAAGAAGATAAAGTTCGATCGGGTAAAGCAACCAGTTGCTCCCGAGAATAAGAAAGGAGAGAAGTCATGAAACGCTCTGATTTCAAGTTCCTTCTTACGGTTGTTCTCACCGTGGCCGTGGTGGCGTTGCCTGTCAGCCTCGTCTCGAAGGCCGAGGCCAGGGGGTTTGGGGGGTTCCACGGCGGCGGCGGGTTCGGGGGTTTCCATGGCGGTGGCGGGTTTAGCGGCGGCAGTTTCCGTGGGGGCAGCACGCAGCACAGCTTCGGGTCCACGAGCCACGAGAACGCCTGGGGCGGCAGCACGTCCCACACAGCCGGGGAGGGAACCTCTCATAGCAATGCCTATGGTGGCGGCACGTCCCACGCGTATGGTGGGGGGACCACTCATACCAACGCCTATGGAGGCAGCACGTCCGGCGCCTACGGTGGGGGCGCCTATCATACCAACGCCTATGGCGGCGGCGGTTATTACCACGGCGGCACCGTAAATGTGAATCAGGGTTGGGGCGCCTATACGGGAAGTGGTTTGGGCGCCGCGGCAGCCGGAGCCGCGGTCGGCGCCGCGGCTGGCGCAGCCGCGAGCAGCGCTAGCTATCAACCCTGCTTTCAGGGAGCTGAGGTTGTCTACTGCTCAAATAATTAGCGACAGCCCTGCCACCCAATTTCATATAAGCGGCGCCGCCCCGTTTTTAGACGGGGTTTTATCGAGAACGAAACTTCAGAGAGCACCTCACCCCGGCAGCAGGCGGTGGTACCCGCCCCCGGCCGATCTGCCCGCCGGCGCAGCCCGCCGGGCAGATCGGGGCTTGGCCATCTGTCAGCGGCGACACGCCGCCGCCCTTCGGGGCAAAAACGGGTGCATTGAGATTCTCACTTGTCTAATTTTTCAGCGCCATGTTCATACCTGTCTGCAAATCGTTTCGGTGGAGTAAGGGTAAGAACAGTTTGAAGCATGTCCCGCGACCCGGAAGGCCCTCGACGGCGATTGCCCCCTTGGCCGTCCGCAAAAGCCCGAGCACCACGGCAAGCCCCAGACCACGCCCCGTAAACCGGGTGGAAAAGAATGGATCGAAAATATTGTCCAACAGCTCCGGTTCGATACCGCAGCCCGTATCGGCGATCGTGATACGCGCGTACTCTTCAGCCCCCGTTTCCCAGTCCGGAGGGAAGAGCTTCCCCTCCTTGATATCGAGTCCGGGAACGGTGTCAATGGCCAGGGAAATTTCTCCTTCCCGCTCCCCGATGGCTTCTCCGGCGTTTTCGATCAAATTAGTGATAATCCGGGTCAGGTGGGCGCCATCGGCTTTAACGGCATATCTGCTAAATGGAATCTCGAAATGGAGCCGCACACTTTTGGGCAATGAGGGGCCTAAGCGACCACATGCTTCCCGGAGGGATTCCACGGGGTCCAAAATATCCGGTTTTCCAGAGGATTGCCCCAGATAGGTGAGCATGAAACGGCTGATTTTGGCAGCCCGCCGGGCGGCATTGGCGGCCTCCCCGATGCATCCCCGCATCTGCGCCCCGCCCAGCACTTCGTCCATGGCCAGTTCAAGGTTTCCGATCACCACATACAGCAAGTTATTAAAGTTGTGCGCGATGGCCCCGGCCATTCTGCCCAGGCTCTCCGCCTTCTGAACCTGCAGAAGGCGCTGTTCGTACTTCAAGCGCTCTTCTTCCGCCCGCTTTCGGGCCGTAACATCGACGCAGATCCCTATTACGCCGGCTATCTTACCGGAAAGAGAAAAGAAAGGGCATTTGCTGGTGGAAAACCACACTTTGTTGCCCCCGGCCTCCGTTCCCGGCCCACGCCAGTATGGCGGTGATGCGTTTCGAACCCGATTTCCGAGCTGTTAGCGACAGTAGAAGAGAGAATACGAGGGAGGCACAACCCAGGAAAAAGAAAGCCGTCTTCATATCGATCATGACAAACGCCTTTAACTGCGAAACTGTAAAAGCCTGCTGACGCCCTGGACCCCGGATTGAAGAAGGCAAACGGGGTTTACGGGGCGGGCTCTGTCGGTGGCCGTGCCTGAAGCGCGTCGGCGCATCCAACCGGTTTGAGCGGCTTGCGGTTAGCCGGATACCACCGGATTTACCGATAGCATCCGGCCAATTTAAAATACATCAAATACGGGGAGGTGTCTCCAGGCGGCACAGCGTAGTCTACTTGTTTCTTAGCCTCTGTGGCCTCTACCGTCTCTGCGGTGGATTTCTTTATGTTTTTAGCGTTACAACGTACGACCGATGGTCATGATTTCCGCTTCTTTCGTCCCTTCGTAGAGTTCCAGAATTTTGGCGTCCCGGTACCATTTCTGGACCGGGTACTCTTCGATGTATCCGTACCCGCCGTGAATCTCCACCGCGTTGTTGGCGCAAAAGACCGCGGTCTGACCACTGAAGTACTTGGCCATTGCCGCAAGGTGGTAATCGGGGCGTCCGACATCGATCAGCCAGGCCGATTTGTAAACCAGCCCCCTCAGGGCCTCGATCATGACCGCCATCTCGGTCAGTTTCTTCTGGGTGAGCTGGTAGGAGTTAAGAGGAGCGCCGAAGGCGGTCCTTTCTTTGGCGTACTTCACACTGGCGTTAAGACAGGCCTCGCTCAAGCCCAAACCCTGGGCGGCCACCATCACGCGCGTAGTGTCGAAAAAGTGCATCAATTGCTTGAAGCCTCGGCCCTCCACTCCCACCAGGTTGGCCCGGGGAACCCGCACGTCCTCGAAGGCAATTTCGGCGGTATCAGAGCTCCGGATCCCCATTTTCCCTTTGATTTTATTTCTGGAGATCCCCGCGGCGGATGCGGGGACAACGATCAGGCTGAAGCTGTTATGTTTTTTTTCCTCCGGATTGGTGACGCACTGGACCACCATGAAGTCGCACAAGGTCCCATTGGTAATGAACATCTTGTTGCCATTGATCACATAATCGCTTCGGTCCTTAACCGCCCGGGTCCGGTATCCGGCCACGTCGGTACCGGCGTTTGGCTCGGTGAAAGCCCCCGCGCAGACCTTCTCTCCCGAGCAGATGGCCGGCAGATAGGTCTTCTTCTGCTCTTCGGTACCGAACTGGAAGATGCACTCGCTGCCAAAGGTCGCGGCCACGACATTCAAAGCTATCCCCATATCGACTTTGGAAAACTCCTCCATGATGAGTGCATTTCCCATGACGCCCACCCCCGCCCCGCCGTATTCCTCCGGGATCCAGGCCCCCACCAGGCCGTACCGAGCGGCCAGGCGGCGGATCTCGGGCGTGTAGGTCTCGTTCCTGTCGCATTCCATGGAGACGGGAGTGAATTCGGCCACCGCGAACTTGTAAGCGGTATCCTTCAACATTCTTTGCTCTTCGCTCAGATCGAAGTCCATTTTTCGTTCCCCTTTTTTCCTATGCTCTTTCCAGAATGGTTGCCGGCGCCATTCCCCCTCCGGTACAGAGTGAAACGAGCGCATATCGGGCGGCGCGCCGGCGCAGTTCGTAGATGGCGGTCACGCTCAACCGGCAGCCGGAGTTGCCCACCGGGTGACCGAGGGCGAGCGCTCCCCCGTTAACATTGAGTTTGTCAAAATCCGCATGGAGTTCCTTTGCCCAGGCCAGGGGGATGGGCGCAAAGGCCTCATTGATCTCGAACAGATCGATGTCCTCCATCTTCAAACCCGCCTTGCGCAACACCTTCGGGACGGCATAGATGGGGCCGGTCAGCATGAGGTGCGGATCGGAGCCCACCACGGCGTTGGCCGCCACCCGGACGAGCGGCTCGATTTTAAGCTCTTTCATCCGGGCCTCGCTCATCAGCACCACAGCCGAGGCCCCATCGGTGATGGTGCTCGATATCCCGGCCGTGATCCACCGCGTACCGGGCAGGACCTTCAGCGCTCCAAGCGATTCGCGGGTGGTTTCGGACCGGATGGTTTCATCGGTATCCCTGATGATTTCATTTCCATCCCGGTCGAGACCTTTCATGGCCAGAATCTCTTTTTTAAAATATCCCTCGACGGTAGCCCGATGCGCCTTCCCATGGCTGGCCACGGCGAAATCCCGGCATTGCTCGGCAGTAATACCCCACTTGTCCGCTATTTCCTGGGCCGAAACAATCTGGTTCCAGTCGCCGTATTTGTCCGTGTAGAACCGACCAAAGGGATTTCCCATGGGGGCGCCGGTAAACAGGGTCCCGTTCAGGTCGCTAGCCAAGGTGTATTTCGACATGAGTTCACAGCCAGAGGCAATCACCACGTCCATGGTTCCCGAGGCGATCAGCCCATGCGCCAGCTGGATTGCGGTAAGGCTGCTCCCGCACTGACGATTGACCGAAACACCCGGCACGCCCTCAGGCAGTCGGGAGGCCAGAACGCCCATGCGAGCCAGATCCGCGCCCTGCTCTCCCACCTGATAGACCGTACCGCAAATGACATCCTCCACCACGGCGGGGTCCAGATCGATCCTGCCAACGGCTTCATCCAGGACCGCTCCCAGCAACTCCGGCGCGGTCCAGTTCCTCAAATAGCCTTTCTGCCTGCCCACAGGAGTTCTTACAGCGCTTACAATGAATACACCGTTCATTCCGTTGCCTCCAAAAGTCGAAGTAGCGCGCTTTCTCCGGAGACCGACCCCTTCTCAATCGGAGAAGAGCTTACCGAAATCGGCTCGCAGGCTGCGTTTGAGAAGTTTGCCGGTGGGAGATTTGGGCAAAGCCTCCACAAAAATGACCTTCTTGGGCACTTTGTAGGGCGCCAGGTGTTTCTTGCACAGCTCCACCAGATCGGCTTCCGGAATGGTCTCGCCTTTTCGGGGTGCTACCACCGCCACCACCGCTTCGACCCACTTGGGGTGGTTTACGCCCACCACGGCCACTTCCTCCACACGCTTATCCAGATAAATGGCGTCTTCGACCTCCCGGGTGGAAACGTTTTCGCCCCCGGTCTTGATCATGTCTTTCTTTCGATCCACCACGGTGATGTAGCGCTCATCGTCCATTACGCCGATATCGCCGGAATGGAACCAGCCGCCGGCCATGGTTTCTTCGGTTTTTTCGGGACTTTTGAAATACATCATCATGGCGTGAGGACCCCGGCCGCAGATTTCACCGGGAACGCCGGGGACGGTAACGGTTTCGACCATGTTGTCTTCGAGCCTGGTTTCCATGTGGAGGCTGCCCATGCCGGCAGATCCCGGCTTGGTGAAAGCGTCTTTGGCTTTTAGCAGCGTGTGCAGCGGAGAGAGTTCCGTTTGTCCGTAGAGATTGGCGAATTTGGCTTCGGGAAGCCGCTCCAGCATCTCCCGCAGGATTTCCATCGGCATGATGGAGGCCCCGTAGTAGCATTTCTTAAGACTCGACAGGTCGTGGCGCCCGAACTCGGGATGCCGCAACATGCCTATCCAGACCGTGGGGGGAGCAAAAAACATGGTGGCACGGTAGCGAGCGATGTTTTCGAGAATTTTTCCGATATCGGGGGTCATCAAAATATTGGTCCCCCCCACCCAGAAAATGGGGTTCATGAAAACGTCGCGTTGCGCACAATGGTAGATGGGAAGGGCATTTATAGATATATCCGACTCTTCGAAACCGCCATCGATGATGATGGACATGTATTGGGCAATGAGGGCTTGATTGCTGTTGACCACGCCCTTGGGTAGCGACTCGGTACCGCTGGTGTAGGTCATCTGGCACGGCTCTTCGATGCGCAGCAAAGCCTCCGGTTCGGTCGCCGGGAAGGGCCTGTACCAGGTTTCGAAATCTTTGAACCGGCCGTCGGGGGCTCTTTCGCCCGCCATGTCGTCGGACCAGACCAGATGTTTGACTGTGGGCATATCCGAGAGCACATCGCTGGTAAGGCCGTAGAGGGCGTCTTCGATGATGAAAACCTTGCTCTCGGAGTGATTGATGCAATAGGCGACGTCTTTTCCCCTGAGAAGATAATTGATGGCCAGGTATACGGCGCCGATCTTACAGCAGGCAATCCAGGTGAGAACGTGGTGCGGGGTGTTGTGAGCCAGAATGGCCACCCGATCGTATTTTTGAACCCCGAGGTCTCGAAGAGCGTGCGCCACCCGATTGCTTTCGGCTTCCAGTTCCGCGTAGGTGAGCGTGCGGTCCTTGTAGATGAGCGCCGGTTTGTCGGGATATCGGTAGCTCGACCGGCGGATCATGTCGGCAATGACCCATCGGTTGACCCGGTTGTAGCGTGTCATCAGAAATTCGATGCTTTCCTGGTCGATCGAGGAGTAGAAATCTGTTTCTTCCGGCGTTAAAGGGCTGAAGGAAAACGACATGGGGAGCCTCCTGTGCTCTTTAATGTTCGTAGCAATCACCATCATCCCCGCACGGCGGGGATAAAGACCCGAAATGCTTATTTGCCAAAAAGATACCTCACCACTTGACCATCATGCTCAAATAGGCATCGGCAAGATCTTCTATGCCGATCTCTTCTTCTCTTAGCAGTCCCTGTATGGCCACGCCTTGAACCGAACCCAGGAAAGCGATGGCCGCCGCGCGAGGATTCTTGATACCGGGATGATTGCCCAGGCTGCGGGCAAAGCTGTCCATAAATACCTCATAGACTTCCTTCAGTCGCTTCTCGATGGGATGGTTGCTTCCGGCGAATTCGGTGGCCAGCGCCGCCAAACAAATGGTGGCTTCAGGACTGCGCTGGTAGTGATCCCGCATCAGCACCATAACCGCCTCCACCACCCGGTAAGAACCGGTCTGCGCCTGGTCGGCCACATCGGAATAGGCCTTGAGGCCACGGGCAAGCCACTCCACCACGGCCTCCAGAATGGCTTCCTTGCTGGGGAAGTAGTGAAAGATGGCCCCGGAGGTCTGGCCGATGGCCTGCGCCAGTTCGGAAATGGTGGTCCGGTGATAGCCCTGGCGCGAAAACAGCTTTACCGCTGCCCGCAGGATCTTGAGGCGTGCCTCCACGGATTGCGAATCGTTTTTTCGGTTTCTGGATCGTCCCATAGTAGATACTACATACTACGTAGTATCTACTATTGCAAATCCAATCACCCGCCACACCCCTTAAAAAGGGGCCCCTAATTCCCCAATTCCCCACCCCCCGGATCCCTGCTATAATCCACTGCGGGACCGAGACTTGAAACTTATTTCGGAGGCTAAAGCATGACTACCGTAATGCCGGAAGGCGAAGCACTGCGCAAGGCTGTAAAATGGATCTCCGCGGAGATCGGGGAGCACCCGGACAAGTCCATACCAAAATTGGTAAATGAGGCTGTGGCCAGATTCGACCTCTCGCCCCTGGACACCGAATTTCTGATGTCCTTTTATAAAAAGGGGGGAAGTTCAGCTCGGGCCAGTTGATCAATGGGGGCGCGCGCGCCCCATTCTAAAAGCCCGCCCGCACCAGGTCATGCACCCGAATGATTCCGGTCGCCCTGTTTTGAGCGTCCAGCACCGGAAGGACCGAAATCTGCGAAGGGCGGTTTTCCATGAGACTCAGGGCTTCGGCAGCCATCCGGTTCTCATGGGTGACCACCGGGTTGGAGGTCATCAGTTTATCGATCTCCATATCCAGGAAGTTCTCATGGCACTGCACGGCCCGACGCAAGTCTCCGTCGGTAAAAATCCCCAAAAGGTGGCCGGCGGCCGAAACCACCAGGACCGCCCCCATGGCCTTTCCGGTCAAGGTAACGAGGGCATCGCGCATCAGGGCGCCGCTAACGGCCAAAGGCAGGTCCTCTCCCGAGTGCATGAGGTCCTTTACCCGGAAGAGCAGCCGGCGGCCCAAAGCCCCTGAAGGATGGAGCCTGCTGAAATCTTCGGAGGAAAACCCCTTGAGAGTCAGGATGCAACCGGCCAGAGCGTCGCCCATGACCATGGCCGCGGTGGTGCTGCTGGTGGGAGCGAGATTGAGCGGGCAGGCTTCGGAGTCAACCGAGGCGTCCAGGCAGATGTCGCAATCCCTGGCCAGAGTGGATTGCGCTTTTCCGACTATGGCTATGGTTTTGAGACCCAACCGTTTGAACATCTGAAGCAGCCCCAGCACTTCGGCGGTCTCGCCGCTGTTGCTCAAGAATAAGCCGACATCCCCGCGTTGAATAATCCCCAGGTCTCCATGCATCGCTTCGACCGGGTGAATGAAAATAGAGGGCGTGCCCGTACTGGAAAGAGTGGCCGAAATCTTTCCGGCCACGATGCCCGACTTTCCCAGACCGGAGGCAATGACCTTGCCTTCTATTTCGCTTAGACACTGGGCCGCCTTTTCAAACTCCAGGCCAATCCGGTCGCGAAGGGATTCCAGAGCGCATATTTCCTTGTGGATCAAATCTTTTGCAAGATCAAGACATGAGATCATTTTTCGTACCGCCAAAAGTCAGCTTTTCACGTTGAGGTAGTTCCTCAAACTGAATTGCGCGTTGTTAATTTTGAGTTTTCTGCGGATATTTTTCCGGTGGGTGCGCACGGTGCTTTCCGCGATGTGCAGTTGCCTGGCTATCTCGTCGGTGGTCACACCGTTTTTGATAAGGGAGGCGATCTGGAGTTCGGTGAAGGAAAGCGCCATGGCCACGCGGGAATCCATGGCGAACCCGGAGGTGAGGTCCTCGATCTGCCTGGTGAGCATATCGAGCTGCGAGGCATACTCTCGAAGACTCGGGTCGTTTTTGAGCTTCATAATCATGGGGATTATCAGGTTTCTGAGTTTCATTGCGATCCGCTTCTCTATTTCCTCCCTTTCCCGCTCGATGTTTTGAACGAAAATCGACAACGCCCTGTTGGTCTCCAGAAGCTGGGTATTGAGGTTTTCAAGCCGCTGCTGCTGCTGCAGCAGGTCGGCTCGACTGTGTTTGAGGTCATCGATCAATTGTCTGGATTCCCGCTCATTTTCGACGGCTTTGAGGGCCCTCACTATCGAATGGTAGAGCAGCTCATTCTGAAAGGGCTTTTCCAGCAGATCGAACGCCCCGAGTTTTAGCGCCCGAATGGCGATCTCCTTATCGGCATACCCCGTAATGATAATGATTTTCAGATCGTCGCCGAACTGCGATATGAGGTCCAGACCACAGACATCCAATATGAAAATATCCAGCAGGATTATGTCGCACTTACTACGCCCAACGGCTTCAAGTGCCTCCCGGGGAGTTGTAAAGGCTTCGGCGTCAAGGCCCCAGCCCTGAATGACCTCGGTGAGGTTTTCGCAGATCAACTGGTCGTCGTCAACGACTATGACCCTGGAACTCCCGAAAGCTTCCAAACCGTCCACTTTCAATCATCTCCTTCGGAGCGTCAAAGTGACCAACATTCCGACAGATCAAAGATTCACCTATGCGTTTGATTTCAGAAAGACCCTGCGATGCGCATGACCCCCGACATCTTCTCACACCGGGGTATCCAAGTTACCAAAAATTCGAACTAAACGCAATAAATTAGCCATTTAGTGTGAAATGCCGTATAATGTCAATAAGTCTCCATCCAAAATTTTTTCGACAACGATTAAGTATTGATTCCGGGGCGCCGATACATGGTAAAATGTATTGAACTCCAGGAATGCTTTGTTTACGGTCACTTGCGATATGGTACTGAACTGATATGGCCAAAGTGCTGCTAGTCGAATATGATCGGACCTGGCAAGAAATTGCCAGGCAAGGTCTTAACGGTCACAAGACGGAGTGTTGCCCGGCTTTGAGCGACGCTTACAAGCGACTGGAAAACGACGCGTTCGACGTGATCGTGGTGAGCATAGAGACCAACTACGGCGATAATGTTCGAAATCTCAAAAGCAAGCTTCCTCCCCATACACCAGTGCTGGTGGCCAGCGAACAGACACGAACCGAAGATGTGGTCGAGGCGGTGAAGGGCGGCGCCTTCGACTTCATTGTCAAGCCCTACACCTCCACCAGGATGAGGCTGGCGGTCGAACAGGCTATCGAGAACCGGGCCCTGCGCAACGAAATCGACTATCTTCGGCGCACCCAGGACACAACCTACGATTTCGACCGGGTAATAGCCGTAAGCCCGGCAATGGCACGAGTCATCTCCACTCTCAAAAGAATCGCCGATTCGGAAGCCACCATACTTATCACGGGAGAAACCGGGACGGGCAAGAGCATGCTCTCCGGAACGGTGCATTTCAACAGCCGCAGACGGGGCAAGCCTTTTGTCAAAATCAACTGCGCCAATATCCCGGAGACCCTGTTGGAAAGCGAATTATTCGGCCATGAAAGAGGGGCTTTTACCGGGGCGGCCAAAACCCGCACCGGGCGCCTCGAACAGGCCAGCGGGGGCTCGGTTTTCCTGGACGAAATAGGCGAGTTGACTCCCGCCTTACAGGCGAAACTTCTGCGGGTGCTGGAAGAAAAATGCTTCGAGCGGCTGGGCGGAAATCAGACCATCCGCACGGACATCCGGATAATAGCGGCCACGCACAAAAACCTGGAAGCCAATGTGGAGACCGGCGCCTTTCGAGAAGACCTCTATTACAGGATAAACGTATTACGCGTGCATCTTCCGCCCTTGAGAGAGAGGTCGGAGTGCATCGAACCCATCGCCAACCACCTGCTTGAAAAAAACTGTCGCGAAGTGAAAAAAGATTTCAACGGTTTTGGGCCCGGGATCATGGATCTTTTCAAACGCCACCTTTGGCCGGGAAACGTACGGGAACTGGCAAACACCATCGAAAGAGCGGTCCTGCTCGAAGAAAGCAACCGCATAACCTTGCAGAGCATATCCCTTTCAGGCTTCTCGCATAGAGCCGAGACTTCACCCAAACCCCTGAAAGACCTGGAGACGAGCGAAAAAGACCTGCTGCTAAAAGCCCTCGAATTGACCGACTGGGTCCAGAAAGACGCCGCCACCCGACTGGGAGTCACCGCGCGCAAGCTCAACTACATGATCAAAAAACACGGCATAACCCACTCCAGATGGCGCAGGAACAAATAAATTATTTCCCGCCCAGCTCCGCCTCCAGCTTTTCGATGTTTGTCCTGGCGAAATCGATGTCCGGATCGAGTTCAAGCGCTATTTTATAGAGCCGGACGGCTTCCCGTTTGTGGCCGAGCTCCCTCAAATTGGATCCTATATTGGCATAGTCAATGGCAGAGCCGGGGTCCAGATCGATGACCCGCTCAAAAGAAGCGATCGAATCCTCGTGCCTTTTGAGCTTGAAATAGCAGAACCCCCGCAGATTGAAGATTTCCTTTAGTTCGGGGTTTGCCTTTTCAGCCAGGGCCAGCGGTTCCAGGGCTTCTTCGTACCTTTCCAAGTCCTTCAGACAGGAGGCCATATGGACATATATGCTCCCGATTTCCCCCGGGTCGGGGGACTGGTCCAGGGCGCGGGTAAAAAGGGCAAGGGCGGCCTCCACCTCACCTCGTAACTCCAGGGTGTGGGCGGAAAAGAAAGTCAAGTCGTAACGGGGGCCAAAGATCGAGAGCAGCCGGTCCATCTGTTTTACCAGTTCATCGCCCTCAAGCCCCCTCAACATGGTGCGCGCCGCGTGCTGGGCGAAATCGGTGTTGCGGGTGTGGTCCAGAAAGTGAGCGCCGGGGATGATGGTGTAAACCGCCGGGACCTGCAAGCCGGGGTGAGTGACGTTAATGGCCAGCACCTGGAGATCTTTTTTGGCAAGAGCGGCCGCGCACCTCTCGATTTCCACCCGGATATTGTCGTGGTCGTGATCCGGCATATCCTGAATGGACCTCTTTCCGTTGCTTTTCATCAGGTATGCGGCCTCTTCCAGACTGGCGTACTTGGGAAGCGTGGGACTGTAGGAGGTGTGGCTCTGGAAGTCGCCGGCCAGCTGGGCGGTTTCGGTCAGGGCCCGGCAAAGAGATTTTTCGGGGTTCGAGGTGGTGCCGGCGGTAAAGACTATTTCGCTGCTGTTGGGAAAGGTGGACGGATCGTAGGCCAGGACCGCCACGGTGGGCACCCCGGTGTCAAGCGAGATGTCGCGCAGGAACAACTCGATCCCATTGGAGCGAAATTTTTCCAGAAGTTCGATTGCGGCCGGGTCCCGAATGGAATCCCTGTCGATTTCCGGGGTGACCCTCATATCGTGGCTCACAATGGAGCCGACATGCCTTTCGACCACTTCGCACATCCCCTGCAGGATCGCTTCTTCAAGAGTATTCCCACTGGCCGGCCCGTTATATTCGTTGATGGTGTAGAACCAATCGATGGGGACCCACTGCTCGCGGCCAAGGGTAATATTCCAGGCTTTTGCCCACCTCAGGGGCAAATCCTCCAGGAAACGCAGGCATAACTCCGTTGGGGTTTGCGTGTCATAGACCGATTTTTTCAGGTCCTCCACCGAAACCGCCAAGTCGTCGAGTTCTTTGTACTTCATAACGGGAAAGGGAAACTGCTCGATAAACGAAAAAAAACTGAAGCGCTCCATAAGTTCCATCAGCGCGCTGGCTTCAGATTGCTGAGCGGTGGCGCCTTTGCCCATTTGTTTTTTGGTGCCGGTCAGCCGTACGGCGTCTTCACCGCACAGGCTTATGAATACGGGGATACCGAGCCTGCCCGTATCGATTCGCACCGTTTTGGCCAGCACATCCATATCGAGCCGGGACAAACGCTGCCGCACCCGGGCAATCGTCTGCTCCGGCGTGCTGGCCTTGTCCTGATCGTGGCTGTACTTCTTGAAGCTGTCTTTCATATCGATATTTGAAATCATAAGATCACCAATTACTTGACTGCCGCCTCGTCTTCCTGCTCTTCGCTCCTGCGGATCAGGTCAAGGAGCTGGAAGGCGGCGTGCGATGAGAGGTAGACACGGGGGATACCCTTGATTTTGTTGAAATCCTGAACGCTTTTGGGGCGCTGGAGAGCAATCTTTAGAAGCGTCTCGTTGGTGAGGACCCTGAAGGGGGCGCGGTCACGGCGCCGAGCCTCTTTTTCCCGGAACAAGTAGAGCGCCTTTAGCACGCGCTTGCCGACCACGTCCAAAGACTGCGCTCCGCAAATGTGCAGGAAATCGCCGGGGCGGAAATGTTTCTTAACTATCTGCTGGGTGCAAAGCTTTTCGAAGGCCTCGCGAGCCGAGTCGAAAAGTTGCTTTTCTTCGAGTTCGCAAGCCAGCCGGTGCCTAAGCGGAATAAGGAAGTGGGTGTCGAAGCGGGCATATTCAATCTGCTCTTCTTTAAGAGGACGCTTTCCCCAGTCGTAGCGCTGCCATTTCTTATTCAGGCTGACCCCGAAGTGCTCCTGGAGAATGGGCGCGAGCCCCAGTTGCTTGTAGCCGAGGATCTTTGCGGCGATCGAGGTATCGAAAACGTTGTGCACCACGAACTTGAAATCCCGCTTGAGTCCGGCAATGTCGTTGGGAGCGGCGTGGAAGATCTTTTCCACATCGGGATTGGAAAGCGTCTCACCAAGATCATGGATATCGCCGACCGAAAGAGGGTCGATTATATAATCCTGTTCACTGGTGGACACCTGTATGAGGCACACACGGTTGAAATAAGCGTAGAAACTGTTGGATTCCGTATCGATCGCAACGTGAGTGGAATTTTCGAGTTCTTGCAGGAAGTTCGAGAAATCACGCCGGTTTTCGATCAGAACTACACTGTTCAATTCCATAATGCAGCTTTTCCGCCTTTTTCTCCCATGTTATTTTTATATCGGATATGAGGCCGAGATGAACAACGGCAAAGGCAAAAGCTTCCAACCGATGCGCCGGTCCACACGGCATAAGGTGCCCTCCGGTTTCTATACTCCGTTTCAGGAGTTAGATCAACTGTTTGGACCATATTTTTCCGCCGGGCAAAACCAATTGGACCCGATGGCCGAAAAATCCGAGCTTCATGTTGACGATTTCAAAGCAGAAATCGACGATCACTCCCTTTTCCAAAAGGCGATGGCCGATGTGATCCCCTTACCCGCCGGGCCGGGCGCAAAAGTCCCGCTGCGCCGCGCGCGGAACTCCCCACGCTTTTTGGCCGAAGAAGAAATCCAGGCCTATGCCCAACTGGTGGACCTGGTAGCCGGCGAGGGTCCCTTCGAGCTTTCCAATTCCGATGAATACATCGACGGCGCCGTTTTGGGAATCTCCCCGGACGTGCTGAAAAAACTGCGCGAAGGCTATTTCAGCCACCAGGCCTGCCTCGATCTGCACGGACTCAATAGAGAGCAGGCCAAAGCGGAGGTCAGGGACTTCCTCATGGACTCCTTTGCCGCCCGGACCAGATGCGTTCTGATAATCCCGGGCAGGGGTTTGAATTCCAAGGACAGGGAGCCGGTGTTGAAAAACAGCCTGGTGGCCTGGTTCATGCGTGCTCCCCTGAAAAGAGTGGTGCTGGCCTTCGCTTCGGCCCGCTCTTATGACGGTGGATGGGGGGCCTTCTACGTCTTGCTGCGCAAAAACGGGCAGAAGGGGCCGCTGCTTACGCCGGCTCGATGATATGAGCATCGGTCAGCCACTCGATGACTTCGCAAAGAGGCAGGCCGACAACGTTGGTATAGGAACCTTCCACGGAGCGCACCAGAAAAGCTCCCCCATCCTGAATGCCGTAGGCGCCCGCCTTGTCCATGGGTTCGCCGCTCCTCACGTATGCCTCTATTTCCGCCCGGGAAAGGGGTTTAAAGCGAACGCGGGTCACTACCGCGGCGGTGAGACCGTCAGTCTGCCGGCCCCCGCCGGCCCCCGACCCGGTCTTGCCCCCCTCGCCTGCCGGTCCAACCAGGCAGATGCCCGTGATGACCTCGTGGATCCTGCCGCTCAGGGTTTCGAGCATCCGGACCGCCTCGGCCTCATCGGCGGGTTTGCCGAAAATGCGGCCCTCGATGACCACGATGGTATCGGCCCCAAGCACCCAGGCCCGTGGATAGAGGGCCGAAACGGATCGGGCCTTCAGGCGTGCGCATTCTTCGGCCGTTTTGGCGGGACGTTCCGCACCCGGGCCTCCATCCGGGGGCCCGGGCTCGTCTATCCCACTGGGATGCACCGTAAAGGCGACCCCGGCCGATAGCAGCAAACGGTTTCTGCGCGGGGACTGCGAAGCCAAAACGAGGGGCGCGAGGTTTCTAAACATCGGCTAAACCAGCGCGAGCATGCGGTCCAGGGCGACTCGCGCGCTTGCCTTGATCTCCTCGTCCACCCGCACCACGTTCATCTCACCGAGGTTTTCGAGCGTGTCCGAAAGCTTTCCAAGGTTTATCTTGAACATATTGGGGCAAAGTGAACGGTGCAGGTCGAGCACTTTCTTGTCCGGGTATTCCGAGGCAAGCCGCTCGATGAAGTTGATTTCCGTTCCGATGATTATCGTCGATCCGGCGGGCGCCTCCCTCACAAATTTCTCTATGCGGCTGGTCGACCCGGAGGCGTCGGCCATAGCGACCACCTCCCGCGTGCATTCGGGATGAACGATAATCTTCGCCCCCGGAAATTCGGCCCGTTTTTCTTCAATATGTTCGCAGGTAAACCGGGAGTGCACCAGGCAGTAGCCGTCCCACAGAACCAGCCTGGCCCGCCTGAGAGCATCCGGGTCATTGCCGCCAAAAGGCTTGTCCGGCGACCAGACCACCATCTCTTCGGGAGCCAGCCCCAGATCGTGGCCGGTGTTGTGGCCAAGGTGCCGGTCAGGGAAAAAAAGGACCTTTTCTCCCTTCCCGAAGGCCCACTTCAAAGCTTTTTCGGCGTTGGACGAGGTGCAGACGAGCCCTCCGTGATCTCCGCAAAATGCCTTGAGGCCGGCATCGGAGTTCATGTAGACCACCGGGATTGTCGAGCCCTTTCCCGCCAGCGATTCGAGCTGTTCAAAGGCGGACTTCACCGTTTCCGAATCAGCCATGTCCGCCATCCAGCACCCGGCTTCCTCATCGGGAATCTGAACGACCTGGTGCGGTTTTGCCAGAACGGCCGCGCTTTCCGCCATGAAGTGCACGCCGCAAAATACTATGTAGCGACATTCCCGATCTGCCGCGGCTTTTCTGGCAAGTTCGAAAGAGTCTCCCACGAAATCACCCAGGCCAACGATCGCTTTTCTCTGGTAATGGTGAGTCAAAATTATGAGTTGACTGCCCAGTTCACGCTTCTTGGCCCGGATCTTTTCTATCAGTTGATCATCGTTCAAACGAGCTTTGTCCATCTGGATTACCTTTTTCTCGGCGCCCTATCGTAGGGCGATATCTCAAAAACAGATCAGCCTTTCTCATCGGCGGCGCCCTCAACGGGAATAATCTCGTCGCCGCACCGGATGGCGCCCCCCGCGATAACCCTTGCAAAAACACCCTCTCGCGGCATGATGCAGTCCCCGGCCTGGTAGTATATCGCACATTTCTTATGGCATTCTTTGCCGATCTGCGTGATTTCCACCAGGACCTCATTGCCCAGCCTGAACCTGGCGCCGACCGGAATTTTGGGCCAGTCGATACCCTCAGTGGCGATGTTTTCGGCAAAATCTCCAAACCCGACCGCAAGACCCGAAGCTTGAGCCCTCTGGATACCCTCCATTGCGAGGAAACTCACCTGCCGATGCCACGGCCCTGCGTGCGCGTCACCCACGATGCCGTGTTCCGCCTGCAACAGCGCCTCCTCGACGGCTTCCTTCCGAGTGCCCTTTTTCTTGCTGACCGCAATCGACACTATTTTCATCGGTTTCTCCATACCTCTCCACTTCCCCCGGCTTTCCGGCAATCTATTGATTACCTTCTTCATCCTCGCATTCATCCAGACCGGGCGGGGAAGGAACCCTGTCCATGAGATCCCTCAAACTGGTCGCTTGAAGCTTTTCAAGAAAAGCCTGAGTGGCCTCCGCCCAAATTATCCTGGTAACGCATTGCTCCCAGCGGTCGCACTCCCCGTCAGGCTTGATGCAATCGGTAAGTTTCAGGCCGCCTTCCAAAACTGTCACCACATCCGCAACGCTGATCTGTTCGGGAGGTCTGGCCAGCAGGTGTCCCCCCTTGGGTCCCCGAACACTTCTCAAATAATTGGCCTTCCTGAGGCGCACGGCGATCTGCTCGAGGTACTTTACCCCGATTCCCTGCCTGCGCGCCACAGCTCCAAGTTGGACGGGCCCCTCACCGCAGTGACAGGCCAGGTCGAGCATCAACCGGACCCCATATCTGCTTCTGGTCGAAAGCTTCATGTGAACCTTTCAGGGATGGTGATGAAAAAAGGATGAAAAAGAGCCTTTGATAGTATCTTTTTGCGCTCTGGAGGGTCAAGACATAAAGAAATAAAGAGGGTGAATCGGGAAGGGCAGGAACGAGGGGGCGAAAAAAATACTTGGCGTTTTGACCGGTAATGTTATTTTAACCCTGTCAAACCAAGGAAGGATCTCAGATGCATTCAAGAACGCTCGTCCTCAGATTTCCCAGGGAAATTGTGGATAAACCCATAATAATCAGCCTGGTGCGTGACTATAATCTGGATTTCAATATCCTCAAGGCGCAAATATTCCCGAGAAAAGAGGGAATGCTGGTCATGGAATTGCGCGGAACAGCCGATGACTTCGACAGGGGGATGCGCTATCTGGAAGAAAGGGGTGTGCAGGTGGAACCCGTCGGCCAGGGGATTCGCCGCGATGAGCTAAGATGTTCCCAGTGCGGCGCCTGTACCGCGGTCTGCCCGACCGGAGCGCTTCACGTCAAAAGACCGCAGATGGAGGTCGAATTCGAATCCGAGCGCTGCAGCGCCTGCGAGTTGTGCGTGAAGACCTGCCCCGTAAGGGCCATGATCGTCACATTCGATAAGGCCATTGCCTGACACCCGACCATTCCTTATCGAAAACTGTCGGTCTATGATCGAGCCGTCCCCGGACGGGTACTGGCTTGGAGCGCCCTCTCGTCTTAACATTGTAAAATGTGTGCTCGATAAAGGGAAATTAACTCCAGACCGGGGATGGAGTTCCTCAATGACCGAAAAAAAACATTCCAATAATGTTCCAAATGTTCTAAAGGATGTAAAGCACTCCATTTCGGAATCCGGGCGCGAGGAGAGGCCGGGGCTCGACCTCGTACTCAAGTGCGATACCGCGGGAAGCGTCGAAGCCGTTTCCACTCTCGTGTCCAAGCTCAAGACCCCGGAAGCCGAAATAAAGATTATCAGTTCCGGGGTGGGCAATATTACAAAACAGGACCTGCTGATGGCCTTGAGCGGCAGCGGACTTGTCCTGGGATTCAACGTGGAGGTCGCCCCCAGGCTGGAGCAGTGGATAAAGGAACATCGCGTCGAGATTCGGCTGTATAAGGTGATCTACAAGCTTGCGGAGGATCTGGCGGCCATAGCCGGCGCCATGGCCCCGACCCGGAACGAAGATAGGATCCTTGGCAAATGCGAGGTGATCGCCACTTTCAAATCGAAAAAAGGCGGGGTTATTCTGGGGTGCCAAGTGGTTGAAGGGGCGCTCCAGGTCGGCAAACGCTTCCGTGTCGTAACGGCCATGGGGCCGGTGCACAGTTCCAGGATCGAATCGCTGCAGGTTGAAAAGCACCCGGTCAAGGAAGCCCGGACCGGCCAGCAGGTTGGCGTGCAGGTTGTGGGCTCGACATTTGGCAAGGTGGGCGATTTCATCGAATGCTACGATGAAATAGTGCGCAAGAAAGAAAAATGGTCTCCCAGGGGCAGTATCATCGATATGCAATCTTAATGAAAATGGAGTGAGGGAAGATGAAGAAGTGGGAATGCGCAATAATCTGTCAAATCGTCCTCTGTTCATTGATTCTTTTCCTGCCAAAGACCGGCGCGGCATTCGGCTACAATGCGAAAGAACATTTCGAAACGGCCAATATCACCTTCCCTTCGCCCGATTCGGCCCAATCGGAAAAGTATCTGGGCCTTTCCGCGATGAAACCGTTCAAGCTCGGCCAAATTAAAGCGAAGGTGGTCGTGATCGAGTTCATGAGCGCCCTGTGTGAGTACTGTTCTTTGAATGCCACGAAAATGAACTATGTTTACAGGACGGTCCAGGAGAACCCCAAACTGGCCCCCAATGTAAAGATTATTGCCATAGGAGTAGCCAGTAACGTCCCCCAGCTGAACGCCTTCAAAAAACAGCACGACATCCCCTTCCCAATGCTCAACGACGCTGACGGCAGAATCGGAACGGCCATGGGAGAGATGCCGACCCCGACCACTCTGATAGTTTCGGCTGCCTCCGGCAAAGTGCTCTACAGCCACGTGGGCCTCATCTGGAGTGCGGACGGCTTCGTGAAAAACATTAAAGACCTGATCAAGAAGAATTAACAGTATCAATTTATGAGCGCCGAACTTCAAAATACGCAAACTTTACTGGAAAACTCCATCCTTGGCGATTTGCCCGGCGAAGCACTCGCCGAACTTGCGCGAACGCTGCAGATCAGGCTCGTCCAACCGCACGAAATAATTTTTAGGGCGGGCGGTGAACCGGATGCCTTCTATATTGTCGGTTCCGGTCAGGTCAGGATATTCGTCAGGCATAAAAGCAAGACCGAGAGGGAGTTGGCCGTCTTAGGTCCCGGCGAGCATTTCGGCGAAATATCTCTCATGACGGGCGAGCCGCGCACCGCCAATGTGGAAAGCCTGGTGGAAACGTCGCTGCTTGTCGTCTCACGGGAACAATTCGAGCGACTCCTTCACGACTACCCGGAACTGTCGCGCAAAATCGTACGGGAAATGCGCGACTGGCTTTTAGAAGACGAAAAAATTATCGAGGAAGAAGCCGAAGTTCTGATCAAATCTTCGCAGGGGTCTTGGTTTGATTTCGTTACCGTCATCGGAGTGAGCATTCTTCTGGCCATAGCTTTCAATTTTCTCAATCCCAACGGAATTTCTCTCATTCCCGAACAGCCCGACCCGGTGCCTGCCGTCAGCGCACGGGAAGCGATGGATGCTTACCGACAGAAGAAGGCTTTGATCGTGGACGCCATGCCCAACAGTTTCTACAGGCTGCGGCACATAAAAGGAGCGCTCAACCTGCCTCCCGCCCAATTCGATATCATGTATATGGCGAGTTTCCCCCAGGACGATAAAGACAGGGAGATAGTGGTTTACGGAAACACGATTAGCGCTCCCTATGACCTTGAAACCGCAAACAAACTCCTGCTCCACGGCTTCAGCGACGTGAAGATTTTGAAAGGCGGCCTGCAAGACTGGGAAGCCGACGGCTATCCGGTCGAAAAGAAAGTTGCGAAATGATTCCCGGCCCTATAAAGCGCGCCATGACCAGCGAATATCTTTCCTTTGTCCTGAGGCTTTTACTCGGGGCCTTCTTCATCTACGCCAGTCTTGGCAAGATCACCCATCCCGCCCAGTTTGCGCAGGCCATAGCCAATTACCGCATCGTGCCTTACATGGTCCTTAACCTGGGCGCCGTGCTGCTGCCCTGGATCGAACTCATCACAGGCCTATTCCTGATCATCGGGTTTAAATCACGGGCCTCGGTGGTAGTGATCGGCCTGCTCCTGGTGATTTTCGAGGTTATGATCCTCATAAACATGTACCGCGGCGTTCCTATCTCCTGCGGCTGCTTCGATACCGCGGGCGAGACGATAGGCTGGAAAAAGGTGTTCGAAGATGCTCTAATGCTGGCGTTCGCCGTCCAGATCTATTATTTTGACAATCTGGAGATTATGAAAAAATTCAAAACCACCTAACCACCACCGGATGGTTTCCGGTGGAGCGCGATACAGGCAAGAAAACAGCTGGCAAGGATGGGTGGAGCGAAGCGCAACCCATCAGGCAAATCCCGGACGCAACCTGGCATGAGCGCAATGCAGACAAGAAAACAGTCAACCGATAAGTTTTAAGGCTTCGAGCTTATATGATCTTCGCCATCATATTGTCTTTTTTCGGTTTAACTTTGATGTACACCGGTTTTCTGGCTTCAGCCCATCACATGACCACAGGGATTGTGGCCACATGCGCCGGACTGCTCCTTCTCGCCAAGCCCACCCTTGAGGCGGTAAAGCTTTTCAAGACCCAGTTCGGCGGCCCCTCGAGCCCCCTGCCCCGCAGCGGTCATCGAAAAAACGGTGAAAAAACAGTTTACCTCAAAATCGTGAAGTCCGAAGACGAAAAGCCCACCATTCACTGAAGGCGGGGAGTCGGGGAGTTACTTTTGCGTGACAGTTCTTGATTGCCGGCACGAACGAGGGATCTGGACAGTGGCCCGAAACCGCCGATTTCATGCTTGGCATCGTGAAGACGAAATAAGCGGGCAGGATTCATAGGGCATTGACAGGGCGGGGATGGATGGTTTCCGCCGCAAGGGCAATACAGGAAAACACTCGATGACTTGGGAACCGATGTCAATAGAGGAGCGGCCTTGATTTATGCCTCTTTCGCCTTCTCCCACCGCTGGATGGAGCCGCCTTTTTTGTGGACTATGACGTCGCAGCCCTTGGAGAGCTTTTTAGCCCCTTCCACAGCGGCGTTCTTCCCCTGAAACACCTTGCTCGCCTTTGTGTTTCCCTCTTTCTTAACGGCCCAGCCGTCCTTACGGGAAACCACATGAATTCTTTGGTTTTTTGGAGTAGAATTTGACTCTGCCATTTTAAAACCCCTCTCCGGTCGTGCTCAACCCCCCATGGTGGACCACGCCGGTTCAACAGCACGTCCACAAATGGAATTATAATGCATTCTCGGGCTAAATTGAATAGAATGCAAGCTTGAATTATGGAGGCGATTAAGATCCATCCCGAAGCTGGCTCTTGCACGGTTTGGAGACGTGTGAAACGTCATGCGAGCTAGATACGGGACGGCCACTGTTTGGGCCAATGGCCAGCATGATGGCCAACTCCGAACGTCTTAGATCACAAATCCGAATCAAATGAATTCTGACTGAATATTGAGATAAGGCTGGCTGCTATGGCGGACCATAACCATAAAGGCACACGAAAAAGAGACCGGAGCAAACCGCCCGCCACCGCCGTGGACCTGGAGGACGCCGCGAATACCCTTTTCAATAAAGGGGTTGCGCTCGGCAACAATGACAGGCACGAAGATGCAATCGCTGTCTATGACGAACTCAGTGAGCGGTTTTCCCAGAACCCGTCTCCCCAAATACGCGTGACTGTAATCAGGGCAATGATCAACAAAGGAGTCGAGCTTGGCTGCCTGGCCAAGCCGGATGAGGAAATCTCGACCTATGACGACCTGATTGAGCGCTTCTCCCAGGACCCAACTCCCGAAATCTGTGAGCAGGTCGCAATAGCACTTTTGCGCAAGGGGATAACCCTTGGCGAGCTTGACAAGCCGAATGAGGAAATCTCGACTTATGACGACCTGATTGAGCGCTTCTCCCAATACCCAAATACCGAAATTCGTGAGCAGGTCACCATGGCCCTTCTTTTCGCTATGGCCCTTTTGAACAAGGGAGTCGCGCTCGGCCGGCTTGGCAAGCCGGATGAGGAAGTCTCAACCTATGTGAACCTGATTGAGCGCTTCTCCCAGGACCCAACTCCCGAGATCCGTGCGCAGGTCGCAAAAGCTCTTTTGTACAAGGGGATCACCCTTGGCGTGCTTGACAAGCCGGATGAGGAAATCTCGACCTATGACGACCTGATTGAGCGCTTCCATCATGACGCAACTCCCAAAATCCGTGAGCAGGTCGCAAACGCACTTTTGAACAAAGGGATCGCACTAGGCCCGCTCGGTAGGTCGGACGAGGAAATCTCGGCCTATACATATCTCATCGAGCGTTTTGGCGTTGATCAGACCCCCGAGATACACGAAAAAGTTGGAAGAGCGCTCCTATGCAAAGGTATCACGCTTAGCCAAACGGCCCAAAGAGACGCAGCCCTGGCGGCTTTTAATGATGTCATTTCGAAATTTGACACTGGCGGAATTAATGCCAAGTTTGATGAACTCTGTGCTCATGCCCTTGTTTCCAAAGCCAAATTACTGAAGGAGATAGATGAACATGCCAATACGGAAGAATTTCTCTCCAGGGCTGTAAGGATAGCGGGGGAGTCTCCTCAAATCCTTTCCTCGTATAGGCTCTTGTCTTCTCACGGCAGACTCGTGCAACGCCTTGAAAAAATCCTCGCCGGTTTCGATTCCAAGAATCGGGACCGATTTAGAACACGTATGAGGGAACAAGAACAAAGGACGAACACTTTCCTTGAGCCAAGCACCTCGTTCGACCCGGAGCGGTCATTACTATTCGTTCTTCGCGAGTGGAATTCATTTACGCCGATCATCCCCGATACCCATGAACTCGACCGCGGTGGTGGGTACTTCATCTGGCACAGAGGGATGGGTATCGTTATTGATCCCGGATACGACTTCATCGAAAACTTCTCCAGGGCCGGTGGCCGTATTCATGACATAGATTGCGTTGTAATAACGCATGCCCACGACGATCACACGGCCGATTTCGAATCTATCCTGACCCTGGCTCACCAATATAACGCCAGAACCGGGAAAGGTAGGACGAAAAAGAAGATCGACCTATTCTTGAGTACCGGCGCCAACCGGAAATTGTCAGGTTTCTTTCAATTGCGCGGCGATGAGCGCATCGGAAGGCTTGTCGTCCTCAATCCTTGCGACCGCAAACATCCGCAAAGAGTTCAGCTCTCCGAACACTCCAGTCTGACCGTCCTACCCGCATACCACGATGACGTCGTAACCTTCGACGGCTCAGTCGGTCTGGGATTTGAACTTGAGCTGCAAGACGGTGCTTTCCGAAGGCTGGTGTTTACGGGTGACAGCGGACTCTATCCCAAAAGCGTCGACGAGAAGGGAGACCTTAAGAAATATGCCGACGGAACCACAGCTCTGGATATAATAGATGAATCGAAGTCCTTGTATAGCGCCTACCAGGACGTTTTCGCGTCGATTGGAAGTTGGGAAACGATTGATCTTCTTGTTCCCCATCTCGGGTCCATCAAAAACTATGAACTCGACGTACCGTCGTACGATCCAGAAAAGCCCCTGCTCTATGCCAACCATCTCGGACTGCATGGGCTTTCGATCCTCCTGGACGAACTCCAGTTCAAAACATGCATAGTGAGCGAATTCGGCGAAGAACTGAAGGACGTCAGACTGAAACTCGTGAACATGCTCGAAGAAGCCGTCTCAACCGACAATCAGGGAAATCAACGTGACATATTTCTCGTTCCTGGAGACCTCACCATCCTGTACGACATAGTTAACGGCGGCTTTTTGTGTCACGAGACCTGCGAATTTGAACCCGGCAGCCGGCTCAAGGCAATCGAGGATTCCGAACCCGACTCTTCGGGATCCAAGGAATGTTTTCGAGTGTTCTTGTTCACTACGGAGACAGCTTCGGAGGGCGGATGCAGCGCCAGGGAGCGCTTCGACTATATCCAAGGATATTTTGATAGGCTTGCTCGTCGTGATCTTCCTTATTTCAAAAAATGAACAATCGCCAAGGCCATTTTCTCCCGCCTCCATGATGGGACCTCGACGCTTTTTAGGCGCCTGTGGAAGAATACTTTAGTCATTCCCCTTAAAACCCATGCTTTCGTTTTCTCCCCCACGCCCCCCAAATTTTCTTACCTTCCTCCCCCGAATGTGATAATAGGAGCAAATTATGGTTAACCTCCCTTTCAATATTGGTTAACCATAGGCGACTCTTGCCCAGGAAAGGTGCTGATCACATGGGAAATGCTGCATTGAAAACCATCCGGGAGGCGGCCCGAAACGGAAGTCCGATATCGGGTGAGGCGGCCCTTTATGTTTTGCGATCCTC
>JARLHP010000144.1 GCA_031292195.1 Syntrophobacteraceae bacterium
CGCTGGGGCGCGGCCTAACAACGGGGCGGGGGGCGCCCCGGCGGGGGGCGCCCCCGCCCCCCCCCGCGGCGGGCCCGCCCCCCCCCCCCGCTCCTACAAAAAATCGCCGACTGGCTATCGTCGGACAGCCTCCCAGATAGGCTTTCCCCTGGCTTTTTCTCTTCACTCTTCACCGTTCACTCTTTCACTTTTTCTCCAGTCATTCGTTCGACCTCCGAGAGCAGCCTGTCGAGCAGTTCACTCTCGGCCACCTTTTCCACCCGGCCGCCTTTCTTGAACAGTATGCCCAGGCCCCTGCCCCCGGCTATGCCCACATCGGCCTCTTTGGCCTCGCCGGGTCCATTCACCACACATCCCATCACGGCAACCTTAAGCGGGGTTTTCACCTTTTTCAACGCGGCCTCGGCCTTTTGCACCAACGGTATCAGATCGATTTCCGTGCGTCCGCAGGTGGGGCAGCTCACCAGTTCGACGCCCCTGTTCCGCAGATGGAGGGCCCTCAAGATCGACCAGGCCACATACATCTCTTCTTCCGGAGCGGCGGTAAGGGAAACTCTCAGGGTGTCTCCGATCCCTTCGAAGAGCAAAAGACCGATCCCCAGGGCCGATTTTACGGCCCCGCTGACCACTGTCCCAGCCTCGGTGACCCCCAGGTGAAAGGCACAGTCGGTCTTTTCGGCCAACAGCCTGTAGGCGAGAATCGTGGCGATGACATCGCTTGATTTGAGAGAAACCTTTATCGATGCGAAGTCGTTATCCTCAAAAAACTTTATGTGCCGAAGCGCGCTCTCCACCATGGCCTCCGGGGTGGGATGGCCGTATTTTGCCAGCAGATCCTTTTCCACCGATCCGCTGTTTACACCGATGCGCACCGGAACCTCCCGCTCCCTGGCCACCTCGATCACCTTTTTTAGCTTGTCCGGTCCGCCGATATTGCCGGGATTGATGCGAATCGCGTCGGCCCCCGCCCGCAGGGACCCGATCGCCAGGCGGAAGTCGAAATGGATGTCGGCAATTACAGGTATGCCAACCGCCTTCTTTATGGTCGCTAACGCCTCCACGGCCTGCTCGTCGGGAACGGCAACCCTTACTATTTCACAGCCCGCGTCCTGGAGCCTTTCGATCTGGGCCACGGTGGAACGTGAGTCGCGCGTGTCCGTGTTGGTCATCGACTGGACCGAAACCGGCGCGTCCCCGCCGATGAGAACGTCGCCAATGCGGATTTGTCTGCTCACCCTCCGTTTAATTTCCAAAATCAACCCCCTGCTTTATATTTTTGCTACGATTAGTGGATAATGGTTAATTTTAAAAAATTTCCGGCCCATTTCCAATCCACGCAACCAGTCTAACCGTGCCTGTTCTCGATGCACTTTCCCTTCCACCTCTGCCCGCCCCTCCGCGTGAGACCCGGGCTTCTTGCAACACATGCCCCGCGCACTCTCCCGCGCCCGGAGTTGAGTGTTTAATATGGACCCGAAATGATGTAAAGGGAAGTCTCAATCACTGCGCATGCGCAAGCGGGCGGCTGATTTTTCCCGGCCGGTTCACCTTCAAAAGAGGATTTACCAAGATGCGAATTCTTTTTTGCACTTCCGAAGCGAGCCCTTTCGCCAAGACGGGGGGCCTGGCCGACGTGGCCGGATCGCTGCCTGAAGCGCTCCACAAGCTGGGCTGCGACGTCAGGATATTCATGCCCCTCTATCGCTGCGTGCGTGAAAAGCTTGCCTCCCTCGAACCCCTTGGCCAGGGCGCCACCATCACCATCGGGCCCCACGACTACCATGTACATCTGTGGCAAAGCCGCACGGCCTCCGGTATTCCGGTCTATTTCCTGGAAAAGGACGAATTCTTCGACCGGTCCAATCTTTACGGCAGTCCGGTCCGCGGGGACTATGAAGACAACGCTGAAAGATTCATCGCTTTCAGCCTTTCGGTAAGACATGTTTGCGAGGCCGCCGGTTGGTTTCCCTCCATTTTCCATCTGCACGACTGGCAAACCGGCCTGGTAGCTCCCTACTTCCAAATGAACTGGCGCTACGATCCCCGGTTCGCCCGCTCCGGCACCGTTTTTACCATTCACAACATCGCCTACCAGGGGATTTTCCCGGCCGGCTTTTTCCCACTGATCAACCTCCCCCCCCGCGTATGGTCTTTCCAGGGGATCGAATTTTGGGGGCAATGCAATCTTTTGAAAGCGGGCATCGTCTACAGCGATTTTCTTACCACCGTCAGCCCCCGCTATGCCGAGGAAATTACCACGAGCGATTTCGGCTTCGGGCTCGAAGGGGTCCTGACAGAGCGCAAGAAAAGCCTCCGGGGTATCCTGAACGGAATCGACACGGACATATGGGACCCGCGCACAGATTCCTATCTTCCGGAAAATTACGGCCCCGATGAGCTTGCCGGGAAAAATGCGTGCAAGCGCGCCCTGTGTCAACTGGCGGGTTTTGAGAAAACCACGCGCCGATTCCCCCTGCTCGGCATGATCGGGCGTCTTGCCGCCCAAAAGGGCTTCGATCTGCTCGAACAAATTCTGCCCGAACTGATGGAACTGCCGGTTAACCTGGTGATCCTGGGCACGGGAGACGCCTCCATCGAGGAAAGCATCCGGAGCATGGAAAGGCATTTTCCCGACCGACTGAAACTGACGGACCGGTATGACGAAAAAATGGCCCACCTGATCGAGGCCGGGTCCGACATTTTCCTCATGCCTTCGCGCTACGAACCGTGCGGACTCAACCAGATGTACAGCCTGCGCTACGGGACCATCCCGGTGGTTCACGCCACGGGCGGACTGGATAATTCGGTCAGCGACGTCTTGCTCCACCCGGGCTCCGGAACGGGCTTCAAGTTTTACCAATATGAACCGGAAGCATTTCTGGAAAAGATAAAGTCCGCCCTGGCTCTTTTTGAGAATTCACCAAAGTGGGAGCAGATTCAAAAACGGGCCATGGCCCAGGATTTCTCCTGGTCCATGTCCGCGAAAAATTACCTGGCGGTCTATGATAAGGTGGCGGGACAGAGACGTCCTTAAATTTCCACCATGCTTTCCTGGAGAAGGTCTATGTCGGCTATTTCCTCTTCGAGGTAGGACTTGAGCTTCTTTTTGAGCCGGCTTTCGATCTGGCGCACCCGCTCCCGGCTGATCCCGAACTTGTCCCCGATTTCCTGCAGGGTCATCGGTTCCTCGGTCAAAAGCCTCTTGTCGAATATCACGGCCTCCTTGCCTTTGAGCTGCTCTCTGAAAAGCATCAGCTTGTCGTGAAGGATGGTTTTTGCTTCCTGGTCGGCTATCTGATCGTCCACCGGCAGATCGTCCGAGGGCAGAAAAGACTTGTGAGTGTCCTCCGAGTCTTCCTTCAACGGGCTGTCAAGGGAGATCTCCCAGCTGTTGAGCCTCTGATCCATCTCGATGATCTCGGACTCCTTCACATCCAGACGCCGGCTCAGCAGTTTGGGGGAAGCCTCGATGCCCTGGGCCTCCAGTCTTTCCTTTTCCTTGCGCAGGTTGAAAAACAGCTTCCTCTGGGCCTGGGTGGTCCCGATTTTCACCAGTTTCCAGTTGTCCATGATGAACTTGATGATATAGGCTTTGATCCAGAATGAGGCATAGTAAGAAAACTTGTATCCCCTGTAGGGATCGAATTTTTTTACGGCCTGCATCAGCCCCACGTTGCCTTCCTGGATCAAATCCATAAGGTTTTGCATCCAGTAGCGCTGAAAGTCCATGGCGATTTTGACCACAAGCCGCAGATTCGCGGTGATCAGCTTATAGGCCGAATCGATATCGCCCTTCTCGCGATAGCGGATAGCCAGGTCCATCTCATCCTCCCGGCTGAGCAGCGGATACCGCTTGATCTCGTCGAGGTAGAGCCGGAATGGATCGAATGAAACCGGCTGATGCCTGTCCGGGGCGTTCCCCGAGGAGGTTTCTCCGCTGTTCCGGGTGTCCGAGGAATTTTGCGGCTCGAGCACCGCAGCCTTCTTTGCCTTAACTTTTTTAAGCATGAGTCTATCATCCCTGTTAAAGGCGGAGAAAGAATACGAGGGCGCTTTTGCGCCATTTGCTTACACCTGATGCATATTATAACATGACACTGCAGTATGCAATTTTTTCCTCAGAATACTTGCTTTTTCCATACCTTTTCATTATAAACCGACAGTTAAAAAATGAGAAGGGACCATGAACCCGCAAGCCTATGAAACCCTCCGTACCCGAACACATTGCCAGTATAGTTCCCTATCCCCCCGGCAAGCCGATTGAAGAACTGGAACGCGAGTACGGCATAAGCGGTTCCATAAAGCTGGCCAGCAACGAAAACCCTCTGGGACCCTCGCCAAAAGCGGTCCAAGCCATTTTGGCCGCGACGTCCGGGCTGCACCGCTACCCGGACGGAAGCGGGTTTTACCTGCGAAAGAAGCTGGCCGAAAAACATGGCCTCCCCTTCGATTCCATTTTATTGGGCAACGGTTCCAACGAAATCATCGAACTGGTCATCCGGGCCTTTATGGGCCCGGGCGACGAAGTGATGATGCCCGCGCCCTCTTTTCTTCTCTACCGGCTGGTGGTGCAGTGGATGGGCGGCAGGCCGGTGCCGGTACCTCTGCGGGAAGACCTGGGAATCGACCTGGAGAAAATGGCGCAAGCGGTTACCGCCAAAACGAAGGTCATTTTCCTGACCAACCCGAACAATCCTACGGGCAAGGTAATCGGCAAGGCGGACTTCGAAGCGTTTCTATCGAGCGTGCCCCGGGAAGTGGTGGTGGTTCTCGATGAAGCCTACATAGAATTCAACACCAACCCGGATACGCCCCCCGGGTTCGAGTACATAAGCGGGCAGTGGCCCGCGGTAATCGTTTTGAGGACATTTTCCAAGGCCTATGGACTGGCAGGACTGCGCATCGGCTTCGGCGTCATGGATCCCGAGATCGCCTCCTTTTTAAACCGCGTCCGCCAGCCGTTCAATACCGGGTCCCTGGCGCAGGCGGCCGCGCTCGCCGCGCTCGAAGACGATGAGTTTTTGACAAAAACCCGGCAGGTCACCCGGGACGGCCTGCAATTTCTCTATAAAGAAGTCGAAAAAATGGGCCTCCATTACATCCCCTCCGAGGCCAATTTTTTCCTGATCGAAGTCCCCTGTGAAGCCAAAAAACTCTACGAAGCCATGCTGCGCCGGGGTGTGATCATCCGGTCGATGGCCTCCTACGGCATGGAGCGCTTTATTCGGATCAACACCGGACTGGCGGAGGAAAACATCCGATTCATCGAGACTCTTCGGCAAGCCCTGGCGGCCATGGAACAGTTCGATTCCAGCGGCCGACCGGAGACCTCTTCCATCGGAGCGCAGTCCAGGTGATCATCGCCATTGACGGCCCTGCCGGTGCGGGAAAAAGCACCGTTTGTAAAATCCTGGCAAATCGACTCGGCTTCGTATACCTGGATACGGGCGCCATGTACCGCGCCGTGGCCTGGGCCTTCCAGACCGCTCCCGGACTGGCAGGCGGAGCGCAAACCGCACCGGACGATGAGCGGCTCGGCCAGACTTTGGCAGGCATCGACCTTCGATTTGCCCTGGAAGACGACATGCTCCGGATTTTCTACGGCCAAAGGACCCTGTCGGAGGAACTGCGCAGCCCCGAGATCACCCAGGCGGCCTCCCGCATTTCCAGGCTCCCGGCCGTAAGGGAATTTCTGGTGGCCTGGCAAAGAAAGCTCGCCGCGGAGGGACCGGGCATTGTCGCGGAAGGCCGCGACACGGCCACCGTGGTTTTCCCGCAAGCCGAACTCAAAGTCTATCTTACCGCCGACCTGGCCACCCGGGCCGCAAGACGGTGCGCCGAATACGCCGCCAAGGGCCTGGACATCACCCGGGAGCAAATCGAACTGCTCATACGCGAGCGCGACGAGGCCGATTCCAGGCGTGACCACTCGCCCATGCGACCGGCCAAGACCGCTTTTTTACTCGACACCTCGGGTCTTTCCATCGAACAGGTGGTCGATCGGCTGGCCGAAAAGGCCCAACAATTGCTCCAAACGGTGCGCCGCCCCATGTAGGGCGGGCTGTAGGTTGGGCTAAGCGCAGCGCAGCCCAACAAAAACTTTCGCCACTCCGGTTAATCCCATGCTCCTGCTCTTTTAAGATACAAGGGTGGGCGAAAGCATAGCGTAGCCCACCACCCGGCGGGCGCCGGCCCTGGACCCCGCGGGGCCCGTTTTCAAACCTCTTTGGAACTTTAAGATTGCTTATTAACACTCTGTTTGATAGAGTTTATTCTTTAGGCGAAATGCCAAAAAAATCAGGTAAGGGGGCACGATACTATTGATGACCGTAAAAGATGAAAACGAAAAACAAAACCTTGAACCGGATACCGTTTTTTCTTCGGACGACCTGGACAGCGACAGCTATGGCGACGAAGATATCGGATCCATGCACGACCTCTATGAGGATAGCTTCCGGAATTTCCAGGAGGGCGAGGTAGTCCGCGGGATTATAGTCCAGGTCAGCGATGATTTCGTCATGGTTGACATAGGGTATAAATCCGAAGGTCAGATCCCCATCTATGAATTCAGGGATGAAACGGGAAAGGCCACCGCCGTTATTGGCGACGAAATCGACGTCTTGCTCGAGTTCCATGACGACGATGACGGCACTATCCACCTGTCCAAGGAAAAGGCCGCCAAGATAAAGGTATGGGACGACATAAGCCGTATCTACAGTGACGACGGCATAATCGAGGGGAAGGTCACCGCAAAGGTCAAGGGTGGTCTTGCCGTCGATATCGGGGTTCAGGCGTTCCTGCCCGGCTCTCAGGTCGACCTGCGGCCGGTGAGAAACCTCGAGTCGCTGATTGGGCATAATTTCGCCTTCAAGGTGCTAAAATATAACAAAAAGAGAAGAAACGTCGTTCTTTCCCGCCGGGCGCTTCTGGAAAAAGAACGCGAGGAGATGAAATCCACCACCCTGTCCACGCTGGAAGACAACAAGGTGGTTGAGGGCATCGTAAAAAACATCACCGACTACGGCGTATTCGTGGATCTGGGCGGCATCGACGGCCTGCTGCACATCACCGACATGAGTTGGGGACGAGTCGGCCATCCCTCCGAAATGTTCCAGATCGGCGACAAGATAAACGTGAAGGTCCTGAGCTTCGACCGGGAAAGCGAAAGAGTTTCCCTGGGTCTCAAGCAACTCATAAACGACCCCTGGACCAAGGCCGAAGGCCGGTACCCGGTGGGCGCGAAGGTGCAGGGCAAGGTGGTCAGCCTGACCGATTACGGCGCCTTTATCGAAATAGAAGAAGGCGTCGAGGGTTTGATCCATGTCTCCGAGATGTCCTGGACCAAGAAGGTGCGACATCCTTCCAAGTTCCTTTCGGTGGGCGACGAGGTCGAGGCCGTGGTGCTCAGCATCAACCCGGAGAGCAAACGCATCTCGCTCGGCATGAAGCAGCTTGAGTCCAATCCCTGGGATGTCATAGCGCAGAAGTACCCGGTAGGCACCACCATTGCCGGCAAGATAAAGAACATTACCGATTTCGGTATTTTCATCGGGATCGATGAAGGCATTGACGGTCTGGTTCATATTTCGGACATCTCCTGGACAAAACGCGTAAAGCACCCCTCCGAGATTTTCCGCAAGAACCAGGAAGTCCAGGCCATCGTGCTCAATATCGACAAGGAAAACGAGAGATTTTCCCTGGGCATCAAGCAGCTTGAAAACGACCCCTGGGAAAGCATTCCCCAGCGCTACCCGATTGGCAGCGTCGTAACGGGTCCGATTACCAACGTCACCGATTTCGGCCTCTTTGTCGAACTGGAGGAAGGAATCGAAGGCCTTGTCCATGTCTCCGAAATCAGCAAGGAGAAGGTCAAGTCTCCCGTTGGGCAGTTTAAACCAGGGGACAACATAACGGCCAAGGTCATCAATATTTCTTCCAAGGACAGGAAGATAGGTCTTTCGGCCAAAAAGATGGAAGAACAGGATGACCGGTCCAATTACGACGAATATATAAACACCAGCAGGGCCGCTACTTCAAATCTTGGCGAATTGCTCAAGGAAGAACTCGAGGCCAAGGCGCAGAGTGCAGCCAATAACGCGGCAAACACGGATAAGAGCTGATCGCCTCATCCGTGGGCGAAGGTCAACAGATGAAAGTGCGCGGCTGCTTAATCGGGCTTGTGATCGGTGTTGTGTTGACAACGGTGATCGTCAGCCTCCTTTCGGGCTCGGAATGGTTCAAGGGCAGCCGCGTTGGGGAAATCGAAATAACGGGAACCATTCTTGGTTCCCGTTCCACCCTCAAAAGCTTGAAGCAGTTCCGAAAAGACCCC
>JARLHP010000145.1 GCA_031292195.1 Syntrophobacteraceae bacterium
AAAATAGAGGGGGGGGGGGGGAGGGAGGGTCTCGCCGGGGGTGTTTGTTGGGGGGGGGGGGCGGCCGCCCGGGGGGGGGGGCGCCCCCCCCCCCCCCCGCTCCTACAAAAGAACCGCGATTGGCCATTCGCGGACAGCCTCCCAGGCTATTTCGGAAAAATCCCCTCCTGCTCAAATCGGAGCTTCTTTCTCAGCACCTCCAGTTGATGCAGGAATTCCGGTTCGCGATAGTCGGGATAAGTCCAGGGCAGAGGCCGGTATGCTCCTTTATGGTACATCAAAGTGAGATCGGCATATATCCCTTCCCGAAGATAAATCCTGTGAGTGAAATTCTTGCCGGTCGCCAGGACCAGGCGCTCCACGTTGAGAATCCCGGGGTCGATATTAATCTGCCGCTTTCCATTTTGTAAAAAGCGGGCTTCGATTTCGTTGGTTCGCAGTTTGAGGTCGGGCAAAGCCCCCTGCGCCACGAGGTTTACAAAGCCTGCCGTCTGTCTGCGGATTCCATGGCCCATCTCATCGTCGTAGTAGGTGGTGTAGGGGAAATCCCCCGGCATCGACAGAAAATCCATCGGTCCGAAGTCAGATACAAGGGCTTCCAGCGCACTTCGCTGAACCTGGAAGTCGCTGAACAAAAACCGGATAACCAGCTTGGCTGGGCGAGGTTCTGTGGGATGGCTCATGATTTTGGGAAGCGGGGAGCGGGGAGCGGGGAGCAGGGAGCTAGGAGCAAGGAGCGGGGAGCGAGGAGCAGGGAGCTAGAATATGGTCCTTTTCCGAAACTGCCACTCATTTCCTCTGCGCTCCTGACTGTCTAAGCCGCCTGACATAGGCGCCCAGTTGTCCTGCGACTATATCCATTTTTTCGAGTACTGAGGCTGTTTGACCATACCCCAGGTCCTGCGCAAGAATACAATAATACCTGGATTCTTCGAGGGAACCCTCCGCAATATTAATGAATCGCGCCTTGTCGGCGGATGAGTATTTTCGGAATCCTTCAGCGATGTCAGCCGGCACGGAGACGGCCGAGCGACGCAATTGGCTTGCCAAGCCGTAGCGTTCATGGTCCGGAAACCCCTCGGTCAGCCGGTAAACTTCGAGTACCAAAGCATGGGCATTTTGCCAGACATCCAGGTCAGTAAAAGACCTCGCAGGGGTTTTCATTACCGCTCCTCGCTTCTCGCTCCCTGCTCCCCGCTCCTTGCTACAGCTCTTTAGCCTCCTCGATCAACATGATCGGGATATCATCGCGGATTTCGTAGACCAGCCGGCACGACTCGCAGACCAGCCCGGTCTTATCGGGATTCAGCTCTATGGGCCCCTTGCACTTGGGGCACCGCAGGATTTCAAAAAGCTCTTTGCTTATGGCCATCGGTTGGACTCCGTCATTTCAGTTCTGTTCAGGGGTTTCCTTTTTTTCTTCCAGCTTGAGCGGGGCTTCCCTGCCGTCATCGTCGAGGATTTGGCGAAAGGAGTCAAGAAGTGAACGCATCCTGGCCCCGAACTGGATCCGGTTGCGCCTCATCTCCGACATTTCCTGCTCCATACGGATAAGCCGATTGTTGGCTTCCTTGAGTATCCCTTCAGCCTTGACCTCAGCCTCGGAAACAATCAGCCGAGCCTCGCGCTCGGCGTTGGCCTTGATCTGCTCGGCGCTTTTCTGGGCGCTCACCAGCACGGCCCTGATAGTTTTCTCTCGTTCCCGGTGCTCCTTTAACGCGGAGTCCAGGGTCTGCATGTCCTTTTTGAGGTCTTCGTTTTCGCCCTTTAAACGGCCCAGCTCGTCCGTCAAATCACGAAGAAAAGGTTCCACCTCGCCGGGGTCAAACCCCATCAAGCGCTTGCGGAATCTTTTATACTCAATCTCACCTATTTCCATGGGTTTCACTCCGAGCGATCGGAAAGCCGGCTCTAGCTGCCCAGCATGTAAGACATTCTCAGCAGGACGGACACGAGGAATTTATCCAGGAACTCCAGCGCCAGTATAAGCACCAAGGGCGTAAAGTCGATAGAACCGACGGTAAGGGGCAGCACACTTCGCATGCGCTGGTAGACCGGTTCGGTAACGTTGCGCAGAAATCGAATGATGGGATTGTAAGGGTCGGGATTCACCCATGACACCAGGGCGGACGCGATCACGATCAACATGTAGGTATAGAGAACATAGTGTAGAACGGTGGCTGTCGCCTGCAGAAAATATCCTATCACGAACATGACCGGCTCCCTGAATTTTGTCATTTTTCATCGCCGCTTGCCGGCTTTGAAACTACTTTTTTTCGGGTGGTCTGTCAACAGGGAGAAATCTTGTTTCCCTTCTGTTTTCAAAGAAGTAACTTCTGGTTGACAACTGCGTAAAAAACGGAGATGAAGGAGGCGCCGTAAAATTTGAGTTTTTCCTGGAGCCAATGAATGAGTAAATTCGAATTGAATGAGTGGGTGCTGCTGACTTCTCAAAAGGGGAAAAAGTGGCTGGTGCGGGTGGAGGATGCTCCCTATTCCGCGCACCTGGGGGGTATTCATCTGAGGGATGTGATCGGCAAGGAGGAAGGCGACTGGCTGCTTACCAGCAAAGGCGCCAGGCTGATGCTCTTCAGGCCTTCCCTGCAAGACTATATTTTCGCCATGAAAAGACGCACCCAGATCATTTATCCCAAAGATCTCAGCGCCATGATCTTTTACGGCGACATCTACCCCGGCTGCGCAGTGCTGGAGACAGGGATCGGTTCGGGCGCGCTTACCCTCGCTCTCTTGCGCGCCATGTGCGGCAGGGGAAAACTCATATCCATCGAGAAAAGGGCCGAATTCGCCGCGGACGCCCGTGAGAACATCAGCCGTTTTTTTGGGGCCCGGCCCGAAAACCACCAGATCATCGTGGGGGACATCGAATCCGTTTGCCTTACCTGCCAGGTCGACCGGATTTTTGTCGATCTTCCCGAACCCTGGCGGGCGGTTGGCAACCTCGCCTCCATGCTTCGAATGGGAGGCTTGCTGGTCAGCCTCAGCCCCAACGTGGGCCAGATCCAGCTCACCAACAGGCAACTGCAGGAAAACGGGTTCGGCGACATAGAGCATTTCGAGCTTCTGCGAAGAGACTGGAAGATCGACCGGCTTCGCGCCAGACCTTTTGACAGAATGGTGGCTCACACCGGCTTTATCACCGTGGCCAAAAGGGTTTCCGCCGATCGCGGCGACCCGCTGGAAAGCGACCCGGCACAGGCAGAGGATACGGGGTCCCCGGGTGAGGGCGGAGATGACGATTTAATTTAAAAAGCTTTCTCACGCGAAGACGCGAAAGAAAGAACACTTTTCACTGTTTCCGGGTGGACCGCCGGTGGAGGCTCGTTACTGTTCCAGCAAGTTCGTTAAGGCCCTCCGGTGCTGCTTGAAATCAAGGTTTTATTTGCATGGCATCATCATCTGAAGTAAAAATACCCGATATCTCCATCGTGATCCCGGTAAAAGACGAGGAAGACAACATACTCTCTCTGGCCGCCGAGGTGGGGTCCGTGATGGACAAAGAATTTGGACAGTGGGAGTGCATCTGGGTCGATGACGGATCGAGTGACGCGACCCTGGAGCTTTTGAAAAAACTTGGGCGCGAAAATCCGCGCCACAGATATATTTCCTTTGACCGAAACGCCGGGCAGTCGGCGGCTCTATGGGCAGGCTTCAGTGAAGCCCGCGCCCCCATAATCGCCACCATCGACGGCGACGGCCAGAACGACCCGGCCGACATCCCCGCGCTGTTTCGAACGGTTCGATCGGGGGAGGCCGATATGGCCAACGGCTACCGCGCCAACAGGCAGGACAACCTCAAAAGAAAGATCTCCTCCTTGCTTGGCAACGGCTTCAGGACTTGGCTGACGGGAAAGACCGTAAGAGATGCCGGCTGCTCCACCAGGGTCTTCAGAAGAGAATGCATCGAGTCGGCGCCCCGATTTGCCGGCATGCACCGTTTTTTGCCCACTTTGGCGGCCATGCAGGGCTATAGACTGAGCGAAACGGCCGTAAACCACCGGCCGAGAGTCAAAGGCAGCTCCAAGTATTCCATCAGCAACCGGCTGTGGGTGTCCCTGCTGGACATCTTCGGTCTGTTCTGGCTCAAGAAGCGGGCGCTTCATTACACTGTCAGGACGAAATCGGGTTGAAAGGCGCCCAACCCCGCAAGTTGAATTTCCTCTTGGGCCGCTCGAATTACTTTTTTGAAATTTAACTGCCCGTCAAGACATTGACCGCCACAAACAGCAAGTGGGAGGATGCAAAGCGCCGCATTGACAATCACCGCGCAAACCGGGCCTCAATCTTCGCGCGGCTCCCGGTCTTTGGGCGGCTCCCTCGTGCCATGGGGCAGGCACAGTATGTGCATATCTTTGGCTTACCGGTGAAATTACGTCGTGGTCGATTCACACCGGGGATTCTTTTGGACGCCGGGAGGAGATATTTTCGCATGGCGAAGAGTAAGGGCTTCACCCTTGTGGAACTGATGGTGGTTACGGCCATCGTGGCCATTCTGGCCGCCGTGGCGACGCCGGCTTACATCAACTACGTAAACCGCACCAAGCAGGGCCAGGCCGAAAGCCTGCTGATGACCGCCCGCCTCGAGCAGGAAGAGCACTTCACCGATTACGGCCAGTACGCATCCACCATAGCATGTCTACCTACCTTCGCCGGCGCGAACACTTCCTGCGTCAGTGCGTGCGGCAACTGCGCCCAGCAAACCTACACCGACAACAACAGCGGTTATTCGTTTCAAGTGGTCCAACAAGCGGCCAACTATTACGCGGTCGGGGCCACGCGCACCGTCAACGGCAATCTGGACACCGTGACCATCAGCGCGAACACGACCACGCCGTGGGTGACGAACTCGAGTGCGATCGGCTATTCCATCTTCAAGTGGCTTTTCGGTCACTAAGGGCGAAGAGTTCAGGAGTTTTATATCGGTATTATCCGGAAGGCAGCCATGAAAAAATTACGGCCAGCCGGCTGGAAAGTGTGGCAATCTATTTGACACACCGGCGCTAATTTCGGCGCGAGTCCTCGGGGCGGAAGGCATCGCAACGGTCTTCCCGGCGGCAAGGGTGGTTTGAACTTGATTCTCAGGGACCAGGGCAACCCGTGAGTGAGGAGCAGTTTATGAAGCGAGCCTTTGAAATGGTAATGTTTCTTTCCTTCCTTTGGCTCGCACTTCTGCCCGGGAATGCATCCGGGCAGGTAAGCAGCCCCTGCACCGATAGGGAACCCCCCTTCATCACCACCGGCGCGAAGCCTAACATTCTGATAATCCTGGATGACTCCGGCAGTATGGCCGACACCTTTAAAAGCGGAGGAACCGGAGTCACCAAAATCGCGGCAGCGAAGTCCACGCTGATATCCGTAATCCAGAGCCTGGGGGCAAAGGCAAATTTCGGACTGATGACATTCACTCAGAGTGGCAGTCCACAAGGGGCCGCTCAGGGAAAGCTGAATATCGGGGTTGGCGACGTCAACCCCGCGGACCCCGGCAACCAGTACAGCGCCATTATAAGCCAGATCAACAGCGTAACTCCCAACGGCATCACGCCCACACCGGGAGTCATGCAAGCGGCCCTTAACTATTTCAACAGCGCCGCCACTCCGATTCAATACAAGTGCCAGAAAAACTTTATCGTTCTGATTACCGACGGTCTGCCCAACACGAACTTCAAATACACCCAGGAAACTCCCGACGGACGCGAGGACATACTCAACCAGGCGGTGTTCGGGATAGAGGAACTTTACGGAGCGCAACAAAACAGCACCGTTCTGACAGCCACCGACAGTTCTTCAAGCACGACCTATTACGCCAACCCGGACCCCACGTCAGCCACCAAAGATCGGGTCAACACCAACTATTATATTACAACCTTTAGCACGTGGGGACTTACCTGGACAAACGTCAGCCACACATTCAGTGACGGTTCAAAAAATACCGATATTTCCATCCCGACCTACTGCCTGGGGGTGGGCGACGGAGTCAACCACGAACTCGACCTGATGGCCAAGGCCGGGGGAACGGCCGTCAACGGCCAGGCCATCCTGGCATCGGACTCCACCGCCTTTATCCAAGACATGCAAAATATAATGGCGAGCATTATCGCCAACGTGGCGGCAGGCAGTTCGGTATCCACCATCGCCACCACCAGCCAGGACGGCGACAACATGCTGCAGGGCGTCTTTTATCCGGAAAAAAGCTACGCCGCCACAGGGATTAGCTGGCCGGGCTACCTCTACGACTGGTGGTACACCATCCAGCAGCCGACACCGTCAACCATGCTTACCAGTATCCGGGAGGACAACAACGGCAACCTGCCGTACCTGCTTCCCAGCGTAGGCGGCACTTCCGGCCCCGCGTACACAGCTCCGAACTATATTCTGGACCTCCAAAACGATTACATTCTCTACTATAATTTCAACCCGTCGAGTTCAGCCAACCCGCTCAGCATAGACCTCTATCAGGACATCAGCGGCAACGCCACCAATGTGACGCAGGCAGGCTACACCAACGGCTACCAGCTCGACGCCCTCACGCCCCTGTGGGAGGGAGGCAAGCTGCTGTGGCAGACAGCGCCGGCCAGCAGGACGATCTATACCCCGGCCAGCGGCGACTCCGGCTACAATCCGACCATCACCGGCAGCACGGGTCTCGTGAGCTTCGACACCACACAGACCATGCTCACCTCAACCAGCTCGTCTCCGCTTGGCAACCCGACTACCAACGGTTCCAGTTTCGATGCCTGCCTGAGTCCCACCCAGCCTGCCAACTCCGCCACCCCGCTGAACAACCTGATCAATTATGTCAGGGGCCTGGATTTCCCCAACACCTACTGCTCCAACGGCACCACTTTGGAAAGTCCCCTGACACCCTGCAGCGCCAGCAACCCGTGCACGTCCACGACCTACAGTCAATGCGCGGCGCAGCCGACCAGTTGCCGGACCAGGACCGTGGGGCTGTGCACGGACAGCACCGGCAACAATATCACCAACATTGGCTGTGTAACCACGAATGACTGCACGACCGCCGGCCTTACCGGGAGCTCAGCATGCGTAACGGGGCTATGCGCGGACAGCAGCGGCAAATACACCAGCCCGGCCAAACCCTGCATGACTAACAGCAGTTGCGGTTCGGGAAGTTGCATAGCCACCACCTGGAAGCTTGGCGACATCGTCTACTCCACACCGAAGGTGGAAGTAAATTACTCCTACTGTTACGACACCAACTCGCATACCTTCAACAACTCCACCACCACCTGCACCCAGGATTCCGATTGTTCCGCGGGCTGCGCCTCAGGCGACACTTGCAAATGCACGCCGGGGCAAGACCTCGTTTTTGTGGGAGCAAACGACGGCATGCTTCACGCCTTCCAGACCGGAGCGCTGACCACCTCGGGAACGGGGATTACCTCGACCACGATCGCAAAGCTTACGAGCGCATCGAGCGCTCCACTGGGGAGCGAGCTGTGGGGGTTCGTGCCGACAAACACCCTTCCCTATCTGCGGTGCCTGGCGCCCCTCAACACCTGCCATCTCTATTACAACGATCTGACCCCGTACATCACGACCATGACCGTCGATAACGATTATTGCGCCACGGGCAGCAGCGGCAGTTACACTTTCACCTCCACGGCCTGCGACCAGGATTCGGCTTGCGCCAGCGGTCAGGTGTGCGTATCCAAGGGTCAACAGACCAAGATTGTTTTGATCGGCGGAATGAGACTGGGAGGCGGAGCTTCGGGGTACTACTGCACGAATACAGATCACGTCTCCAGTGGATGGGCATGCAATTCGACCGACGAGCCCTGCCCGACGGGCTCCAAAACGGTAACCAATTACTACTGCAACAAGGGCAGCCAAACCAACTCGGTTAAATGCGTCAACACGGCGAATTGCTCGTCCTATAGCAGCTATCCAAATTGCGGCCCCGCCACAGGAGAGTGTCAAAACAGCGGCAGCGGCGCCAGCAACGGTTATGTATGCAGCAGCAATTCGGATTGCTCTTCCTACAGCTATACGAAATGTTCCAACAAGAAGTGCGTAAACAGCAGCACCGGCAAAAGCAACAATCAATCATGCAATTCGAGCTCGGATTGCGCCTCTTACGTCTATACAACATGTGCGAAACTGGCGCCGACCACCGCAGTGAACGGATACTGCGTAGACAGCACCGGGGCCACCGGCTGGCAAACCTGCAGCTCGAAAACGGATTGCACCACCGCGTATGCAGGTACCTTCACTTCCGATTGTTTACCCTTCAGCACATGCAGCTTCATTTCAAACATTCCCTCGGACACCTGCTCCAGCACCTCCCTGGCTTCACTTTCATCCTCTGCGAACGACGGGACAGCGACCAGCTACACTCCGCCCTCCAGCCTGAACTGCACCGGGCTTTCCTCCTATTACGCGCTGGACATAACAAACCCGAACAGCCCCAAACTGCTGTGGGAATACAGCAATCCGCTGATGGGATTTTCCTATTCGGGACCGGCGGTGATCCACAAATGGTTAAATCCGACCAACATGACCGGCAACCAGTATGACGTAATGTTTTTGTCCGGCCCGACCAACCCTTATGACGGCAGTTCGGCCCTGCCGCTTCGGGCCTTCGTGCTCAAACTCAACCCGATAACCCTCAAGATCGACAGCGTCACCCAGGCGCTTACCAACCAGCAAGTAGACAATTCCAGCGGCGGGCGGCTTTTCACCACCGGTTTTAGCGTGAGCACGGATACGTACACGGACTACGTGGCGTTCGGGTATACCTCTTCGGCCTACAACCAGACGAGTTGGGGCGGAGGGGTCGGACTTGTCTATACCGGCGCCACAACTCCACCCGTGGGAAGCACCAGCACCATTACGCCGGTAATCGACGGGGACAAAGGAAGAAACCCTGCAAATTGGACCTATGACGTAAAGACATTCTCCAATGTCCCACAGGCGCCGATAACCGCGCAGGTAGCGAACGAGTCCTGTTTCGGCAAGACGTATCTGTTCGCGGGAAGCGGAAAGTATTTTTACGGCACGGACCAGGACACTCCGAGCGGCAATTCCAAGGTTAACTTTCTTACAGCCCTGCCTTTTACCTGCGACAACCGATTCACTGCGTCGAGCTGCCAGGCCAATACCCTTGCGCCGGTAAGCACGTCGAGCGGCAACGCCTGTGCTTCCAAGGATACGACTGGGGTTCAGAACAGCAGCGTCCTCAATAACGGATGGATATACAGTCTTCCGGACGCCGACACGACCAACAACTGGCTGAAGGAGAGAATGATCACCGACCCCACCACCTATCCCACAGCGGGCTTGATCTTTTTCACCAGCTCCCAGCCAACTTCCGACCCGTGCAGCTATGGGGGCCGCAGCGAAGAGTGGGCTTTCAACTGCGCGACCGGAGGCCCCATCACCGACACCTCCTGCGGATCGGGGTATACGGCCGCCTCCATACTGGCCGACCTCTACCTGCAGACCTCCACCGGGGCGGTATACAGCATCTCCAACTCCAGTTCGGGCAGTTCGGGCAATCAACCTCTTACTTTCAGCAATAACGGCGGCAGATCGTCTCAGTACGTGGTCGGCACCCCGCCCGAGAGTAGTCTGCCACTTAGCACAGCACCCTCCTCGGTGGGCGGCAGCGGGGTGGGACAGCTGATACTATGGATCGAACGATGAGAAAGCAAAAGGGCTTCACCCTGATCGAGCTTTTGGTAGTAATCTCCATCGGCGCCCTTGTACTGTCGATCGGCATTCCGGCCTTTTCGGCATGGAAACACCGTCATGACGTCGAAAGCCAGGTCAACCAGCTCTACAGTGACCTCCAGTTCGCAAGGTCACAGGCTTACGTGAACAAGAAACTGGCCGGGATATCCTGGAGCGGCGCGAGCTTTTCCAGCTATCAGATTTTGATAAACGCTTCGGCATCCACCTATGTCACCAGTAGCGGGAGCAGTGTGGTGCAAACGGTGGGCCCGATGAATTCTCACATCATCGCCAGCCCCAACCCGCTCAGTGTGACTTTCAACGGCAGGGGCTTCGTGTCCGCCCCCAGCACCCTCCCTATGAACTTTTACGTCTCTAATGCCTACGGTTCGCTGACAAGCTGCGTATCGATTTCGCTTACCAGGATAACTTTGGGAACTTGGCAAGGGGGAGCCTGTGCGCCTCAATGGAAATAAAGAGCGGCTCCCCGGCGGGGTTGCAAAAAGAGGTGGTTTTACACTCGTCGAGGTTATGGTCTCCATGGTGGTGCTCGCCCTGGGGCTACTGGCCTCGGTGATCGGCATTATAGCCGCGCTTAACCATACCATGTTGAACGACCTGCGCGCCCAGGGGATCGAGGTGGCCCAGGAACTGGTGGAACGGGTTCAAAACGAGCCGTTCAAAACCTTTGACACCAATCATTTCACCGATTTCCCCACCTCCGTGACCAGGGCGGTCAGAAATCAAAGCGTGACCTACAATATCGTCTACTCCTCCGCGCGATATCCCACCACCGGGGGGACGCACGCCATCTACTCGGTAAAGTTCGTCGTTTCGTGGAACGCTATGAACGACAATCATATTTTTCAACCATTTTCTTACACTCTACAGACTCAAGTGGGGCAGGACCAATGAAATGGCAAAGCGGCATGACGCTGGTCGAGCTTATGGTTAGCCTGGCGATCGTCCTTCTGGTCGTCGTGGCCGCGACCGCAGCCTACCTGAAGATTCTAACGAGCTACAAGTCGCAGGGCGCCGTGTCGCAGAACTTCATGCAAAATCTGACCGGCTTCGACCTGATACGCTACGATCTTCAGATGGCCGGCTATGGTCTGCCGACCAACCTCTCGGGATTCAGCTACACCGAGGCCACGTCCCCGGGTTCTTACACCGGCTATCAACCGCCATACGATCCCTCGCTTCTGGACGAGTCAAACCTGGGCAACGCGAGCGGCCCGCCCCATGCGCTCGTTGTGTCCAACGGCGCCAACCCCATCGGGGAGAACACCCTGTCGGACAACACTTCGGCGGTGCTTGCCATAAAATCAACCGTGGCCAACATCAATACGGCGAGCGGCCATTTCGGCGTTCTTTCCACCACCGCCCTGGACACCAGCGCGACCAATCTGGTCAACGGAGACCATTACATTTTGATCGATTCCTCCGGCGCCCTCCAGCAAGGCAGCGCCGCCGGCGTCTGGGACAATACGTTTCACCCCGGCACGCCTCCCGGCCCGCTTGCTAGCGGCCTGCTGGGCTTCCTGTACGGGCTGAGCACCCACAGCACCGGCGCCATGCCGTTCAACCGGGCGGACTACTTCCTGGACAGCCAGAATCTTCCTTCCTACTGCGCTCCGGGCACCTTCGAACTCTATCGGGGCTATGTCAACCAAACCACACCAGTCAATGCTGGTGACCCGCAGGTGGGCCAACTGGTGGCCTCACCCCTTATCGACTGCGTGGAGGATTTCCAGGTGGCTTTCGGCATCGACCCTAGCGGGGCGGGAACCAGTGCGATTTTGTGGCAAACCGACCTGACCCAGACCTACATCGGCCTGATGGATTCGAGTACACCCATGTCACCCTCACAGCTGCAGCAATTCCTGAGGGAGGTGAAAATCTTCATCCTCTACCAGGAAGGGCGGGGAAACGTCAGCACATCGACCGGTATCGGCACATCGGGGTCCATTTCGCTTGGCGACACAGCCACTGACACTACGGGACTCACTAATAATATTCATCTCAACCCGCTAGGCGGCAATTCATTTACGCCCGGCAGCACCGATGTTGCCGCCACTTGCCCCCAGTGCGCCCAGTACCGCTGGAGGGTCAAGGAAATTGATGTCAAACCGATGAATCTGCACGTCAACTGGTGACGGGCCGGAGTCAAAAGTGAGAAGATGAAAAGTCCAATCTGCAACCAGAAAGGCATCGCGCTGATAACCACGCTTGTAATGCTGGTGTTGGCGCTGGGGGTCGTGGCCATTTTGCTCCAACTCACAACCCGGGCCACCAGGCTGACCGGCCTCCAGCAGGGCTATACCACCGCGCTCAACCAGGCCAGGGCCGGGGCTGATATTTTCATCAATACGGCTCTTAACTTCAACTCCACCACCCACACCAGCACCGTCCCATCATTTCCACCCGCTGCCAGCCCCACCACCTCAACGTGCCTGAACACGAAGCTCTACACAGCCACATCCACCTGGGGCTGCGCCTCAGGCGCCGCCGCTTCGACCCCGGACGCCACCTCAAACCCGGACATTAAATACACGGTCAGCAACTACACCGTCTATCTCAAGATCATTGACACCACCATGATGCCCAAGAACTCGGCTGATACGGCGTGCAGCAGTTCAAACTCCACCAACGGCTGCATCTTTTACACGGTCATTTCCACTGCGACAGGTCCTACCGGCAAGGCGACCGTTCAGTTCGTATACCGCGTGACTTATTAGGGCGGTTTCCGGGATGGGGACCTTCGAGGCCGGCTTAGCGAATGCAAGGCTAAACACCTGCTGGTGCGTCAGGCCGGGCCTCGAGGATGCTCGCTTGCTCCAAACCCGATAGACCCCTTTCCACCGGGTAAATGCCAGATGACACATCCCGGCACTTCGGGGCGCCGCTATTTTCCCGAACGTCTGAAAATCAAATGCGATCCCGCGAAATTCAGTTAAAAACCAGCCCCTCTCGGCGCCTGGCGCCCTGGACACCGTGTGTCCGGGCCACCACGGACCGGCGCGACTACTCCGCGTTTCCGGGTCTACCCGGTGGGACCCGAGGAGGTCTTACATGTGTAGGAAATGTCAAATTTTCTTATCGATTGAATCACGTTCTCCGATCTAGTATAGAGAGAACATTTGCAGCTAATCAGGACCAAGGGTATGGACTGCGTGAACCCTGACAGACAACATCCCGAGCTCGATGCTTTTTGCGAGCTGTTGATCAACGAACTGAAGAATTTTTCCGCCAGTCGCCGCTCTATTTCACCCTCGAACCTTCATGATGCGCTCTCCGGCAAATCCGACCTACTCAATGCAATCGCTTTCCGGGTGCACATTAAAGAGTTTAGAAGAGATTATGTCCAAATCCTCGATGAGATCGCCCCCTACTTCGACGCGCACCACAAGCAGATCTGTGAGGAGCTTGTCGCCGCTGTAAACTCCGCTGAAAACCTTGCCGAACTCCATCACCTGCTTGAAAGGCTTATTGGCCTGGTGAGCGAGACTATTTCCAGTTCGCAGGCGGACAGGAATTGTCTTGCACGGCTACTCATCGAGGTGGGAACCAAACTGGGCGAAGTGGAAACCGAATGTGTCAATTTGATTCAAAACTCAGAGCTGGCTCAAAGGGAGAACGGCCGGTTCACCAACATCATCGCTTCAGAGATAACTGAACTGGAAACTTCGGCCGAATCCTCCCGGGACCTATCCGAAGTTAAAGAGATTTTACGCATCAGGCTGGCAAATATCAAATCCGCCCTGGCGGTCAAGAAGGCTGAAGACAAGGCCGGGAAGCTGACTTTCGAGTCTACCATACAAAGTCTTCAGAAAAACCTTCAAGAGATGCACCTCAAGATGGAGCGAACCCAGCTGAGATCAAAGCGGTTGGAGCATGAGGCCCTGATCGACCCGCTTACGGGCATACCAAACCGCAGACTGCTGGATCGCTTGATCAAAAAGGAAATCAAAAGGCATCGCCGGGACAAGACCCTATTTTCGCTGGTCTTCATCGATGTGGACGACTTCAAGGCCGTAAACGACACCTATGGCCACAAAGTCGGCGACAAATGTCTGCAGAGCCTGGTTGATAAGATGCGGCAGGTATTGCGGGACAGCGATCTGATAGCCCGGTACGGCGGGGACGAATTCGTGGTCCTGTTGACCAACACCGGGCTAAGCGCCGCCCGTGTGGTGGCCGATAAACTTGCAAACGCCATTTCAAGGACATGCTTCGTCTACAAGGAGTCCGAAATCCAACTTTCGGTGAGCATCGGGCTAACGCAGGCCGAAAGCGGTGATTCGACCCCGGAGGAAATCATCGTCAGGGCCGATGCGGCCCTTTACGCAGCAAAAGACAGCGGAAAGGATTGTATTATGGTTACCTGATTTATCAGGGCAGTCCGGTTCCAAAATTACAAGAACAGAGGACGAATAGGACGCAGAGGACGAATAAAAGGCAGGAGGAGCGAGCAATCCATGGGCAGCTCATGGGCCCGCTTTCCTTGGAGCTGCGTTTAAAAGTCTCGGGGCG
>JARLHP010000146.1 GCA_031292195.1 Syntrophobacteraceae bacterium
ATAATTTTATTGAGATAAGCGACTCAACTGTAATCGGTGCCGCTCTTTAGAGCGACGACGGTGATCCCGGAGGGCTCAAAACCATTAGCCGGGGGTTGAGGCCGTGAGGCCGATACCCCCGGAAAGGAACGAAAAAGAAGGAGACGACCCCGTGAGGGGTCGCAGATCAGAACCATCAATCAATATACCTTCGAGGAATTCGACAAATTCCTCACGAAATCACTCGAATCGGTGATGCTCTTGCTGGTTACAGGTGTATTTGCGGGCGCCGGAAACGCGGCAGGGCGCCGCCGCTTAAAGCCGCCAAGAATCTATCCCGACATTTTTATAACGGAGTTGCGCTCAGAGTGCGTCAAGGCGAGGGGTTCCACTGCGAGTTTCACCCATCCCAATCCCCTTCCGATCAGGTCTACCGTAGCAGGAGGATGAGTAGCGAGCGCAACCAGATTTCCCCCCGCGGGCCGGCATAGTTTGCGCCACGCCCGCTATTGAATGATTTTTTCAATCATCCGCCGGAGATCCTGCAAAGAAAAGGGTTTACAAACAAGGTCCACAGCACCGAGCTTCATTGCCTCAAAAGAACTGGCAACCGTCGGGTTTCCGGTCATCATGATGACCGGGGAGGGCAGTGACCTCGAATGCACATATCTCAACAACTCGATGCCCCCTTCCCTGTTCCCGTCAGTTCCCGGCATGTTCTTATCGAAGAGCATCATGCGGTATTGGTTGAAGGCAATCGATTCGAGCGCTTCATCCACCCCCCGCGCCGTGTCGACCCGATACCCCTCGTTTGTGAGGAACAATTCGAGCATCTTGAGCATACCTTTGTCATCGTCGACAATCAGGATTCGTTCTGCCATTTGACCGACCCTGTCAGATTAGGATTAAGTACCCCTGGCTATTGGTGGTTTTCGGGCGGACCTGTTCCCGGTTCGCCCCGGAATGGAGAGTGTCCGGACCACTGCGACCTTTGGGGGCTTTTCGGGAATTCAGGGCGCCCCGAAGTGCTATGAACCACTGCCTGCGCAGCCCGCAAAGGCCGACTCGGCCCGGACTATACTCACACCTTTGCCGTTGGAAACTTCGTGGAGGCCATTTTAGAACATTGGCTACCAGATCGGTGAAGGTGAAAGAGTCGTAACTTCTGTCAAATAAGAAGACTATAAAATAGAGCGCTTAATTGCACGAGTTAGCTATAGTGGCTCTAAACTGGCTTATGCTTGTTCCCTGTTTTCGCCACACAAAGGGCCTGGCGGTTGGACCGTAAGCGGTGACAAAGGCCTCGATAGCCAACCGCAGGTGCTGGATGGACTCAAAGCCCGCCCCCCTGAGGGTTTTACTCGACATTATACCGAACCAGATTTCGACCTGGTTGAGCCAGCTGGCGGATGTGGGCGTAAAATGGAAATGGACACTGGGGTGCGCGGCCGGCCACCGGTCGTTTTTCTTTTGAATGCAGTAGTTATCGAGAATGACGTGAATTTCCCTGTCGCCGCCCAGTCCCGCCAGCACATGCTCCAGAAACGGCGGGAACTCCAGGCGGCGCTTATGCTGCGAGGCATGGGTGTGATTGGCCCTGTTGGCCGCCTCCAGGGCGGCAAACAAATTGAGCACACCGTGGCGCTTATACCTGCTTTTGAAGCCGCGGGCGATTTTGCCGTTGTCGGTCTCAACGTAGCCGGTGGGACGCTCCAGGGGATGCAAGGTCGGTTTTTCATCAACCGAGATGACCAAGGCATTTTCCGGGGGGTTGAGATAGAGCCCCACAATATCGGCCGCCTTGGGGATGAACTCCGGGCCCGCGCTGACACTCCAGCTGCGCTGCCGGCTGAGGCTGATGCCTTCTTTACGCAGCAACCGCCAGACGGCGTGCACCGAAGTGTCGAGGTGTTTTGCAACCGCGGGTCCGTCCCAGTGGGCCTGGCCCGCCGGAGGCGGAAGCTGCAGGGTGCTCAGCACGTTTTTACGAAACTCCGCATCATATATAGCCGGTTTTCCGCTGCGGGGTTTATCCTTGAGCCCTTTAACTCCCTCTTTGTCAAAACGGCGCCGCCATTCGATCACGGTGTTCGGACGCACCTGCAGAACCCTTGCGATCTCGTTGACGCGCTCGCCCGCAAGACACTTGAGGATGATCCTGGCGCGCTCGACCATGCGAAACTCCTCCGTGCGGCTTCGCACCATCTGCTCCAGGAACTCTCTATCCTTCTCAGTACATTGTGGAATCGGGGCTTTTCCGGGCATAAACGTTCCCTCCCTGCCAAAGGTTATGTTTCCTGAGGTCAAGTTCCGCAATCAGGCAGTTGCCATCGACCGGGGCAACTCTTTTCCCGGGCCGGCGAAAATCTTTGGAAGTCTTTGTTATAACAGGATGATAGGTGCAGGTTCCACAGTTCGAATCGAGCATTGACTGGTGGTCGCGGTGCCGGCTGACAACAACTGCTACATCACCCTGCCGGACAGGAGTCCAGTTCAAAAGACCGAATGGATATGCAATCCCTACATGGCCGTGTTCCGATAATGGATCAACGCAGCGTTGGGCAAAGAGTTTATGCTCTAGGACCGCAAACACTGTAACCATAGCATATACCTTTCGGTAGGATGAACTCTCTACGCCCGGAATAGGTGATCAATTGCATTTGGACGTGTTACATAAACTTTACTCTCTTAATGGATGAAGCCATTAGTCGAATTGCATATCTTTTTTTAAGATAATTTTTTAACATTGGCCGCTTGTGGCCCTTTCGGGCCGCGCTCAACTTCAAACGACACACGGTCGCCTTCGCTAAGGGAACGGAAGCCCTCGGCCGCTATGGCCGTAAAGTGGACAAACACGTCTCCCTGTTCTTTCGTTTCGATGAAACCGTATCCCTTTTTGTCATTGAACCATTTCACTCTACCTTCCGACATGGCTAATAATCCTTCCTGTTAATTGTTTCCTGTTTCGCATTGATCATAAAATAACGGGTTGGACATGGACCAGTTCCATAAGGCGATGCATTTTCTATTTTTTTACGGAGTTGTTTGAGATTATTCAATAGCATGGAAAAATGACCTCTACTAGAGAGAAACCTAAGAGTTTAGTTAGAGGGGAAAACTATAATTTCGTGAGCGTGTTCAAAAATATTTGCAGGTTGAGTTTCTTTCCGGTCAGGCGGAGTTTGCCGCGGATATTCTGCCGATGAAAGATGACGCCAAATTCGGAGATGCGCAACAGGTCGGCGATCTCCTTGGAACTCAAGCCCTGCCGGATGAGATCGGCGACCCGAATTTCCATGGGAGTAAGTCCGAGCAGGGGCGCGGAGATTCTTTTGGCAAAGGGGGAGGAAATTTCCAGCAGGTAAGTTTCCAGAAGTGCGAGATAACTTTTCTGATCACTGTCCAGGCGAGTCTTCTTCAGTTTTCCCAGATAGGGGAGGACGAGATTTTTGACATTTGCAACGAAGGCTTCTTCCAGTTCGTCGCGATCCATTTCTCTTTGTTTGAGGAGCAGCTTGAGGGCGCCATTTGCATCCTTGAGATCCTCCCTTTGGGACCTTATGGTTTCCGCCAGTCCGACCCTTTCCACAACCCCGCCGATGTGGCTGAAAATATGTTCGAGGGCAACTCGGAGGCGCGGTGGAATTTCGGGCAAAGCGTGCGAGCACAGGTAGAGCTGCGCGACAACCCCGCCTTGGTATCGCACCGGGAGGCATCCCATGGCCGTTAGACCCTCTTTTGCAATGAGTTCGTCGAACCCCCAGAAGCTGATCGGTTTGGACCAATAATAGGGCTCGACTTGCTGCATCACAGAGTTGGCTTGGGGGGCCAGGGGTTCCAGAAACGACATTTTTTTTGCGAAACTGTCGTTAAATCCCCGGTAGCAGACCAGTTTAAGCCCGCCCGTTTCCTGGTCAAACAGATAGACGCCTCCGGAGTCCAGTTCTTCAAATTCCAGGCACGCCGAGAGCAGGTGTTCCATGGCCTCCGCCAGATTTCCGGTTGCCGCCAGCTTCAAGGCCAGATCCCTTTCCACTCCCAGGAGGTGCCTGGCCCTCCTCAGTTCGGTGATGTCTTCGCTAAATATTACAATTCCCCCGACATCTCCGGCCGCATCGCGCCAGGGTCTAACCTCCCATCGAATCCATTTTACGGAGCCGTCCCCCATCTCGAGAAGGTCTTCATCCGCTTTCAAAACCTCCCCGGCAAGAGCACGGCGGTGAACCTGTTTCCATCTTTCAGGAAGGCAGGGACATACTTCATAAAAGCATAGCCCGGTCAGATCGCGGTTGCCGAGGCCGAAGTCCTCAAGCCATTTACAGCTGCAGCTCAGATAGCGCATGGCAGAATCGAACATGGCCAACTCGATGGGCGCGTGCTCGATAAGCAAACGCAACCGCTCCTCATTTTCGCGCAACGCCACCGCGGTTTTTTTGCGCTCGGTGATGTCGGTTATGGAAACAAGAACGGTATTGGAACCACTATCTTTAACGATTGTTGTGGATATGAGCACATCGACGGCAATGTCCTCCCCTCCTCTGCGAACCGTATAGTGAGATTCGATATTGTAGGTGCTTTCCCCGGTTTCGAAGGTGTGCATTACGCTGCTTCGCACCTGGCAACTTGCGCATTGCGGATTTCTCATGCACCCCGATCCGACGAAAGAATTTATGCAGTTGATCACCTCGCCCGGGCGATGACCGGGGATCATGTCTTCAGTCCTGCCGGAAAAGGCCAGGCAGGTGCGATTGATCTTCAGGATCCGCCCATCGATGTCTACCAGCATCAAAATATAGGGCGCATTTTCAAATATTTTTTCCAATATATCTTTTTGGGCGGACAGTTCATTTTCAACCTTCCGGCGGGCCAGTTCATCTTCGAGACTTTGCAACCCATGGGCGATATCAGCGGCCAGGCCCTCAAGGAGAGCGACCTCTTCAGCGTCAAAGGCCTGCGGTCTATCCGCCTTCACGCTCAAGATCCCGAAAAGCCGTTCTCGATGGATCAAGGGGACGGCTGCGATGGAGGCAACTCCATTGGCAACGGCCATATCTTTCCAGGCGGCGTAGCGGGAATCGTTGGCCAGGTCGGCAAAAACCGCCGGGCACCGTTCCCGGATCGCCTTGCCGGCAGGTCCCTGTCCGGTCGGGCCATCATCCCAGGTGATCGTGGCGTGTTGGAGGAATTTGGCGCCTCCCCCCGAGTGCGCAACAGGCACAATACGTTTGGAACCCTCTTCCGTTCGTCCCACCCATACCATCACATAGCCTCGCGTTTGGACAAGGCTGTCGCACACACCTCTCAAAAGCTTGAGTGGGTCCTTTTCACGATTGAGGACACTTCTGACTTTACCCATGGCGAGCAGGACGTCGTTAAGATGTTGGACTCGCGCCTCGTTAACCTGGCGCTCCAACTCGCCCCGTTTGTGCACAGAAATATCGGACATCACTATGCGGCAGACCGACGCATGGTCATCATCGGCGGTGCGGACCAATTCCAGGCGCGCCCAGAACTTCTCCCGGCCGACTCTTAGCATCCGCAGTTCGCATGCTTGCGGTTGGGCGGTCTCCAGGAGAAGCCGGCGGTGGGAATAGTAGGCGTCATGGTCTTCCTCGTGAATGAAACTGGCGAAAGGCCATTTGAGCATTGCGGAGAGGTTTGTCCCCAGAAGGGTTGCCGCGGTATGGTTCGCCTCGACAATCAGACCTTTCGCAGAGATAGTGAAGCAGCCTACCGGGGCCGAGTTGTAGAGACTGGAATAGCGGGCGCGGGAAGTTTCCAAGTCCTCCCGGAGCCTTCGCAGCTCTTCGTTTTGCCTCTCCAGTTCGACCTGGTGAATACGCAGTTGGTGGAACTGCTGGCGCATTTCTTCGGCAGAAAGCTTCACGATCTCAAGCGCATCGACAATCTCGGCCTTTTGCTCGGCCAGCCTGCGCATTAGCAGCGATTCATCCATAGAACCATGTATCTTCCCGGGGTCCTGCAGGGGTTCGGTCATTGCCTTTGCTCCTTCGATCACATCCGGCCGGGCAGGACCTTGTGCGCATTGTATGCCAGTCCCGGGCCACGGATCGGAGTTCGAGCTCACCTGTAATGAGAGTGTCCGGCGACAAACGGCCGCAACCGGCCCGGTTGGAGACCATGCTGTCCGCCGGTGGCTCGAAGTCTCACCGATTGCAGAAAAAATGATGGGCAGCCGTTACCCGCAGGGAGCAAAAGGCTTCGGAAACAAGAAGAGGACGCCGCCCGGGAAGATCATAGCCAAGTCCGCCGAACGATACAGGCGCGGTTTAGACGCGCCGCCATCATCCCGCCTTGGACCTCGCAGGCCCCCATACGCGTAGGGGTTATGACTGGCCGCAATCACGCCCATAGAGAAAAACGGAGCCAGGAACCACGTTTCCCCCCATAAAAATCACAGGGAAAAGATCTACCGGACTATTAACCGCAACGGTGATCCGGTTCCCCGAAAGTGCATTCATCCTGAATGACCAGTCGTCCCGACTATCTGTGCATGCCGGAACTACATTCGGAGGCTGGACCTGGCCGTAAAACATCAAAACAAAACTGTAAATCAAGAAAACCCTACAATTTTCGAGCCAATTGAGCAACACAAATGTAACACAAATGTAATTGGCAGAAACGCCAAACGTGGCTTGTTCTGTCGATTCAGACGCCATCGGTAGAATAATCAGCAGGCCCGCAAACCGTAACCAAGAGAGTCGGAGAGCGCGCCGGTGGTTTTCACACCAACAACCACGGGCAGGACACCACGCAGGTGGTTTAACCGCTGCTCCTGATTTTGAGGCGAGATAAGGATGTTTTTCCCTTACGACCATTCGCTCTTTCTGAACTGCAAAGAGCTTAGTGACGGTTTGGACCCCGGCTAAAAAGTGGGAGGGGGGAGGATTTTGGTTGTCGGGTGACGTTTTTGGGCTGGAAACCTGACGATTTTTGCTGGCCAGGTGACAATTTTTGGCAACGCCCTGGACACCGACTTATACCAAGTTTCGTGCAAGTCGCGTCAAATAGATGGGTTTCACTGCGTTTCACCCATCCTACGGCGGCTCTCGACGGGCTGGGGTAGGATGGGTGGAGCGGCAACCCATCAGGCGAATTTTGAACGCAACCTGGTATTGAAGATCGTGTTTTGCCAGAATCGGTAGTTTGCAAGCAAACCTTGACATGGAACCGATTTTCTCTCAGAAAGGAAGCCCCATGAGATGCGAGATTTGCGAAAGGAAATGCGACATCGAACAGAAGGGAATCGGTGGATGCGGCATGTATATCGTAATGGGCGGCCAGATCCGGGAGCGCTATCCCGACAGGTACCTGGCGGCCATAGGTACCGCCATAGAATCCATGCCCATGGTCCACTACCATCCGGGGGGCAAGTTTCTTCAAGTGTGCACCGCAGGCTGTAATTTCAGTTGCCGGGGGTGCGTATCCGAAGTCCTGACCGGCCACTTCCGGGCCCTTGAAGGCGTATCGTATTTGACCGAACCGGCGCTGGAAGGGTTGTTGCCCCTCCTGGACTTTGTAAACGTTGGCCTCAAAGGGCACAGCGAGCAGGCTTATCGCCCCTGCGGGGTCCCGAATGCGGCGCCC
>JARLHP010000147.1 GCA_031292195.1 Syntrophobacteraceae bacterium
GCTTGCCCGTGCCTCCCGGGGATTCACTATGATCAGAGATATCCTGATTGAAGGTTCTGATCTGCGACCCCTCCCGGGGTCGTCTCCTTCTTTTTCGTTCCTTTCCGGGGGTATCGGCCTTACGGCCTCAACCCCCGGCTAATGGCTTTGATCCCTTCGGGATCACGATTGTCGCTCTAAAAGAGCAGGACCGATTCCAGTTGAGTCGCTTATCTCAACAACATTGCCGCCCCTCACAGGTTCCGACAGCCCGGTTTGCGAATTTCTCTTAAGACACAGTCTCTACGCTTAGTCCAAGCTACAAGATCTTAGCCCAACCTGCGGATGTCTGAAAGGGAGCAGGAAGAAGCGCGCCCCGAACCTTTTCATTAAATTGGCAGTTTTTCGTGTCGCCCCGGGACACCCGGGAACCACGAAAAGTCCGTGGTTCAGGCTTGGCAATCCCGGCTGGTGGTCCCATCGCCAACGTCACTTTTCCAGGGCGGCCACTCTTTCCACGACAGGCGGATGGGAGTAGTGAAACCGGACGTAGAGCGGGTGGGGGTTGAGATTTGAGAGGTTATCGGCCGCAACCCTTTTGAGGGCCTTCGCCATGGGCTTACCGCTTCCCAGCATTCCGGCCGCGAACCGGTCCGCTTCTCTTTCAAATCGCCTCGAAATGGCCATATAGAGAGGTTGGAGGAAAAAACCGGCCTTGCTCCAGAAGACCCAGGCCAGGAAAAGGCCGACGTAGGGTGTGGCTGTGCTGAAGCCGAAGGTGGAGAAAAGAAGGGGCCACTGGATGAACACCCAGGTGGCGTACAATGCGGCAAGGGAAAAACCGGTGAACAGGAGAAGCTGTTTGGGTACGTGCTTTTTCCTGAAGTGGCCGGCTTCATGGGCGAGCACTGCCAGGATTTCCTCGTCGGTGTGGGATTCGAGAAGGGTATCGAACAGCACGATCTGCTTGGTTTTGCCGATCCCGGTGAAATAGGCGTTGGTGTGCCGGCTCCTGATTCCCGCGTTCATCTGCAGAATTTTCTTCACCCGAATGGAGCTTCTTTCCATCTCGGCTTTGATCTTGGCGGCCAGTTCCTCGTTTCGCAGCGGTTCGAATTTGTTGAAGAGCGGGGCGAGGAGCACCGGGTAAAGCACGGCCATCACCAACTGCACGGTTGAGAGGAGCAAAAAGCCCCACAACCACCAAAGCCGCGGAGACCACTCGATAAAGAGCAGAAGCAGGGAAAATATGGCGGCGAAAAGGCAGAGCCCCACCACCCCGCCCTTTATATGGTCGATTATCCAGAGCTTCAGGGTGGACTTGTTGAAGCCGAATTTTTCCTCGATTACGAAGGTATTGTAGTAATCGAAGGGAAGGGCGGCCAGAAACTGGATGAGTCCGGGGACAAAAAAGAAGAAAAGCCCGGCCGGGACCAAGGACAGACCCCTCCTGGCGGAAAACTCAACCAGCAGGGGGAGCAGGCCCGAAAGCAAAATAGCAAGCAGGATGGCCTCGGAGACGATATCCTCGCGAATGGACGCATTGGTTTTTGCCCGTTCGTAGCCAGCTGTGGTGGCAAGCTTCGACTCGTCTATGAACTCTTCAAAGCCTGCCGGGGCTCTTTGGGTCCATTTGTGGGAATGGACCAGGTTGAGCCGCTCCAGCCATATGTTGAAACCACTCTGCCCGATATAGAGGAGCAGAAAGCAAAGCAAAAACCAGTTTGATTCGATCATCGGAAACCCTCATCCGCGGTTACGAATGGAGCATCTACTTTCGGTTTTCTTTCTCTTTCTTTATGATCTCCTCGGCCAGTGCTTTGGGGACCACGCTATAGCGGGAGAACTCCATGGTGAATTCCGCCTTGCCCTGGGTTGAGGACCGCAGGATGGTCGAGTAGCCAAACATCTCCGAAAGGGGGACCTCGGCCTCCACCGCGGAAAAAGCGCCGTCTTCGGAAGTGGACAGAATCAGGCCGCGCCTCTGGTTGAGGCTTCCCAGCACCGCCCCCTGAAATTCGGAAGGCGTTTCCACCACCACGCGCATGATGGGCTCGAGAAGCACGGGTTTGGATCTTTCGTAAGCTTCGCGGAAAGCCCCGATGGCGGCCTGCTGGAAGGCAATGTCCGAGGAATCCACCGAGTGGGACGCGCCGTCGTTTATGGTGACTCGAACCCCCACAACCGGAAACCCGGCAAACCCGCCTTTTGCCAGGCAGGCCTTGAACCCCTTTTCGCAGGAGGAAATGAATTCGGTGGGAATCGATCCGCCGACGATCTTGTTGACGAACTCGAAGTCCGCTTCGGTAATGGTCTCCATGAAACCACCCACACGTCCGAACTGGCCGGAGCCACCGGTCTGCTTCTTGTGCGTGTAGTTGAATTCAGACCGCATGGTGGGAGACTCGCGGTAGGCGACCTTGGGCATCCCGGTTTCTATTTCAGCGCCATACTCGCGCTTCATCCGCTCCACATAGACATCGAGGTGCAGTTCGCCCATCCCGCAGATAATGGTCTCGTTGGTTTCCGGATCGAGATAGACCTTGAAGGTGGGGTCCTCCTTGGTGAATCGGGCCAGCGCCTTGCTGAGGTTAATGTCCGCCTTTTTGTCCTTGGGCTTTACGGCCAGCGAAATAACGGGGGCAGGGACGTGCATGGAGGTCATGGCGTAGCGAACGCGCCCGTCGGTAAACGTGTCTCCGGAAGCACAGTCAATGCCGAAAAGGGCCACGATATCGCCCGCGGTCGCCGAATCGATTTCTTCCATTTCGTCGGCGTGCATCCGGACCAGTCGCCCGGCTTTAACCTCTTTGCCCGTTCTGGTGTTAACTATGGTGTCGCCCTTGTTGAGGCATCCCTGGTAGACTCGAACGTAGGTGAGCTGGCCGTAGCGGCTGACCTCGAGTTTGAAGGCCAGCATCACCAGCGGCCGATCGGTCTCGCTGGCCAGGACCACACGTTCCTCGTCCTTGGCCAGGTCCAGGGCGTCGTTTTCGATGTCCAGCGGGCTGGGCAGATACTTGATTATAGAGTCCAGAAGCGGCTGGACGCCTTTATTCTTGTAGGCCGAACCCATCAGAACCGGAGTCAGCGCGAGCGCGAGGGTGCCTTTACGGATGGCCTCCACCACCAGTTCCACCGGGATGGCCTCTTCGGACAGGATCGCTTCGGTCAGATCATCGGAAAACAGCGATATGGCATCGAGCATTTCCTCTCGTTTTTCCCGGGCAAGGTCGGCAAATTCGGCCGGAATTTCACTTTCCAGCAAATTTTCGCCGTGATCCCCGTCGAAGCCAAGAGCCTTCATCGTCACCAAGTCGATCACCCCGTTGTGGTCCTTTTCAAGGCCCATGGGCACCTGGATCATAACCGCGTTATGATTGAGCTTCTCTTTTAGCTGCCGGACCACCCGGAAAGGATCGGCGCCCGTCCTGTCGCACTTGTTGATGAAGGCGAGCCTGGGCACCCGGTAGCGCACCATCTGTCGGTCAACGGTAACTGACTGGGACTGGACTCCCCCCACGGCGCAAAGAACCAGGACGGCGCCGTCGAGGACCCTCAGAGCGCGTTCGACTTCGATGGTGAAATCCACGTGTCCGGGGGTATCGATGATGTTGATGGGGTGGTCGTCCCAGGAACAATGGGTGGCAGCCGACTGGATGGTGATCCCGCGTTCCTTTTCCAGTTCCATGAAATCCATGGTGGCCCCGACGCCGTCTTTGCCCTTCACATCGTGGATGGCATGGATACGCCGGGTATAGAACAGGATTCTTTCCGTGAGAGTCGTCTTTCCGGAATCTATGTGCGCGCTGATGCCGATGTTTCTCAGCCCTTCGATTTTCTCCGAGGTCTTGGTGGCCATTTGAACTCCAAAATTAGTAACGCCTGGAAAATAAAAAAGAACGGGCACACAAAAGTGCCCGTTTGAGCCTTGCCTTATAACTCATGATTTAAAAAAAGAAAAGCACGTTGCGGGGAAGTTTTTACTCACCTTCCCTATAAAAAGCCCTGCATTCTACCTTCCGGCCAGTCTGGAACGGCTGCTGGAACGGCTCGCCACCGGTTTGGCCTTCGTTTTGGAATGCGCGGACTGTTTGCGCTCTGTTTGGGCCGGGTGATTATGGGCCTTGAGCCTGCTGCTTACCACCGCCTTGGGGCTTCTGGTCTTGGCATGGTTTGCCGCGACATGCCTGGAGGCAGCCTGGTTGCGTTGCGTGGAGCGCGACGAGACCACCGGTTGGTGCGCGGATTTAGCCCCGGAAGATTTCAGTAATTTTTTCGAGTGCTTTTCGTGCCTTACGGCTGACGTTTTTCGGGTGGGGTACTTGATGGCGCAGGAAGACCTGCCAAACGACGGCCTGACCGGAAGATCCGCCTGGGCCAGCTTTATCATCTGGCCGCGCTTCAGGTGCGAGTTGCGGCTGAGACGGTTCAGGCGGCAAAGCGACGAAAGGGGAATGCCGGTCTTTTCGGCCACATCTTTTAAGGTGCCGGTGTGGGCCACTCGGTAATAAGCGGCGGTCATGCCGTTTTTGCCGGATTCGGAGGCAAAACATATAGAGGAAGACGAAGGCCGTCCTTTGACGGTGTTCCCGCTTGCGGGCGCCACTCCGGCCTGCGCCAGCAAAATTCTGGACCCTGGCCGCAGACGCGCGTTTGCGGGAAGCCTGTTGAGCCGGGATAGAGAAGAAACGGACACTCCGGCTTTTCTGGCGATATCTTTGAGGGTGCCGCCGCGCGCAACTCTATAATAGGCGGCAGGTTTGGCGGCGTTTCCAGTCTCAACCCCGGCGGTCCTGGACGAACGCGCAGGATGAGAAGGAGCGCTCGCCCGTTCGACCCGTTCGACCGGAGCCGGGTTTGAAACTTGCGCTTCTTCGATGGCATCCGACATCTCCAGCGACGGGGATGGGGTTTGCATGGAAGCCACCTTTACAGGAGGGGCCGCGGCCTGGGCGATGTAGCCCGGTTGGAGCGAATTGGCCAGGCGCACCGGGCCGCTCTCGAAGCTTCTCTTATAGAAAACCAGGCAGCTGCCGGGAACAAGTACACTGTAAGGAGTAAGGCGGTTCCAGGCGCAAAGTTCCCTCTCCGAGACCCCGAAGCTTTTGGCCAGTTGAGAGATCCCTCTGTCGCTACCCGTGACGTAGTAGTCGACCTTCTTGGGCAGATACGATTCCTGGGCGACCGCGATGATCGATCTCATGTTGGCTTCATCGGTCCCTATATGCGACGCCAGTGTAGACCACGGAGTGAAAAACCGGATGTGCATATGTGTCACATGCCCCGGAATGTCCTGCACCAGGGCACCCTGCACGTTTCCGAAAAGCCGGTTGAGGTAAGCCTCGCTGCAGCCGTGGGAAAGCCCGTAATCATAGAGAACTTTTTGGATGCTCCGGTCCAGGAAGATATACTGAACGCGCTGTGAGGCGGCCAGATTTTCGATCAGGAAGAGGGTCTTTGCCGGATCGAGGTTGTCCCTGTTCATCGGGATGAGATTGTCCAGCGGGCGGTTGTCTTTGGCATAGAGCCCCACATCGACGTCCCTGCCGTTTTCGTGGGATACATGACCTCCGTAAGGACCACCACCTTTTTTGGAAAAATCTCCGATAAAAACATTGCAGGTTCCGGGAAACTGGGTTCTTACGGCTTCTATGGCGTCGAGCAATGCTCCAGCCAGCTCCGGAGTGGTGTAGGCCATGTTGTAGTCCCGGACATGGTAGCCCGGGAACATAGTGGGAAAGACGACACCATTTACAAGATTTCCGTGATAAGGTTCGCCGTAAGAAGCTGTAAGTGCGTGAGATGTCTTGTTGAAAATCAAAGAAGAGATTGTGAATGCGGCCGGCAGAATCAAGGCATAAAATAATACCCTTCGAGACCTCGCTCCCTCCATAGCCCCCCCCCATATTTTTGGTCTTAAATGTGTGTGTATCGTACCATTTGCCGAAGCCCCATCAATGGTAACGATCATGAAAAGATGGACATGCCTACCAAAATATCGTCGTTGCTGTCAAACGGTTTTTTCCATCAAGGCGCCGATTTGTCTTGGAAGAAATGTTAAGGCCCTGAAATTGCGATTAAAAAAGTCACATCAGAGAAACAGTGTCAAATAATTTTGCCGATTGAATTGCAAGAGTAACTGGAATGTAGTTTAAATGGCTGTAATTACAGGATAAAGCCAGGTGGCAATTTTGTATGTGGTAATGATGTGCAAGTTACAATAAGAATAGATCTTATCTAAACGGAAGATAAGGCTGTATTCATCCGGGCAATGAAAATGATTTTCAGGACCTCTGCGGGTTCACCACTTTCGCGCCATTCGATTGGGTTCGGAGACAACGCCGTAAGGATCGCCGGCGAAAACAATTTTCCCGTTGCTTTCGGCCACGACCGGGATGTACTCCACCGAGATGGGAACGGGTTGCGAGAGTTTGACGTAGGCCACATGCGTCCCCTGGAGGGTGGTCTGAATCCTTTTGGCGAAGGGGTTTCCTTCCTCGTCCAGAATAGTTTGAGCCAGATCCAGCGCATTTTGGACCCGAATGCAGCCATGGGAAAGATCGCGGCGCGGCCGGCCAAAAAGAAACCTTTGATTGGTATCGTGCAGGTAAACGGCGTAGGGGTTGGGAAAATCGAACTTGACACGGCCAAGAGCATTTTGGGGTCCCGACTTTTGAAAAAGCCTGTGCTCGCCGAAGGCGTAGCGTGATTCCATTCTGACGTAGCCGTGTTCTTCAAACCACTCCGGATTGGATTTGGCTTTTTGGTTGAGTTCCAGGCGGATGCGGCCGTCGACATACCACCGGGGGTTGAAAATGATCCGATCGATTTGACTGACCATGGTGGGGGTCTGGTTTTCACCCACTATCTTGCCCTGGCGGTTCACCTTCTTGCCGCTGGCCCTTCCCACGACGACCTTCTCGGTTTTGATCAGCTCGCCCTTATTATAATAGTCAAGCCTGAACTGAGGAATATTGACCCGGACAAACCGGTCGTACCGGCGGGTGGGACTGGAGCGAACGGCGTTGAGGGAATAGGCGATGAGCGCCGCCTTCTGCTTGAAAGAAACATTTAAGCCGGCCTGGGTGCTCCTGCCCGGGAGTCCGTCGGTTCCAAGCGTGTTGGCGGCCTGAAAATCCCTGAGAGCTTCTTTTGTGGCCCGGTCGAAGACGCCTGTGGCCTCGCCGGAATAGAAACCTTCCTGCCCCAGCCTTTCCTGCAGGCGGCGGATGTCTTTTCCGGAAGCGCCGGTGCGCACCCGGTAGGGAATATGGACGTAGATTTGGTCCCCTCGGGCCGCCAGTTGCGTGTACTTGTGATAGGCCGAACACAGGGCCTGGTAGTCGTAGCCTTTCGGTTTGAGTTCAGCGAAGTACCTGGAAATCGGTACTTTGCCCGAAAGGACTTTTACGCCCTGTTCGACCGGTGAAAACGGGTCCATTTCCTTCGAGAAAAGGAAAAAAGCGGTGGTGAGGCGGACGTCGGCCTCGCTGGCCGCCTGGAAACAACGGCGGTACTCTTTGGAGATGGCGTCGGGCCTAAGTGGTGTGAGCGTCGATGCTTCCCGGGAGCTATAAGGACCGGCAGGGGATGCTCCAGGCCGGGTTCCATCGAAAAAGAACTGCGCTCTGCCGGCGTCGAATTGTGGGTCGGCGGTACGTAAGGCTGTCCGGAAGCTCTTGAGCTTTTTCAAAACTTCAGACAACTTGTCGAGTTCGAAGGGGCCCGGATCGATAGCGTCTTTATCGACAGAGCGGAGGGGGGCAAGCAGACTTTCCGCGTTTCTATTCAACTCGAACCGGGAGTCTATGAAAAGGGGTTGCCAGTCATTGGCCTGATAAGCTTTTATGACGGGGCCGGGAGTAAGGCTTCTTAAGTCCGCGGCCGGAATGGACTGCCAAATATAGTCGGCCCAGAGGGTGGGCAAAGTAGAGTCGCCGTGTTGGCCCGGCAAGGGCGGTTTGGAGGGCGCGGCCGCGGTTGCCGGGCCGTTGGCCGGCCGCGGTCTGAGGCCGCTACCCGGGGTCTGCCCCCGGCCAGTAACTGGTAGTGCGGTGATCGCTATCGCGGCTAAGGCCGCAAGGACGAAAATACTTCTAAACCATGGCAAGGCTCGTGTGGAACTCATCTGCCCCTTTTCCCCAAAAAGATATCTGCAAATTCGGATGGAATCGCCAACGCGGATTCGTGTAGCTGCCCGCGGCTCGCTTCTGCGTCTAAAGTAACAAGGTGGAAAGGTCTTTCCTATATACCAAAACTGTGCTATTGGCAATCGGCATGCGACAATCTTGAAAGATTGGCAAAGAGCGGCTTTGGAAATAGATGAGTTTTTTATGGGCCTTGCTTTGGAAGAGGCCGAGAAAGGGTACCGGCTGGGCGAGGTTCCGGTCGGAGCGGTCCTGGTGGCCGGCGATGGGCTGGTGCTGGCCAGGGCGCACAACATGCCGATAGGAGCCAATGACCCCACGGCGCACGCCGAGGTGGTGGCCATCAGGAATGGTTGCGCCGGTCTGGGCAACTACAGGCTGCCCGGCGCCGTCTTGTATGTGACCCTGGAGCCTTGCGCCATGTGCGTTGGGGCAATGCTTCAGGCCAGGGTGAGGCGGCTGGTTTTCGGCGCTCGCGATCCTCGCGGCGGCTGCGCGGGCAGCGTCCACGATCTGTGCGATGTGGCCCGTTTCAATCACCGCATAGAGGTAGCCGGGGGCGTCATGGCCGAGGAGTGTGCGGACATATTGCACAGGTTTTTCAAGGCGCGAAGGGCAGAAAAATAGGCGCGTTTTATTTTTTTCGCCTATCTTGGAATTGATGTTTGATTTTTCACCCCGCCTTGAGGTAAATAGAGGGTTTTGTTGCGGAGAGGTACCGAAGTGGCCGTACCGGGCTCGACTCGAAATCGAGTTGTCCTGTGAATAGCAGGGCACGTGGGTTCGAATCCCACCCTCTCCGCCACTTTTTGCGGCCGGTTGATGGCCGTATATGCGCAAACCGGTGAAAGCACCTTGCGGAGAGATGTCCGAGAGGCTGAAGGAGCACGACTGGAAATCGTGTGTACGCCCAAAAGGTGTACCGAGGGTTCGAATCCCTCTCTCTCCGCCATCCCGCCTGCTGGCCCGCTGCCTGCAGGCCGGCGTAGCCATTTATGTCCTATCAAGTCATAGCCCGCAGATGCC
>JARLHP010000148.1 GCA_031292195.1 Syntrophobacteraceae bacterium
ACGATCGTCGCTCTAAAAGAGCAGCACCGATTCCAGTTGAGTCGATTATCTCAACAACCTTGCCGCCCCCTCACAGGTTCCGACAGCCCGGTTTGCGAATTTCTCTCAAGACACAGTCTCGAAGCGCAACCCATCAGGCAAATCTTTAACGCAACCTGGTTGAGGTTGTGGACAATGCGAGCTGTGGTGGAAGAGGGGGCACTCTTGAAAATATTTGGACCCTTCGGGAAACGAAAGCCGCGGACGATCTGCATTTCGAGGATGTTGAGGGGCTTGGGAACATTGAAGGCATCTTGAGGTGTGATTACACTAAATATAGTTGGAGATTTTCAGTAAGCACGAGAGGATGCGGATATGACACTTAAAGACAGGATAAACGCGCTAAAAACAAAATATGAGGCCATAACCCCGAAGGAAATACAGGACGTCATGCACCGAGCCACAGAAGAACTCGAAAAGTCCGGTCTGAAAGACAAGGCGCCAAAGGTCGGGGAGAGGTCGCCCGGTTTTGCCCTCAAGGATGCGGAAGGCGCCCTCATTAGCCTCGGTTCGCTGTTGGAACATGGTCCAGTCGTCTTGAGCTTCTTTCGGGGAGGATGGTGACCTTACTGCAATCTGGAGCTGGAAGCTCTTGAAAAGGCCCTTCCCGAGATCACCGCGCTGGGTGCGTCCCTTGTAGCCATCTCTCCTCAGATCGAAGAGTTCAATCGCAAGTTGGTTAAAGAAAAGGGGCTGATGCTCAAGCTGTTGAGCGACCCGGGTAATCAGGTGGCGCGCAAGTTCAGCCTGGTTTACAAATTTCCGGACGATTTGCGTAAAGTTTACCTCAGCTTCGGTACCGATCTTCAGAAGTACAACGGAGACAATTCGTGGACGCTGCCAATGCCGGCACGCTTCGTGATCGATCAGTCGGGGGTAATTCGTTCCGCCGACATCAACGCTGATTACACCATAAGGCCTGAACCTGAAGAGACTATCAAGGTCCTCCGGTGCTTGAGCGAAACAACTACCGACGCACAAGGGATGGACTTCGAATCCTGCTTGAGATTTCCCGACCGGTTCGGCAAAGCAGACGCTGGTTACCAACCCGAAGGCGGGGCTTAACACCAAAGGAAGCCGCATATTTTCCAGGAGGGCTTCAATGAAAAACCAGACCGTACTCATTACAGGGGCATTGACCGGCATCGGTCGCGCCACTGCGATAGCATTCGCCAAAGAAGGCGCAAAAATAGTCGTTTCCGGCCGCCATGAAGATAAGGGTAAGGAACTCGTCGCCGAATTACGTGGTCTTGGGGCGGAAGCGGAATTTATCGAGGCGGATGTCCGTCACGAAGAAGACGTCATAAATCTGATTGAGAAAACGGTCAATCGGTTTGGCCGGCTCGATGTTGCAGTCAATAACGCCGGCACGGAAGGCAAAGTCGATTCGATTATGGAGCAAACCGCTGAGACTTATTCGCAGATTTTCGATACGAATGTTCTGGGTGTTATGTGGTGCCTTAAACATGAGATGCGTGCAATGCGGGAGCAAAAGGCGGGAAGCATTGTCAACATGAGTTCTGTAGCCGGGCATCGTGGTTTTCCGGGTGCATCCATCTATGTGGCCAGCAAACATGCGGTCGAGGGCTTGACCAAGTCAGCCGCGCTTGAAGCGGTGGAATTTGGTATCCGGGTCAACTCGGTCGCGCCTGGACCGATTGATACCGAAATGGTCACCCGCTTTACCGGGACGCCAGAGAATAAAGCCGCTCTTATTAGCGGGGTACCCTTTAATCGTATGGGACAGCCCGAGGAGGTCGCCGCGGCTATACTCTTTCTTGCTTCTCCCAAAGCCGCCTTTATTACCGGCGCGTCTATCGCCGTTGATGGCGGCGCCCTGGCCTAGCTCGAACTCCGGGGGGATCCCGGGGTTTATGTTCCCCTGCAGGGCAGGCGCTAACGCGGAGGTGACGAGAATAGCGCCTGACCCACGGGGAAAATCGCCCCCGTTGAGATTTTGATTTCTCACCGCGCTGTGAGGCCGTTTTCATGCTCCATCCATGTTCGGCGATTTGGAGCACCAGATGACTTACTGTCACTTTTCGAGTTCGGTACGGATATCCCTGGCCATTTGCAAATGTTGTTGCAAAATCGGAATCGTATTTTCCGCAAATTGCTTTACAAGCCCATTCTTGCCTTTCTTCACCTCCTTTTGAAACTCCGCGATATCATTTTCATGATCGCTCACCATGTTTTTCATGTGTGCACGATCGAAATCGGGGCCGTGTAATCTTGAGAGTTCATCGTAGCTGCGCTGTTCTTTCTCATTCATGGCCTGGGGAGGGGTAAAACCTACTTTATGAGACATATTAACAAGTTGCCGAGGCTCCCTGGAGAAATTTTTTATCCTGCTTGGTCAGCTGATCTATCAGGGCCATGACCTGACCAGCTCCAACAAATGCAAGCACAATTATCAAAGCCGCAATCAACACAATTCGCTTTTTCATCTGCCCGTCCCTTCTTTCGGCGCCGCAGCGACCGGTTTGAGAAAAACATGTCTGAATCGATCCGGCCGGGATGTTACTGCTCAGCCAGATGCTTCATCGCTTTTTGTTTTTCTTTCTCGAAACTTCGATGGTTGATTCCTGTCCGATGGACCCAGGGGGGATCATTTGGGCAGCCGGAAGCATCCAACGAACAGTAATTAATTGACTTTACTCTATATTGCCCATTCTGACGACACTCCTATCCTGTTGAGAGTTTTTTCCGATTCTATTTTTTGGGGACCCCGTTCAGGTCGCCAGCTTGATCAGGTGGTCAGCAAAGAGTGCCAGGACGCCGAACATCAAGTGCCTCTTTACCTCCCGGGCTCCTCTTTAACTCACCTCCGCCCTCGGTCCCAGCGGCGATGAAAAAGTGGCGCGAGCTACGATTGGATATGGTCGCGCAGAGCGGTTATTACCTTCGGCAGAGTGTTTCTTATGGCCCATGTCTTTACGAATTGGGGTACGAGAGGGCCTGTATCGACCAGTACGTTGTATTCTACGAACTGGAGGCGCGGAGCAATGGTAATTACCCGAAAATATCCTTCGTTGCGTTTTGCTTCGCCTTGAACCTGGCGCCATTTCAGGTAATTTGGCTTCTTGATTGTCTGTTCATTTATCATTGTGGTCTTGATGCTGAAAAACAGGAATTGAAAGTCGATCTGCAATTGCTCCCACCTCTTGTCCTGCGGTAGAGGGTGATCGGGTTGAACCAGCCGGCATGAAGTCACATGAGGCATTATGGGAGTCGACTGTCCACAATTTAGAAGCAGGTCCCACAATTTATCGAGGTTCCCGGGCACCAGGCCGAAGACGGTCTCGTGCACCCCCGATTTGCCGGGTAAAACCGGACGCGATTGACTTACCACCTCACCTTGAAGCAGACGTGCGTACGTGCAGGAATCAACACCCGCATCCCAAAGAGCGGCGGAGGTATCCGCCGGCAGATCGGCCCACTTCGGTATGGCGGTGGAACCGCCAGCCGGGATTACCCAGCCCGAACCACGGACTTTTCGCGGGTTCCTGGTGTCCCGAGGCGACATGGAAAGTTGCTCTGCAAAAATCAAATGCGCAGGAGGCTGTGCCCCCCGCACCGCCGGAGGTGGCGGGGGACCGCGGTAGATTTGCCTTTCGTTGGTTTGGGTGTTTGGAGATAACATCAAGGAGTGCGGCAGGAAAATTTTAGGCGATGCGCTGATGGCGACCACGGAAAAACCTGTCGCAGCAGTTTTAAAGGCTTTTTTTGCTCGCAATTGCCACTTCAATATCTTCCTCCGGTTTTGGGGGGTTGATTTTCTTTACTTCAGTTAAGACCCATGGGGACGGGTTTCAACCCCGCCTTCCGCCGCTCTTCCCGGCCGAAAGCGGCGGGGCGATATCTTCCAGCGACTTTTTTTCGGCCCGGACGCCAAGCAGGAGTTCCGCCAGGGCAGCGATCACCATGAGCGTTGATCCGGCAAAATAGCCGTATATCAGACTGTGCATTCCGCTTTGAATGAGCGAGCCGAATAGCGCCGGGGCGCCGGCGCCTCCCGCGCCCGTTCCGGCGGAATAGAAAAGGGCGATGGCCATGGCGCGGGTTTCGACCGGAAAAATCTCGCTGGCCGTGAGATAGGCGGAGCTTGCGGCCGAGGAGGCGACGAAAAAAATGAGGCACAAACAAGCGGTCTCGCCGGCGGCGGTTAGCACCCCGGCGGCCAGAGCCAGGGCCATGAGGGAAAGAAGGATTCCGGATAGCGCAAAGGTGGCCGTTATCATCGGTTTTCTGCCCACAGTGTCGAAGAGATGACCGACCACCAGAGGCCCGAGCAGGTTGGCCAGGGCGAGCGGCAGAAGGTATAATCCAATCCTGCCGGGGGCTACCGGAAAGAAAGTCACGAGCACGAGGGATTGCGAAAAGTATACTCCATTGTAAAAGAAGGCCTGAGAGACCATCAAACAGAAGGCCAGAAGCGATCTTCGCCAGTAGTTTTTGAGGATGGCCCCAAAGATGTCGAGCATGCCGATGTGCATGTCGGTCCGGATCCTGATGGTTTCGGGCGAGGAGCTTGGAAGGGCGGAAGCCGGGGTGTCGGAGAGGTCCGCTTTTATATGCTCTTCGATATCGGCTACAATTTTTCGGGCTTCCTCGATGTGCCCGTGGGTGATGAGCCATCTGGGGCTTTCCGGAATATAGCGGCGCATGGCAACGATGATAAGCCCGAGGAGTGCGCCGAAAAGAAAGGGTAGCCGCCAGCCGAGATTTATGGGAAAAATCCGGCGGTCCAGAAAAAACAGCGACGCCGCGGACCCGAAGGCCGTTCCCAGCCAGAAGGTGCTGTTGATGATAAGGTCTGTCCTGCCCCGGACCCTGGCGGGAATGAGTTCGTCGATGGCCGAATTGATGGCGGCATACTCTCCGCCGATTCCGGCCCCGGTCAAAAACCGGGTGAAAAACATGCTCCAGAAATCCCAGGAAAGGCCGGTCAGGGCGGTGGCGCACAGGTAGACGGCAAGCGTGGTCAAAAAGAGCTTCCTGCGGCCGAACCGGTCGGTGAGATAGCCGAAAAATAGAGAGCCGGAAACCGCGCCGAGAAGATAGCCGGTGACGGTGAGACCTGTCTGCGCCGGTGTCAGGCCCAATGTGCGCGGATCGAGGAGAACCGGGCTGATGGCGCCCTGGAGGGTGACCTCCAGCCGGTCCAAGACCCAGCTTATCCCCAGCCCCATCACTACCAGCCAGTGCCACCGGCTCCATGGCAGCCGGTCGAGCCGAGCCGGGATGTCGGTGTCGATCCAATGCTCCTGCGGTTCGGGTTGCGGTTCGCTCATGGGCAAGGGAGGCAATTCCTTCTGGTGCGGTCCATTCGCGACGCTGTCAGCTTATCGGCCGTGGACGGCAGGTCCTTTGCGGGTTTTGGCGCCTTTACCTGGTTGGCGACAATCGTATTGGCGGTGGCTATTTTGTTGCCGTAGAAAGCGTTATTGGAATCCTGCTCGACCGAGATTGCCAATCCCTCTGCCGAAGCGCCGATAAAGCCGCCGCGGGTGTCGACATGGGTGCTGACGTTTATAGCCGGTATCCATCCGCAAGCCTGCCGGTGCGCGATTCGCCGGGGCGCATGCGGGCCCCCGATGCTGTTAAGTTAAGACAGACTTAAGCAGGTGGAACATACTTTTGCGCCACCGGCGCCGGCGTCCCGGTCGCGGGCTCGTCGTGTGCGGCACAGCCGTCGCGATCCGGATCCCGCGGGGGTGCTATGGGCTCATGTCCCCCCAATGTTGTTGAGTTAAGCGACTCAACTGTGCTGTTCTTTTTGTGCGACGATCATGATCCCGGGGGGATCAAAGCCATTAGCCGGGGGGGGGCCGTGAGGCCGAT
>JARLHP010000017.1 GCA_031292195.1 Syntrophobacteraceae bacterium
CCGGTGTTTCTTTTATTCCTTTCTTCGTGCGACCCCTCACGGGGTCGTCTCGTGCGACCCCGTGAGGGGTCGTCTCCGTCTTTTTCGTTCCTTTCCGGGGGTATCGGCCTCACGGCCTCAACCCCCGGCTAATGGCTTTGATCCCTCCGGGATCACGATCGTCGCTCTACAAGAGCAGCACCGAATCCAGTTGAGTCCTTTATCTCATTGGGTCCGGGTGTCCCCAGTCTTTCGGAGGTATGCTTTGCACTTCATACAGGGAGAAGGTCCCGAAAGTTTGCGCGGCGCAAAGTGTTCCGATCCGCAGTAAGTTGCCATCCCGGCAATGCTTTTCTGATACCAAATTGCGTTCAAGCCCAGCCGCCACGTCCTCGGACGCGGTTTGAACGAGAATGAAACTTCAGTACACACGTCGCCCCGGCAGGCTTTTGGCCGGGGTCCATGTGGTTTTTCCCAAATGAAGTTTCACAAGAGGTGAAATTGATGGGTTGCGCTTTCGCTCCACCCATCCTAGATTCTACCTTCTCACCATGCGCTAATTGAAGAGGAGACAGTGGATGGAATGGCGTGAAGTGGTCGAGCATCCAAGCCTCAAAGACCTGCCTTTCAAGATCGAGACCAACGAATGGGGGAAGATTATGATGGCCCCGGCCTCTTATGCGCATGGCAGGTACCAGGCGCGTATAAACGGATGGTTCGAGCGTCATGGTGAAGGAGACAAGACAGCGGTGGAATGTCCGATCCAGACATCCAAGGGCACACGGGTGGCCGACGTGGTCTGGGCAAGCGCGGCCTTCCATAAAAAGCACGGAGTCAGGAAGCCGGCGCTTCCCGACTCCCCCGAAGTCGTCATCGAAATAGAGTCTCCGTCGAACAGCGCCGCCGAGTTGGAGCAAAAAAGGCTTCTCTATTTTGAGAAGGGGGCTGAAGAGTTCTGGCTTTGCGACGAAAACGGCAACATGCGCTTTTTCAATCCTGACGGGGAATTGGAAAGAAGCGTGCTTTTCGGGGAATTTCCCGAACACATCGATATCGAGCCGAAGTGAGAGTGAGCGTCGGCCGAGGAGTGATGGTATAGTCGGGAGCGCTCTTTAAGGGGAATTGGAAGGTCGAACTTCAGCCGAATAAAGATGGCCGGGGCCGTCGAGGCGAAGCTCCCCGACAGGGCCCATAGCGGTTCGCCCCGGTTGCATTTGCCGGGCAAATTTTCGAAGCGAATCCCGAGAAGATAAAGAAACCGGCGATCGGTCGGGTCCGTCAGGCTGTTTTTCTGCTCTCTTCGAAGCGGCGGACGGCATCGATGATATCGCCCAGTTTGAAGGGTTTGGCCACAAAGTCGAAGGCTCCCTTTCGAAACGATTCCTTGGCGGTATCCGAGGTGGCAAACCCGGTAATGACAATGATGCCCGTATCGGGATAGACCTCCTTTACCCGTGTGAGGAAAATCATTCCATCGGCGCCTTCCATTTTCAGGTCGGTAATCACCACATCGAAGCGCTTTTCGGCGATCCTGGCCAGGGCCGAGGCACTGTCGGTGAAGGTTTCGACCTCGTAGCCGGCTTTTTGGAAGGCGGGTTTGAGTCGCTTGCACACTATCGGTTCGTCATCCAGAATTAGAACCTGGGTTGGTCGGGCGCAATCCGCACATGGGGGCATCTTCACTGACCTCCTTAAGAACCTGGATTCTCTGCATGAAATCGGCCAGATGAAAATCGATCATTTCATCGCCGGTCATGTTGACATCGAGTTGGCGCGTGTAGCCTATCAAGCCGCCAAGGACTTTCATCCTCCCGACCATTCTCTCCCTGGACAATTTCTTGAGCCTGCCGACGACCAAATCTCCGTGAATTTCCACCCGAAAATCGAACCCCTCCATCACGTCGGCGATAAACTTGGCCCGGCGCGAGCGGCGCTCGATATTGGAAACACCTCCCAGAAATCGGAAATAGATGTAGTTGTCGTTAAGCTCCTCCCCGATATAGGCGTCCAGGATATTGAAGTGATAGCCCAGCCTGAGGTGCAGGTTCATGTACGTATCGGACACTACCGCCAAGTTGCGGCCGACATCCTCCGGGCGAGCCATCGAGGAACTGAACGTGCGGCTAAAGCTGGACATGAAGCTGCCAAGATCGACCGCCACCGGCGCGGTCTCCCACATGCCGCTTTCCATGAGCCCTTCCATGAGCGCTTTCATAGGCGTGGATTCCACCTGCTCCAGCGTAACGGACTGGGCGTCGGGCCATGAGTTCGTTCCACTTCCAATGTCAATTACCATCAGGCCGAGCGGAATGGGGATATCCAGCCGCTTGGACTTCTTATCATGGTAACGCTGGTAATTCTCGCTCAAATTGATAAGACTCTCAACCGCTTTTTCATGAACAAACCGGGTGATGTCGTGAAATGTCTGGCAGCGGGCCGCCCGAAAGATTTCGCTGTTGGGGTCCACAAGGTTTAGAGGGGTTATTTTTTTGAGCACTCTTTTGAGCATGCGGTATTCGTAAGTTTCCTCGAAGACCTCCTCCTGGGTGATCTCAAAGTCACTCAGTTCTTTGACCGTGCCCGCGTAGACCACATTCTGGATGGCGTCCAGGGTCACCTCGTCCCCCGTTTTGAGCACCTTGGTGGCCACCCCGGTATCCACCACCGTGGGGACGCGGTACTCCCGGGCCAGGGTGGCCATATGCCCGGTGGCCGAGCCAATGTCGGTGAGTATGGCCCGGGCCTTGCGCATCACGCGCGAATACTTGGGAGAGGTGTGGCGGGAGACCATGACCGCACCGAAAGGAAAATCCTTCAAATCCTCGTCTGTCAAGACGACGTAGACCGTTCCGGAGGCCACGCCCCCCTGGACGACGGTGCCTTTGCCCGAGAAAAGCACCTGGGCGGAGAGGGCGACGTTGTCGATATGGGGCATGTGGCGCTCGGGCTGGTTGGGTTTGACGTTTAGAGGCCTGGACTGCAAGATGAAAAGATTTCCCTGCCTGTCGAAGGCCCACTCCACATCCTGGGGGCGCCGGTAGTATTTTTCGATCATGGCCGCCGCCTGGGCAAGCCGCTGGATATAGTTAGCGGAGAGGCACGTCTTGTCCTGCAGTTCCGCCGGGACATCCACCCAGGCCGTTCCGCCGCCCTGTTCGCCGATCATTTTGGTGGCCTTGCGGCCCGGTTCGACGGAAAGGACGTGGTGAGGCGGGTTCCTTTCCAGAAAAATGGTGTCCGATTCGGCAATGCCGCTCACAACGGCCACCCCCAGGCCCCAGACGGCGCTAATCACCATGGCTTCCTGTTCGGTCCCGACGGGGGCATAGGTGTACATGGCCCCGCTCACCTCGGCTTCGACCATCAACTGGCAGCCCACGGCCATGGCCGTCTCGGATTCCCGGTAGCCCCGGTGAAGCCTGTAGCGCAAAGCCTCCGGAGTGTAGACACTGGCGGCCACCTCCCGCCAGGCACGCAGAATCCCCTTTCTGGGGACATTGAGCACGCTCTCATACTGGCCGGCGAAACTACTGAACTCGGAGTCTTCGCCCCAGGCGCTGCTGCGCACCGCGAAACAAAGGGGGCCGCCCCGGTTCCTGTCACAGACGATATCGAGGGCGCTATTGATTGCCGAGGTGACGTGTCGGGGCATGTTTCCGGCCAAAATACGCCCCCGCACGTCATGGCTGAAGGCCTCCAGGGCGGATTCGTCCGCCAAATCCAGCTCGGCAAGCCCTCGTTCCACGATCTTAAAAAGACCATTGGCCTGCATGAAGTCGAAAAAGGCCCTGGTCGTTACCACAAAACCATCGGTGGTGGGCAGGTCCAGGGTATTGCGGATATCTCCCAGGTTGGCGAACTTGTTGCCGGCCTCCTCGGAGAAGTCGCCGTTGAGTTCGTCCAGCAGGAGCACCGGCTTGGTCACGGGCACCGCCCTCCTGCCGGCCAGTTCCTCCTGGATTTGGAACTGAATCCGTTCGAAGGCCACAAAAAGGTCCACGATATCGCTCTGCGTTATGACGCACAGGTCGGAGATGAGCTTGAAGACCAGATCGCTGATCTTACCGGTGCCATCTATCACAAACTGGCTGTCGAATATATATTCTCCCCCCAGCTTGTCTCCCATGTCGGCCATGAGTTCCAGAATGAGGTTGTTGCGCTCCAGGATGCTCCGGAATTTCTTGAAGAGCACGGTGAAAGGCAAAACCGTCTGCGAAGAGGAACGGAACGAGAAGAGCTTTTTGAGCCCGCCGGCGATATCCATTTGTCAAAGACTCCGCGAGGGTGTGATTTGTCTGAATCCGCCCGCCATTTGCCTTCTCAATGGGCGCCCTTGCTCTGGAAAACCAGGCCGATCCCAAGACCGGCAAGAATCGCTATGAGAGAAGCGAGGACCCCGTAGAGGATGGGGTAGTTGAAAGCCAGGGTGGCCATAAGGGCCGGCGGACCCACCAGTTTGGCCTCGATCGGCTGCTCGCCCCGGGCGACGATCCCGCCGCTGCCGACCGCGGACACATCGACCGTGTAAGCCCCGGGTTTGAGGCGGGAAGGAAGCGGGATGAGCGCTCGAAAGGTCTTTTGTCCGTTCGCCGGCTTTCCGTAGGAGATGTTTCCGCTCAGCTGGCGGTAGAGCCCTTCCTGTTTTTTCATTTTGAGGAATTCGTCGAAAATATCAAAGTTGCACTTCCCCTCGGATTTGATCTGGATGGACTGCCTCATGCCGGCCAGGTTCAACCCGTCGGCCGCCCCCGCCTTCGAGGCCAGGTTTTTTAAATCCACGGCCGAGGAGACAATGCAAACAGAGGGCGCTTTTTCGAAAGTGACCGACCCCAGGTTCATCCACATAACGCCCGCGACCCTGGCCTTTTGCTTCATGTGAACCTCGGCCGAGTCGCCTAGAAACCGCACGACGGCTTCGCTGTCCGCAGGGATCGATCCGGTGGCCGTAAGGGTGGTTCCGTTGTAGAAGGTGCCAATATTTATGGTTTGCGGCTGGACCGTCAGGCGGAGCTTATCCTGGGCCGAGGCGGTGGAGGCCGAAAAAAGACAGAGGACGGCAAGCAGAGTGAAGTATCGGATTTTCATTTTTAGTGCCCCTTTACGTAAGCCAGCAGAATGTCAGGTCTGGCGACCAGCCCGTAGAGCATCTGGAACCAGACAAGGAGAACGATGCAAGCCAGAAGAATTTTGAGCTGATCGCCGCGCAGCTTCCTGCCGAGCTTTGCGCCGACCTGGGCGCCCACCGAGGACCCGATCAACAGTATCAGGGCGAGGACGAAGTCAACCGTGTGGTTCTGCCAGGACTGCATGATCGTTACGTCGGCGCAGGTGAAAAGAATCTGGAAAAGGCTCGTTCCCACCACCACGTGCATGGGCATACGCAACATGTAGACCATTACCGGCACCATGATGAACCCGCCCCCAACCCCCATTATGGCGGCCAGGATTCCCACAAAGGCCCCCAGTACGAGGGGCATCAAGACCGAAAGGCGCAGGCCGGAGCGCTCGAATTCGGTTTGCCAGGGGAGATTTTTGACGATGCGCGCATAGAGGGATTCCTTCCTGGCCTCGGGCGGGGGGGCGTCTTTTTTGGCCTTGCTCATGGACTGCAGACTCTCGGCGAACATGTAGGCCCCGATCACACCCAGCATCACCACATAGCAGATTTGGATCAGTAAATTGGCGTTTCCCATGGCCCGGAGGACCTTTATGATCCCGACTCCCACCGTGCCGCCGGCGATACCTCCCAGCAGCAGCAGCAACCCCATTTTGACGTCGACGTTTCCCAGGCGAAAATGCGCCAGGGTGCCCGAGGTCGATGCCCCGACGATCTGGTTGGAATCGGTGGCAGCGGCAACTGTGGGCGGAATGCCTACCATTATCAAAAGAGGCGTCATCAGGAACCCGCCGCCTACGCCGAAAAGACCGGACAGAAGACCTACTGCCAGCCCCAGGCCCAGGATCAGTAGAATGTTGACGCTGTTTCCCGCAATTGGAAGGTACATGTGAAATAGGCTCATGACGGTTGATTTCTCCTTTGCTCCGGTTGATGTTTCCGCGGACTGACCAGCTCCACCCGGCAGGATATGCGATGCTGAATCCTGCGAATCCGCCCCAGTTTCCGCTCCGCTAGAGGATCCTTCTGATCGGGCCACTCGACTATTACCAGCGTTACCCGTTTACGCTCGACGAACCGGCTGACTTCTTCCTCGAAATCTCCCTCGGAGACGAAGCACTCGATGTGAACGCCGTCGGAGCGAGCCGCCTGCACCAGGCTTTCCATCCGTTCCAGTACGGCCCCGCAGGCCGAACCGGGAGAAAGTTGGGGAGGAGGTGGTCCGGCCAGTTCCCCGCTGCCCGCCGGCGTCACCAGCAGGGCATAGACCTTGGCCTCGATCCTGCCCGACAGCGAGATGGCCCTCGATAAAGCGCCCCATCCCCCGCTTTGACAATCCATGCTCACCAGAATTCGCTCCATCAGCATTTTCCCTTTGCAGGCGACTATAGGCAACCTGTGTGCCAATCGGGAAAAAGCCTGGTAGAATGTTGGTTTACTTGGAGCCACGGACGTCATATAATTGAGCGGTAGGGGGAGGGCTGTTTCAAAATGAAACAAGCTGTTGCGTCGGATCGAGGCCTTGTCTCAATGTGAAACATATCCTCGGGCCCCCTTTTGCGCACCCCGCCGGGATGCATAGCAGCGTGCCTTACCGGGAGAAACTCATGAGCCAGCCCAGCAATTTTCGCCATCTTCCTCGTCTTCTTCACTCTCAGCCGTTCCGGTGGCTTCTGGGGTCCATTAAGGGACAGATATTCATTCTTTTCATGGTGACCTTCATATCAGCTTCCGTGCTGACGCTGATGGACTTTCGGGACCTTTCGATGCTGAAGCGTCACCTGGTCCTGGAAGACCGCTATCACGACATCCTGGACAATGTACTAGAAGTGCGCCGATACGAAAAGAACTACCTTCTCTACAAAGACAGTGCGAACCTACAGGAAGGGAAACGCTACCTGGAGAAGATCGACCCCCTGGTCATGAGTCTTTCCGAGGACATGATCTACCTCACGGACCGGAAAACATTCGAGCAGTTCCACGGCGTGCTGGTCGATTACGCCAAAACGCACCAACTGTATCTGACCAAAGGAGAAACCAGCGGTGACGGGGAGGTGATGCGCCGCCAAGGCAGGGATTTAACTAATTTCGCCACGAAATTTCTGCGGGTGAAGCAGCAGAAAACCCAGAAGGCCATCGAAAACGTCCTGCTCCTGCCCTTTGCCTTCCTGGGGGTTTTCTTCCTGCTCATGCTGCTGGTGATATGGCTGGTGTCCCTGGGTCTGTTGCGGCCTTTGAAGGGGCTCCAGAGAACTATCCGGGACGTGGCCACCGGCAACTACAACCCCGGGGGCTACCAGGGATTTCGAACCGAGGAGATGAGCGAGCTGGTGGATGCCTTCGACCAGATGGCCAAGGAACTGGCGGTCAACCAGGAGCACCTGCTGCAGGCCAGGAAAATGGCCGCGCTGGGCACCTTCACGGCCGGTATCGCCCATGAGCTCAATAACCCCCTAAACAACATTTCCCTAACGGCCGAGACCTACCTGGAAGAGTACGGCGAGCGGATGGATGAGGGGGGCCGGGAGTTGATCGGAGATGTTCTGTCGCAGTCGGAGAGGGCGTGCGATATCGTGAAAAATCTTCTGGACTTCTCGCGCACCCAGCAAAGGGTAAGAACGAGCATCGACCCCCGGGAAATCATCGCGGGCACGGTGGCCCTGGTCAAAAACCACGCCGCGCTGGCCGGAGTGAAGTTCGATGTCCGAATCCCGGAAGTGTCGCGGCCGGTGCGGGGCAGCATGCGGAGCCTGCAGCAGGTCTTTACAAACCTTTTTTCAAACGCCGTCCAGGCCATGCCCGAGGGGGGAACCATAACGGTTGAGGTCGTAGACGAGTCCCCCGGGTTTGTTCGTTTCGATATCCGGGACACCGGGATGGGCATAGCCCCCGAAACGGTGGAGCACATTTTCGAACCCTTTTTCACCACAAAGGACGCCGGCCAGGGAACCGGGCTGGGGCTTTCGGTTGTTTACGCCATTGTAAAAAGGCACGGAGGCCGCCTCGAGGTGAATAGTGAAATCGGCAAGGGCACTGTTTTTTCGGTTTTTCTGCAGGCTGCGGAGTCTGAGGAGCAACCGGCGGCGTCGGAACAGGAAAGAAGTCAAAATGCGGTACGCGCGGGTGGCAATAGTTGACGACGAGGTTATCGTTTGCCGCAGGCTGAGCCAGGCTCTTATAAAGGACGGCCTGGAGGTGGAAGCCTTTACGAACGGCCAACCTTATCTGGAGCGGATGCGAGAGGCGCCGTTCGACGTGGTGTTCTGCGATCTGAACCTGCCGGACGGTAACGGGATGGATCTTCTTGCCCGGAGCAAAGCGTTTCGGAATGAAACGGAAGTGATCATCATTACGGGCCAGGGGAGCATCGACGGGGCGGTGGAGGCCATCAAGGAAGGGGCCTATCATTATGTGGCAAAGCCTTTGAAGCTCCAGGAAATCCGCGCAGTGTGCCGCGGCGCGCTTGCCAGGGCGGGGATGTGCCGGGAAAACCCGGCGCTTTGCGGCCCACTGCGGGGGGCCGACGACCTGGGGGCCATGGGGCTGAGCACCATCGTGGGGACCAGCCCCGCAGTCCGCAAGATATTCGTCATGGTTCAAAAGATCGCCCCGGTGGACTGCAATATACTTCTCCAGGGGGCGAGCGGCACGGGTAAGGCCCTGGTGGCAAGGGCCATCCATGAGTTGAGCCCCCGGAAAAACCATCCTTTTGTGTGCTTTAACTGCGGGGGATTTACCGATGAACTGATCGCCAGCGAGCTTTTCGGCTACGAAAAGGGGGCGTTCACGGGGGCTGCGGCGGCCAAGATCGGTCTGCTCGAATCGGCCACCAAAGGCACGGTATTTCTGGACGAAGTGGGGGAGATGCCGCCGAGCATGCAGGTGAAGCTGCTCCATGTCCTTCAGGACAGGCGCATACTGCGAGTGGGGGGGATTCGCCCCATCGACCTGGACATCCGCATCATCGCGGCCACCAACCGGGACTTGAAACATGAAGTGGGGCTTGGAAACTTCCGGGAGGACCTTTTCTACCGGCTAAACGTGGTGAGCATCAACCTGCCGTCGCTAAGCGAGCGCAGCAAGGACATCCCGCTCCTGGTCGATCATTTCATCGAAAAATACAGCCAGGCTTTCCGGAAAAATGTCAAGGCCATAGAGCTCCAGGCCCTGAATATCCTCCTCAGCTATACTTTTCCGGGAAATATAAGAGAGCTGGAAAACATCATCGAGAGGGCTGTGGCCTTGACCGATTGCGAACAGATACGCCAGGGCGATCTGCCCCGGGACATCCAGAACCTGGAATTCAACACGGTGGAAGGCGAAGGGTTGCTGCCGCTGGCCGAGTTCGAAAAGCGCTATATCGGCAAAGTGCTGGAGCGGACCGGCTACAACAAGGGCATGGCGGCCAAGCTGCTCGACATTCCGCGCACGACATTGTGGCGCAAGCTGAAAGAATATAAGCTGTGAGTCGGGGAGCGGGGAGCGGGGAGCAAGGAGCAGGGAGCAGGGAGCAGGGAGCAGGGAGCGGGGAGCGAGGACTAGGAGCAGGGAGCGGGGAGCAAGGACTAGGAGCAGGGAGCGGGGAGCAAGGACTAGGAGCAGGGAGTCGCGGTAAATTTATTCTCACGCTAACGATCCATGCCCCGTGGGCACAACGAGAGATGAAACACTTGCGGACCCCGCGATTTTAGGCCATATGCCATCCAACCAAAGCTGTCAGCGCAGCAAACCAAGGGAGGATAGCGATATGGCCCAGAAAAAGG